>DASZPU010000483.1:0-7490 GCA_035550195.1 Nannocystaceae bacterium
CGCAGAGAGCTTCGGGTCGAACTAGCTAACGAGCTGTTGCGCACCATTGAGTGGGCGACCTCGCTGCCGACGATCCAGCTTAGCTCAGGTTTCCCGCATCGCGGGTCGTGGCCGCTTCGGCCGCGGTGGGGAACTAGCTACCGGTCGCGCCGTCGCGCCGCCAGCCCACGAACGTGAGCTGCTCGTTCGCGCGTTCGAGCACTCGCTCCACCTCGCCACTCATCCGATCCACCACCACCAACTCCGCGCGCCCGCTGTCCACCTCCTCCAAGCTCACCGCAATCCTCTCCCCATCCGGCGAGAAGTCCATCGAATAACTCGTCATCCCCTTCTCGAAGCGCGCGAGCTCCCTCGCCTCGCCGACACCCAGATCCAGCAAGCGCAGCGAGAATCCGTCGTCGACGTCGATCGTGTACGCGATCTCGTCCCGCGTCGGTGACCAGCTCGCCGATCGCCAGAACACCGCACCGTGCTCCTCCTCGAATTCCACCACCGTGCCCTCGTCGAGATCATGCAGCGCCTCCGCGAACTCGAAGGTCACGCCCGGTGCCATCCGATCGATCGACACGAACATCTGATTCGCGTGTGGCGACATCGCCAGCCGCGCGATCGTCATCCCGTCGAGCACCACGCGCTCCACCTCGTCCGACCTCGCGATCACGCGACCGTAGGATTCCGGGTGTCCATCCGCCACCAACATCCACGAGCCGTCGTACGACCACCACGCCGACTCCGAGACCAGCTCGTCCTCCGGGATGTCCGTCAAACGCACCGGTGTCCCCGCGCCCGCCGGCCCGACCTCGGCCACCATCACCATCGTCGGCTCCGCGATCCACTCGTCGAACACGCGATGGAACATGAAACGATCCCCACGCGGTGACCACCGCACCGCACGATCCCGCGACCCCGCCGGCGTGATCTCTTGGAGCTCACCGCTCGCGAGATCGATCAGCGCCACGCCGGCAGCATCCCGCTCGCCGTGCGTCACGAGCACGCGGTCGCCCGATGGGCTCGACGCGAGCTCGATGATCCGGCGCGGATCCGCAGTTGCAGTCCGCGTCTCGTCGAGCGCGACGTCGTGAACCATCAGATGCCCGTCGCGCGCGGGAAACACGATCGCGTCACCGCTCGGCGTCCACAACGGTGGCTCGACCCAACCCGATGGACCGAGGTCGCGGTGCGAATGTCCGTCGAGCGCGTGCAGCTCGAGTCGCTCCGATGTCCGCACGGCGAGCACGAGCGCATCGGGATCCACCACCTCCACATCGGGGCCACACGCGATCGCGAGCACGCATGCCGCCGTCGCTCGGCTCCACCCCATCAAGCCGTCCATCTCGTCATCATGCCCGATCGCCGCACGCCCGAACACGCGGACGCGCGACATCGTCCATCAGCGAGCGCGTCGCAAGAACGGCAAGTCGCGCCGCAGCATGCCCCACGCGACCACGCCGGTGAAGAGCCACAACGGTGTCAGCGCGCTGCGCAGCGTCTCGAAGATCGGATCGCCTTCCGCCCACCACCACAGCGCACCGATCAACACGACGAGCCACGCGATGTACACCACGCGCGCCGACACGCCGCGCCGCTGCTCTTGCAGCACCACCGTCGCGACGATCCCCGGCACGAGCACCAACGTCGCGAGCAGTGCCGCAGGTATCGTCTCGAAATCCACCGCCGCCGCGAGCCCCGTCGCGACCAACTGCGCCGCTGCGAGCGCTGCAACCACGCGAATCATCCCGTAGCGCAGCGCCGTCACGTCCCCCATGTTGCCACCGCGCACGCGCGGTTCACCCTCACGTTGACGACCTCGATCGTGTTTCACTCCGCGGATCTGTCCTGCCGCGGGTCATCCGCTTCGCGTGAAGCCTTCACGCGGCGCGGATGGCCCTCCTCGGACCAAGAAGCTCGAGTGAAACCCAGCGCTCGTCACTGCGCCCCCGTAGGCCACCACCGCAGCCAGCCGCGATCCTCGAGCAACCCGCGCAGCGCCTCCATCAACGCGCGCCGCTCCACCGACGGCTCGCCGTCGTCCGGGTACACGATCGTGTCGATCACCGACCACGCCGCGATGCGCTCCGGGTCGAGCGCGAGCATCGACGCGAACCCATCGATGCGCCGCGCGAGCTGAGCCTTCGCGTCGCCCACGTCGATGCAGTTGCGCAGGAACGCGATCGGCTCGAAGCACGGATCTCCCACGACACCCTTCGGATCGATCGGCAACCACCCCTCGCCAAACGACAAGATGTTGAATGGATGCAGATCCCCGTGCAGCAAGCACGCGCGATTCGTGGTCGCCAGCAACTCGTCGAGCTGCGCGCAGCTCTGCGAATAATAGCCCGCCAACGACGGCAACCCCGCGCCGTCCTCCTTCCCCAGCTCGCGCAGAAACCCCACCGTCACCGCGATCCGCTCCTCGTCCGACAGCGACGATTCGCCCAACGGCAGCCCCGGCCACAACCGCTCCATCAGCACCGCACCCGTCTCCGCATCCCCGCGCAGCACCTTCGGCCCCAGCCGTCCCGCCAATCGCAGTGCCGCGACATATCCCGACGTCGTTTCCTCGCCACGCCACGGCACCTTCAGTACCAACGTCGCGTCCGCATATACGCGCGAGCAGTGGCCCGCCGCGAGCTCCTCGGTCGGCGCGAAGCTCCACGCCGCGCACAACCTCCGCGCGAGCTCGTCCGTCAGCTCCAACGTCGCAACCGTCGCCATCCGCGACGCAGGATGCCCCACGCCGGGCATCCAGATCCACTCGAGCCGCGCGCAGGTCTCGGCAGCCCGCGAAAAGGTTCCGTCGCTGTCGCGATTCCTGCGATCCGACGCGACCCAGGAGCGCTGGGTCGGCCGAGCTGGCAGCAATCGCGACAGGGCAGCTACGCGCCGCCGCCGAACGTGAACACTTCGACGGCGTCCGTTTCGAGTGTGCGCGTCGTGTAGACCAGCCGATCGCCCTCGAAGTCCTCGGGCGTCTGGAGCCCCGGCGCCACGACCAGCGGGAGCTCGAGCGCCGCGTCGAAGTCGTACACGTACAGATCCACATCGCCACCGCGATCATCCTGCCACACCACGCGGTTGCCGGAGATCCGAGGCGCAGACTTGTACGACGGCTGCGCGGTGGGCAGCGGCTGCGTCACTCCCGTTGCGATGTCGTAGACGAAGATCGAACCGATCGGCCCGTCCCAGACGACGTACACCACGCGCTGCCCGTCGAGGTCGTACTGTCCACCGGGCCAGGTCTCCAGCACCGGCACGCTGCTGGCGCTCGCCACCGTGAACAGACGCAGACCGCCGCCATTCCCCCGCGAATGAAGCACGCGACCCGCTCGCACGCGCGCATTCTCGCCGTTGTACAGCTCGGGATGATCGGGCAGCAGCACGCGCTGCTCGAGATCATACAGCGCAATCTGGGGGCCGAACGGATCCCAGATGGCGCGCGAGTATGCGACCAAGCCGTCGCCCATCGCGGGGTTGAAGGGATTCGTGGTCGGCGTCATTCCCTCGATGACGATTCGTTCGCCGCTCACGAGATTGTGCGCGACGATCTCTTCGAGCCCCACCGCTCCGCTGTTATGCCAGATCGCCCATTCACCATCGATGTCCGCGCGGACCTCGTCCTCCGCGGTCGTGTTGGTGAGGTTCTGCGACTCGCCGGTGACGTGGTCGTGCAGCAGCACATCGAATCGTGAATTCGGCTGGCGCGCCGTCCAGATCACGTGGGTGCCCGAGATGCGCGGCAGCTGGTTCGCACCCAGCTCGCCGATCGCGATCTCGACGTTCGTGCCGCACGCGAGGTCCTGCGTGTGCACGCAGCCCTGTGCGCCGCAGGTGTCGATCGTGCACGCGTTGGCGTCGTCGCAGTCGAGCGGCGCGCCGTCGCACTCGCCGGTCGTCGGATCGCAGAAGCCCACCACGCACGGGTCCGCGTCCGCGCACCCGACCGGCGTGTTCGCGCACGCGTTGCCGATGCACGCGTCGTTGCTGCACGCGTTGTCGTCGTCGCAGTCGCTCGCGTCCAAGCAACAGCCGTCGATCGGCGTGCCGCGACACTGCCCGACGCAGCACACGTCGTCGTCGGTGCACTCGTTGCCGTCTTCGCAGGGCACGCCGTCGACGACCGGAGCATGTTCGCAGCCGCTTCCGGGGTGGCAGCTGTCGTGCGTGCACGAGTTGTCGTCCTCGCAGACGATCGCGACGTTGCTGCACGTGCCGTCCGGCAGACAAGCGTCGCTCGTGCACAGGTTGTCGTCGTTGCACGACTCGCTCGTGCAGCCCGATGTGCACTCGCCCACCGTGTCGCCGTGACCGAGGTGCGCCGGGATCGCGGGCGCGGCCACCACGATGGTGTGGTGGTCGTCGCCGGCGACGTGGCAGATCGCGACCTTGCCCTTGTCCGCTGCTGCGTTCGCTTTGCGCATCTCGAGCTCGGGCTGTTTGTCGGGCGCGTCCGCAGGCGCGCACGCGATCGCGCAGGTGGAGAGGAGGGTGAGGACACGGCGAGCGGGATTCATGCCGGGGGTCGTTGCAGCGGGCGGACGATCCATTCGCCACCACGCGAAGGAATCGTCCGCCCGCGCTGCGCCGCCGCTACTGCTCGATCTGGATCGCGCTGAACGAGGTCAGGATGTAGTCGTGGCCGGGCACCGGGCCGCCGCTCTGGATCACCACGTCGATCATGAACACGTCGGTCCAGTCGACGTCGCCTTGGAAGTCGGCGAGCGCGAAGTCGACCATGCGCGTCTGCGCGTCGATCGACAGCGGGATCGACGACGCCTGCGCGCCGCCGGTGCTCCACACGACGATCGCACCGCCGAGGCCCTGATCGAGCGCACCGTAGTGCGTGTTCATCTCCGCAAACTCGAGCCGCAGGTGCGTGAAGTCGGAGAAGTCTTCGCCGAGGCCACCGCTCGGGCCGCAGTTCTCGTCGGGGCCGTAGATGAGGCTCATGCCGTGGTGCACGCCCACGCCGGACTCGACCGCGAGGTAGCCGTCGTTGCCTTCGCGCACTTCGACACCGAACGGACGATCGTAGGGGTTGACCGATACGCCGGCTTCGAGGCAGCGCCAACCACCCAAGATGCCGGCGCCCTCTTGCGAGGTGTAGACCGCGTCGACTCCGTCGATCTGCTCGAGCATCGGGCCGGTCTTGAAGTCGTCGATGACCTTCACTGCGATCACGTCACCGGCGGCGCGGAAGGAGGGCTCGGCATCGGGCGTGGTGGATCCGTCGTCGCACGCTGCGCCGAGCGCGAGCGCGAGGCCGAGACCGAGGCGGAGGAAGGACTGCGTGGCGATTCCGTTGCTCATGTCCAGCTACGCACCGGCCCCGACCGAATCCCCTCACGCGATCTGCAACGAGGGAAAACGAGGCGTTTGCGGGCGTTGTAGCATCGGCCATGGCGGAATCCGCAGCCACGGACCTGCTGCTCGATGCCACCCGCGGCGACCCGGCGGCGCTGCGCCGCATGCTGCCGATCGTCTATCGCGAGCTGCGTCGGCTCGCCGTGTCCTACCTCGGGCGCGAGCGTGCCGGTCACACGCTGCAGCCCACCGCGCTCGTGCACGAGGTGTATCTGCGGCTCATCGATCAAGCGCGTGCCGATTGGAACAACCGCGCGCAGTTCCTCGGGCTCGCCGCGACGATGATGCGTCGCATCCTCGTCAACCACGCGCGCGCACACGCGGCCGGCAAGCGCGGTGGTGCGAACGAGCGCGTGTCGCTGACGCTCGCGGATGCGCAGCGCGAGGCCCCGGTCGACATGCTCGCATTGCACGACGCGCTCACGCGGCTCGCCGAACGCGACGAACGCAAGGCGAAGGTCGTCGAGCTGAAGTTCTTCGGTGGCCTCACCACCGACGAGATCGCGCGCGTGCTCGACATCTCCGTGCCCACCGTCGAGCGCGACTGGAGCTTCGCGCGCGCGTGGCTGTTCGAGCACATGGGCAGCGCGACATGAACGACTGGCAGCGCATCGAGGAGCTGTTCCATCGTGCGTCGCAGCTCGCGGTGCACGAGGCCGACGCGTTGCTCGATCGCGAGTGCTCCGATCCCGCGGCGCGCCAAGAGCTCGAGCGACTGCTCGCGGCCCACCGCAAGTCCGCCGGCTTCCTCGAGAACCGCCGCCTCGCGCAGTGGCTCGAGTCGATCGCGGACCTGCCCGCGGGCACGTACATCGGTGGCTATCGGATCGTGGCGCCGCTCGGACAAGGGGGCATGGGCGCGGTGTATCTCGCGGAAGGCTCGACGAAGGTCGCGATCAAGATCGCCGCGAGCGTCGCGACCGGCGAGCTCGCGCAACGGCTGCAGCGCGAGCGCGAGCTGCTCGCCCTGCTCGATCATCCCAACATCGCGCGCCTCGAAGGCGGTGGCACCACGGACGAAGGCACGCCGTACTTCGTGATGGAGTACGTCGACGGTGCGCCCATCGATCGCTGGTGTCGCGAGCGCACAGTCGCGCTGCGCGGACGCGTCGAGCTGGTGCGCGCGGTCGCAGCCGCGGTCGTGTACGCGCACGAGCGCCACATCGTGCACCGCGATCTCAAGCCCGCGAACATCCTGGTCACCACCGACGGCGCGCCGAAGCTGCTCGACTTCGGCATCGCGAAGGCGTTCGATCCCGACGTGCTCGGCGTGTCGGTCACCACGCTCGGTCGCCGCGCGATGACGCCGGAGTATGCGAGCCCCGAGCAGCTCTCCGGCGCGCCGATCACGATGGCGAGCGACATCTATTCGCTCGGCGTCGTGCTGTACGAGCTGGTCGCCGGACGCTCGCCGCACAGCGGCACGTCGTTGGCCGCGCTGCTCGAGAGCATCGCGATCCGCTCGCCCGCGCCCGCGACCGGCGGCGAAGATCCTGTGCTCGATGCGATCCTCGCGACCGCGCTGCAGAAGCACCCCGCTGCGCGCCATCCTTCGATGCTGCAGCTGCACGACGAGCTCGCGGGCTGGCTCGCGGAGAGGCATTGATGCGCACGTTCGTCATCGGTGACATCCACGGCGATCTCGCGGCCCTGCGCGCGTTGATGGCCAAGCTGCCCGCGCCCGAGCCCAGCGACACGCTGGTGTTCCTCGGCGACTACCTCGATCGCGGGCCCGACTCTGCGGGCGTGATCGAAGCGGTGCGACGGCTGCAGCATCATGCGCCGTGCAAGGTGGTCGCACTGCGCGGCAACCACGAAGATGCGTGGTTGCGCGTGCTCGAGCGCGGCTGGCCCGAGTTCGTGCTGCCGAAGGGCAATGGTTGCCTCGCGGCGATGCGCAGCTTCACCGGTCGTCCGCAGCCGCTGCAGGGCGAAGGCCCGAGCGAAGACGAGATCGACGCGCTCTTCGGCGGATGGTTCTTCCCCGCGGACGTCGCTGCGTGGTTGCGCGAGCTGCCGTGGTTCTACGAAGACGAGCACGCGATCTACGTGCACGCGGGCCTGGTCGAGCAAGCGCAGGGCACGTTCGCGCATCCGAGCGCGATCGATCCGCCCATCGCGATGCTGTG
>DASZPU010000484.1:0-4962 GCA_035550195.1 Nannocystaceae bacterium
CGCGCGCTCGCGATCGCCGAGTCGGTGTGGGGGCTCGATCATCCCGAAACCGCGACGGTCGCGACCAACCTCGCGCCGCTGCTGATCGCGAGCGGCGAGTCGGCGCGCGCGCGCATGTTGCTCGAGCAGGCGCTGGTGGGGCAGGAGCGCTTGCTCGGCGCGTCGCATCCGTCGCTGTCGATGACGCACATGCAGCTCGGGCTCGTGGCGCTCAACGACGGTGACATCGGTCGCGGCATCGCGGAGCTCGAGAAGTGCGTCGCGGGTCGTCGCGCGGATCCACCGACCGCGACCGGTGCGATCTGTCGGCTCAACCTCGCGCAGGCGCGCTTGCTCGTCGGCGGTTGTGCATCGGCGTTGCCCGAGCTGCGCGGCGTGGCCCAGGAGTTCACGGCGCTGCAGAAGGGCAACGAGCACGATCGCGAGATCGCGATCGCGTTGCTGACCGAAGCGGGCTGCGAGATCGACAGCGAACCGCGCAAGGCCGACGCCGCGCTCGCGCGGGTCGAGGAGACCGTGCCCGCGGTCGCCGATCCCACGATGCACGCGGAGACCAAGCTCATGCGCGCGCACATTCGCTGGACGCGCGGCGAGCACGACGAAGCCCGCGCGCTCGCCCGTGCGGCTCGGGCCGCGCTCGCGACCCCGGGCGCGACCGATCCGGAGATCATCGCGATGGGCGGCAGCGAGCAGTCGCTCATCCGCCGCATCGACGACTGGCTGGCGGAGCACTAACGCAGCAGCGCGACATGGCTCGCACGCCAGCGCGCACCCGCGATCACGCCGAGCACGCCCGCCAGCATCACGCCGATCGACGACCACATCGGCTTCATGCCTGATTCCATCGCTGCGCTGAGCAAGCCGAGCGCGAGCACGATGCCGGCGAGCACGAGGCCGTGGAGCACTTCGCGGCGGCGCGCGACCAGTGCACACACGTAACCGCCGAGCACCGCGACCGCGAGGCTGCTGGCGATCTCGACCCAGAGGATCCACTGCGGACCGGTGAAGGGTCCGGGCTCGCGCGGCAGCTCGTCGCGTACCGCGAAGAAGAGGATCGCGAGCGTGCTCGTGACGCCGAGGATCATGGTGACGTAGCCGGCGAGGATGGCGAGGATGCTGCGGAGCATGGTCGTTTCCGTTTCGGGGGCGAAGACCGGCGACGCGGCCCGCGATTGCACGGCTCGCGTCTGCGCCAGCTCACATCCCTTCGGGCAGCGGCCGCGCGAGGCTGGCGAGCGAGCGCTCGAGCTCCGGTGCGCTCGCGGGGATCGTGGGCAAGAGCGCGCGCAGCTTCGCGCGTGCGCGATGCAATCGGCTGAGCGCGGTGCTGCGCGGCACGCCGAGCGCATCGCCGATCTGCTCGACCGGGAGCTCGTGCCAGTAGTGCAGCTCGAGCGCGATCTGATCGTCGAGCGGGAGCATGCGCAGCGCGACGAGCAGGAGTCGTCGCTGCTGGTCGCGCGCACATGCCTGGCTCGGGCTCGTGCCGGCATCCTGCAGGCTCGCAGTTGCAGGATCGAAGCGCGCGCGCGCACCGAGGCGATCGACGAGCCCGTTGCGCGCGCACTGGAACAGATAGGCGCGCACGTTTGCGATGGCCGTGCCCGCGCGCGTGCGTTCGAGGCACGCCGCGAACGCGTGGTGCACGAGATCGTCGATGCCGTCGTCGAGCTTGCGTGCGAGGAAGTCGGCGAGCTCACCGGCGTGGCGCTCGAACAGCGCACGACCAGCCTTCGCGTCGCCGCGTGCCCACGCGGCCAACAGCGCCTCCGCCGTCTCGTCGACCATGCGGAGATAGTAGGCTACGGCGGTGGGCACGGGTGACGAGCTGCTGGGCGCGCCGCCCGAGGTAGACCCGATCGAGCGCGCGCAGATCCTCGCGGGTGCGGCCGCGCGCTTGCTCGGCGATCCACCGCCCATGATCGATCGCTTCGAGATCCGCGCACGCATCGGCGGAGGTGCGCTCGGCGTCGTGTTCGCCGCATGGGATCCTCGACTCGAGCGCGAGGTGGCGATCAAGCTGCTGCGCAGCGCCTCCGGTGGACCCGAGCGGCTGCTCGCCGAAGCGCGCGCGATGGCGAAGCTCTCCGACGCGAACGTGGTCACCGTGCACGAGGTCGGCGTCGTGGAGGATCGCGTGCTCTTGGTGATGGAGCGGATCCACGGCGGCACGTTGCGTGGGTGGATCGACGCGCGCGAACGCGGCTGGCGGGAGATCGTCGCGACGTTCGTCGCGGCGGGGCGCGGGCTCGCGGCGGCGCATCGCGTGGGGCTCGTGCATCGCGACTTCAAGCCCGACAACGTGTTGGTCGCAGGCGATCCGCCGACGCGCGTGCTCGTGACCGACTTCGGGCTCGCACGCAGCGCGGACGATCGTGACGCACCGGCGGGCGTCGGTACGCCGGCATACATGGCCCCCGAGCAGCACGACGGCGCAGCGGTCGGTGCGGCGGCGGATCAGTTCGCGTTCTGTGTCGCGCTGTACGAGGCGCTGTGGCGACGACGACCGTTCGCCGGCGAAGAGCTCGCGCGCGACAAGGCCGAGGGTCGCGTGATCGCACCACCGCGTAACAGCACGATACCCGCGTGGCTGCGCGATGCAGTGTTGCGCGGGTTGTCGCCGACGCCCGCGGAACGTTGGCCCCACATGGATGCGCTGTGCCGCGTGCTCGGCAGCGATCCCGCGCGTACACGCCTGCGACGACTCGGCATCGTCGCGATCGTCGTGGTCGCGCTCGTCGCCACGGTCGGCGCGACGCTGCAGATGATCGTGTTCTGGGATTGGTACATGCGCGCTCGCCCGTGAGCGCCGGCGCACGATTGCCGATCCACGTCCGCGTTGCACGCTCGGCGCGTAGGGAGTCGACCATCATGACGAGCAGACTTCGTCTCGCGATCCCATTCGCGTTGCTGTTGTGCGCGGGCCCGGCCGCCGCGCGCGCCGACGTCGAGATGGCCTTGGAACCCGGCGCGCCGACCGACGTCGATTTGAACGAGGTCGCCGACGACGATGCGCTCGAGCTCGACGTGCTCGCGTTGACGAGCTTGCCGCTCGCCGCCGACGAGGCGCGTCGCGCTGGCATCGATGCCGCCGAAGTCGCCGACGTGATCGGTGCGGTGATGGATGTCGGCGCATCGCCGGCGGTCGCCACCGAGCTGCTGCTCGCGGAGACACAGCAGGCGAAGAAGCGCGGCGAACAGCCGCACTTCGCCGGCTGGGTACGTGGGCAGCTCGCCGAAGGCGTGCACAGCAAGGCGCTGGTCGAGAAGATCGAGAAGGCCGAGGCCGAGTACATCGAGCTCAGTGCGGCCGAGCGTCGTCGCCTCGATGCGAAGCTCGCGACGATGCGCGGCGAGATGCGCGAGCGTCGACACGCGCAGGAAGTGAAGCTCGGAGAGCTCGTGAAGAAGGGCAAGCGGTTGCGGGTCGCCGGCGAAGCGAGGTTCGCGGAGCTGCGCGAGCGCATGACCGCGACGATGGCCGAGCGCAGCAAGGCGCTCGCGGAGGTCGAACGATGAGCACGCAACGTCCACTCCTCGTGTGCGCCCTCGCGGCGCTGGTGCTCACTGCGTGCAACGACACCGAGGTGAGGTCGATGCGCGCCGAGTCGGCGAAGGAAGCTCCGGTGCCTCCGCCCGCGGCACCGATGATCCCGCCAGCACCGATCCCAGTGGCGACGACCCTGGACAACGCGCGCGTGATCGAGATCGGTCACGCGGCGCGCGAGATCGAAGCGTCGCCCGAGCGCATCGACGAGATCCTCGGCAACCACGGCATGGACCGCACCGCGTTCGAGTCCGCGGTGGCGCTCATCGCCCGCGATCCGTTGATGACGGATCTGTACATCGCGGCGCTCAGTCAGAACCCGAAGCAGGGCTGACGCCGCTGCGGCGCGTCGCGGTCTCGTCGCGCCAGCCGAGCGGTGCGAGCAACCATCCCGCGAACACGATGGCCGCGATCGCGATCGCGATCCGCCGCGGCACCAACACCGGTGCATCGGTCGCATCGCGCGTCTTCGTGCGCCGTGGCCACGGCACCGCGAGCAAGAGCAGCAGCACCATCGGCTCGACGTACGGCATCGTGCACAGCAAGGTGATGTTGACGTGGAGGCCGAACAGGAGCGTGGCCCACACGAGCCGTAGTCGGGGACCGAAGAGCAACAGGAACGCGCCGCCTTCGATCACCAGCGTCGCGGTGGCGGCGAACCGCGCGAGGCTCGGGTCGGTGATCACGGCGTCGCGGTAGGCCAGCAGCCACGACCAGTCGGCCAGTGGTTGTTGGCGCAACACGAGCGCGCGCACCGAGAAACCGTCGCCCCACGCGAAGCCGACCGTCAGCAGCTTGCTCGCGCACGATCCGACGTAGGCCGCGGCGAGACACGCGAGCGCACCGGCTTCGCCGAGTCGCTCGCGCAGCGCACGGTTCGTGCTCGGCATCGCGGCGCCCCACGCTTCGCCGAGCATCCAGCCCAACAGCACCGCGCCGGGGAAGAACGCGTTGCGCGACGGCGAGCCGACGAGACCGGTCTGCCACGCGCTGAGCAACGACGCCCACGCGAGCGCCCAGATCGCGCCGAGCACCGGCCTACGATCGCGCGCGACCATCACGAGCCCGATCGTGATCATCGCGAAGATCACGAAGGCGACGAACGGGATGCGGGACAAGAGCGGCGCGACCAGGCCCTGCGGGAGGTAGTGGCGCGGGTCCTGCGACTGGCTCGCGACCGCGATGGTCTCGACCAGCTGCTCGAGCCCGACGATCACCGCGATGCCGATGCGCAGATCGGTGCGGGCCCAGCCGTCGCGGAACGAGGCGAAGGTCACGGCGCGTCTCCGACGGGATTCGCGGTGCAGCGCGCGAGCACACAGTCGCTCGTGTCGAGCTCGCCGGTGGTCGCGATGCGAAACGATCGCGACACGATCGCGATCGCCTCGCGGCCGGGCTCGCTCGACAGGTGCGCC
>DASZPU010000485.1:0-5598 GCA_035550195.1 Nannocystaceae bacterium
ACCAGCGATGCCGTTCAAGGACGCAGCGTGGATCGAAGCGCGAGCACCCGCTAGCCGCGATCCACGGCATTTTTCGAGGGCGGCGTCCGGTGCACGTGTGTCCACCAACCGACCGGTGCGTGGACAGTTAGGCGGTCGGGAGGGGATGGACGAGCGTCCACCCGCCACTAACGCCACGAAACACGGGCTCGCTTGGCCGCCGAGGGTCGACGCGGTGGTGGAGACGGCGGCGGTGGCTTGTGCTCCTCCAGCGTCCGCCAGTGAGGCACGAACAGCTCAAGTACGCGACGGCCATGATGCTGCAGCTGCGCCGTCGGGTTGACCTTCGCGGCTGCCGTGGAACTCCTGACGGTGCGCGAGGTTTGGTTCACCGAGACATCCTGTCGAACGACAATGCAGCCTGTGCCCTGTAGTCGTTCCCATGCTCCGGCCTGTTTCAGCTTCGCCAACACGGCGCCCGTGAGCGGCGCGACGAAGACGTCGTGCTTCGCGAGTTCCGATCTTCCGATGTCCATCAGGACGCGCAGCTGACCAGGTCGAAGCGTACAGGCTGTATCCCAAAGCTGTGACCGCTCCTCCGCGTCGGCGTCCGCCAGCAACTGGATGCCCAGCGCCCCGGCGAACAACTGCCGCAAGCGCACCGGGTCGCGTTCGCACACGGCTTGGATGTTCGCTGAAGCGATGCGCAGCGCCAGCTCCGAAATCTCCTCAGGCGTCCGCACCTGACTGCCGTGGATCGCCTCCCACAACTGGATCATCGCCTCCATCGTAGTCATCGCGATGAGGGCCACGTGCCGTTGCTGCTCCTGAACGGCCGCGCGCATCTTTCCCCTGCTCGTGAACGTTTCCTCGACGAGCTCGCGAAGTTCCGTCGCGAGGTTGGAGGCCTCGCTCACCATCACCTTGCCGGCTATCGGTTCCATGCTGCGAGCAGCCTACTGCACGCGGATGTGGAAAGCTCGCGGGCCACCGCCTGGTGCGCGCGGCTCCGAGATTGGAGGCGATGCGGTGCAATGAGGTACCTGGCGGCCAAGCTCGCGATGGCGCCCGCGAGCGTGGTCATCTCCGCCGCGATCGTGGCCATCCACTGCGCGTCATCGCCACGTTTCTCGCCCGCTTCTTGCGCGGTGTCATCGTTCCGCGCCGCCTTCCATGCGCCGAGAACCGGCGCGGCGTCAAAACGATCGCGCAAGGCCGGCAGCCGCGATCCGACAAGCTCGCAAGGCCGCGATCGCTTCAACCAGCAGCGGCATCGCAGCTCGGATGTGCGTCACGATCGTCTCGGGACGCGCAGAGGTCATTCCGTCTACCGCTTGTAGAACGGCATCAAGCTCGAAGAGCGGGCCCGTGTAGAGGTTCAAAGGCTCAGGATCGCCACCGAGCTTCCACTCTTGTATCCGAGCCGACGCAGCAGCTACTGCGGCGTCCATTCCGGCCGAGAGCTGAGCGTCCGGCGATGCCAAGAGTCCGGCCATTCTCCGGTTCGCTGCGTCGACGTACACAAACAGCAAGTACGCTCGCAGCGTGACACCCATGGCGTACGCGATGCGACTGGCTTGGTCTGCAAGACGAGATTCGGGATCCGTGATCGTGGGACGCTGATCGTCAGCGACGGCGAAATACGCCGGGCGAAGCTGAGCCAACACGGGATCGATCTCGCCTTGCAGCACCGCCGCGAGGCCGGCGGTGTCGCGCGCGTTCCAGAGTCGTTCAAGATCGGCAGCGAGCTGGTCGTTTGCTTCCTGCATGGCTGCCTACCCAGCGGCATCATCGCACACGGCCGGAGTGGCACCACGACTGGCACCGCCTGCCGCCGACAGCAGCGAAGACCGCGGGACGAGCCGGAACGCGGCGGGTTCAAAACCGTCGCCAGGTCGCGGGGTTGTGTGCCAACCGCCTGCGATGCTTGGGGTTTCCCCGCGAGCCTGGCTCAGGTTCAAATCCTCTCGCCCCGACAATCAATCGAGATGGAGCGCGTGGTGACGGCATTCACCATCGCGCGAGCAGCTCGGTCTGCTCCGACGACGCGTCGACGAGCGTGAGCTCGGTGCTGCGCGCCGACGAGAGGTCGAGCGTTGCACGCAATGCTTGGGTCAACGCGGTGCGCGAGGTCGCCTCGAACATGCCCGGTGGATGGTCGACCCAGATGTGCGCACCGCCGGCGAACACGTCCGTGCGGATCGTGCAGCCGCGGTTGAACTGCGACCAGCGCTTCTCTGCGGTGGTGAGCAGGCGACCGGGCGACGTGCAACGCATGAGCAACAAGTAGATCCGGCTCGAGAACAACGCGCGCTGGCCGTCGTAGCAGTGCTGGGCGAACGCGCGGTCGCTCGTGAACAGCACGTCGCGCGCGAGTGCGACGACGGCGTGCGCGTGGGTTTGCCGAACCCACGCCGACAACGGCGGCGGGTTGCGGACGAGCTCGGCGATCGCCGCGGGCAGCGAGCTCGCGTGGCCGACCAGCTCGTCGGTGGTCAGCGAGCGCAAAAGTGCCGACTTCGTGCCGTGCTCCGGATAGCTGTCGAGCCCCTGCGGGAGTCCGTCGACGAACGCGGCGAGTCGGGGAAACTGCGCGAGCGCGCTGCCGTCGGACGTCGCGATCATCGGTCGCTGCACGCACGATATCGTCCGCGGAGGCGCGCCGCTTGATGCGTACATCACCCGCGCGCGCGCCGGCCCGAGCGGTCCGAAACGAACCGCGTCACTGCTCGAAGCAGTAGAGCGAGAACAGCGTGGCGCAGCCGGCTGCGCCCGACTCCGACCACGTCACGGTGTTCTCCTCGTTGCCGACGCCGCCGCTGCCTCCGACGTTGGTCGACCAGTTCGAGCAGCTTCCGTTGAAGACCTGCAGCATCCCCGCCGCGGTGGTCGCGGTCGCGACGGTGGTCGCTCCGGCGTTCACCGGCGCGCCGGTCTCCGTGATCCCGATCGCGGCGAACAGATTGCCGTCGACGAGATCGTCCCAGTCGTTCGCGATCGTCGTGCCGTCGAGCCGTTGATAGGGCCCGTCGAAGTGCACGAGGCGATCCGCGGCGTTGCTGGTCCCGTCGCTGATCCACGCCGCGAACGTGCCGTCGAGCCCGGCGCCGTCGGCCACGCCCTGGCAGGTCGCGTCCGCACCCGCGACGCCGCCGAAGTTCGCCGAGAAGTGACCCGACGTGACGAACACGCGGCGCACCGCGGGCGCCGAGCAATCGCTGGTGTCGAGCGTGCATGCGGCGCTGCAGGTCACGTCGCCTTCGGACAGCCCGGTCTCGCTCATGCACGTGTGCGCGCCGACCGAGCCGTCGCACTCTTCGCCGACGTCGAGCTCACCGTCGCCACAACCACCGCCGTCGCAGCCGCTCACGTCGAACGTGCAGTCGGCCGCGCAGTCGAGCGCGCCGCCTTCGAAGCCCTGCGACACGCAGCTCGCACCGCCGAGATCGTCGCCGTCGCAGGCCTCGCTGCCGCCGCGCGAGCCGTCGCCGCAGGCTTCGCATGCGGAGGTGTCGAAGGTGCAATCGGCGGCGCACTGCAGCGTGCCTTCGCCGGCGCCCTGCGCTGCGCACGAGCTCGGCACGTCGTTGCCGTCGCAGGCCTCGTCGCCTTCGCGCGTGCCGTTGCCGCACTGCTCGCAGCCGCCGAGATCGAACGCGCAGCCGGCCGTGCACGAGAGCTCGCCGCCGTCGAAGCCGAGCGACTCGCAGGTGGCACCGTCGAGCAAGCCCGGCTCGCAGGCCTCGGGCTCCATCACCATGCCGTCGCCACACGCCGAGCACGCGCCGAAGTCGAGCGTGCACCAGCGCGTGCACGACAGCGGCTCGCTCGCGTCACCGAGGCCCACGTCGTAGCAGCTCGATGCGTCCGCGAACGCAGTGCCGTCGCAGACCTCGTCGGCGTCGAGCGATCCGTTGCCGCACGCATCGCACTCGCTGGTGTCGAACGTGCAGTCGTCGGCGCAACGCAACGTGCCACCACCGAAGCCGAGCGAGGCGCACAGCTTGCCGTCGAGCTCGGCGAGATCGCACAGCTCGCCGTCGTCGAGCACGCCGTCGCCGCAGTGACCGAGCTCGTTCGGGGCACCGGTCGACGAGGAGTCGCCCTCGTCGGTCGTCGCATCGTCGGAGCCCACGGGGCCGGTCTGCCCATCGTCGGCAGCGGTGCTCGTCGACGCGACGCTGCCCGTCGAGTCGTCCGCCGCGGGGCCGAGCGCGGCCTGGGTCGGATCGAAACAGCCGGAAGCGAGCGTCGCGAGCGTGGCCGTGGCGACGAGGAGAGTGGAACGTGCGCTGGTAGTCACCCGACACGTAGACCGAACCACAGTCGATTCGATCACTCTCGGTCCGGCGGCGCGCCAAAACCGTTGCCAGGTCCTGGGGCGAGTGGTCGACTCGCGGCGTGCGTTGGCGATTCGCGGGGTTCGAGCTCGAGCTCGCGGCCCGGGAGCTGCGGAAGGACGGCGAGCTCGTGCCGTTGCAGCCGCAAGTGCTCGCGCTGCTCATCTACCTCGTCGAGCAGCGTGCGCGCGCGATTCCGAAGCGCGAGCTGCTCGAGCAGCTCTGGCCCGACGCGGTCGTCACCGAGGCGTCGCTGCAGCGCGCGATGAGCCTGCTACGCACTGCGCTCGGGGACGCGGGCAAGGATGCGATCCGCACGGTCGCGAAGCACGGCTATCGCTTCGTCGCGCCGGTCGAGCAGGACGAGGGTGCGATCGCGATGCCCGGGCCGCCGAGCTACGTGCGCATCGACGACGTGCACGTGGCCTGGACGACCGTCGGGAGCGGTGCGATCGACGTCGTGTTCGTGCTGCCGTGGGCGTTCCCGATGCGCGCGCTGTTCGAGCTCGCACAGGCGCGCGAGCTCATCGCCCAGGCCGCGACGCTCGGGCGCGTCGTGTTGTTCGACAAGCGCGGCACCGGCCAGTCGGATCGCGTGAAGGCGATCCAGGATCTCGAGACGCGTGTCGGTGATCTGCACGCCGTGCTCCGGGCCGCGCAGAGTCGGCGTGCGATCGTCGTCGGCTGGTCCGAGGGCGCACCGCTCGCGATCGAGCTCTGCGCGCGTCATCCCGAGCGCGTCGCCGGGCTCGTGCTCGTCGGCGGATTCCCGGTGATGGATGCGCGTGCGGACTTTCCCTGCGGGTGGTCACCGGCACGCATCGCCGAGCTGCGCGGCTACGTCGCGAGCGCATGGGGACGCGGCGCGACCATGATCGCGTGCGTGCCCGAGCACGCGCGCAGCCCGGCCGTCGTGGCATGGGCCGCGCACGCGGAGCAGGCCGGTGCCAGCCCGGGCGCGGCGCTCGAGCTGCTCGAGATGAACCTGCGCGTCGACGTGCGTGCGCGACTCCCCGCGCTCGCGATGCCGGTCACGATCCTGCACGCGAAGCACGATCGCGTGATCGACCCGGGCTGCGCGCGGGTGCTCGCGGCCGCGATCCGCGGCGCCGAGCTGGCGCTCGCGCCCGGCGACGATCATCTGTTCCTCTTCGATCATCGCGCGCAGTTGCTCGCCGCGTTGCGCGGCATCGTCGCACGCGCGTGACCGGTCACGTCGCGCGCTCGAGGAACGCGTGTGCACGCGCGACGTCGAGCGCGGTGGCAGCCTCGAAGTGAT
>DASZPU010000486.1:0-1606 GCA_035550195.1 Nannocystaceae bacterium
CACGAAGCCCGCGCCTGCGCCGATCACCGCGCTGCCCATCGCGCGCTTTCCTGCGCTCGATCCCGCCGCGGCCGAGGTCGAGCCCCACACCCTCGAGCTGCGGCGCACGATCCATCGCAACCCCGAGCTCGGGGAGCGCGAGCGCGAGACTGCGGCGCTCGTCGAGCAGGAGCTGCGCGAGCTCGGGCTCGAGGTGAAGACCGGCATCGCCGCGACCGGCGTCGTCGGCATCCTCCGCGGCGGCAAGCCGGGCGGCGTCGTGGCGTGGCGCGCCGACATGGATGCGCTGCCGATCCGCGAGCAGACCGGGCTCGCGTTCGCGAGCACGAAGACGGACACGTGGGAGGGCAAGGAGGTCGGAGTGATGCACGCGTGCGGGCACGACCTGCACACGTCGATCGCACTCGGCATCGCGCGCATCCTCGCGAAGGACGAGATCAAGGCCGCGCTGGCCGGCACCGTCGTGTTCGTGTTCCAGCCCGCCGAGGAAGGCATGCCCGACGAAGGCAGCCACGGCGCCCGGCGCATGGTCGAAGAAGGCCTGCTCCGCGATCCGAAACCGCAGGCGATCCTCGCACTGCACGTCGATCCGAAGCTCGACGTCGGCACCGTCGCCGCGATTCCTGGTGGTGCGCTCGCGGCCAGCGACCGCTTCGAGATCGGCATCGTCGGCAAGGGCAGCCACGGTGCGTACCCGCAGTACGCGGTCGATCCCATCGTGACGGCGGCGGAGCTGGTGCTCGCGCTGCAGACCATCGCGTCGCGCACCGTCGATCCACGCGAGACCGTGGTCGTCACGGTGGGACAGATCGCCGCCGGCAACCGCTACAACATCATCCCGGATCGCGCCGATCTGATCGGCACCATCCGCACGCACGACGAGACGGTGCAGAAGCGCGTGCACGAGCGCGTGCGCGAGCTCGCGACCGGCATCGCGGAAGCCCACGGCGCGCGTGCGGAGGTGATGCTGCGCAACTACACGCCGGTCACGGTGAACGACGCAGAGCTGTTCGCGGAGCTGCGCCCGGTGTTGGTCGAGGTGGTCGGCGAGCAGCGTGTCATCGCCGACCTCCCGCACATGGGCGCGGAGGATTTCGCCTACTACGCGCGCGAGATCCCCGGTTTCTACTTCTTTCTCGGCGTCGGCGATCCGGCGGTCGAGGTCGATGCGATGACGCATACCGATCGCTTCGTCGCCGACGAGCGCGCGATCGGCATCGGCTTGCGCGTCGGGGCGGCGCTGATCCTGAGCGCGCTCGCGAGTCGCTGAGGCCCGCGATCACTGCGGCAGGCTCGCCAGCCACTCGCGGATCATCGTCTGGTTGTGCGGCTCGCTCGCGTACTCTGCGATCGCCACGGTCGCCGACGCGCGGGCTTCGGCGACGTGGCCCTGCCCCGCGAGCGCGCGCGCGAGCTGGAAACGTGCCTGCCCGACGCGATCGGGGCTCGGGCCGAGCCGCTCGCGGATCACCACCGCACGCTCCGCGGCGCGCTGCGCTTCGGCGTGGCGACCGAGCGCGTTGTAGGCGGCTGCGAGCGCGTTGAGATCCCAACCAACCTCCGAGTGATCGGCCCCGAGCGCGCGCTCGTCGATCGCGAGCGCGCG
>DASZPU010000487.1:0-3935 GCA_035550195.1 Nannocystaceae bacterium
TCTCGGTGAGGTCGAACTCGTCGTCGATGTAGCCGCAGGTCGTGAGGTAGAACAGCACCGCCTCGATCTGCTGTTCGGCGACCTCGGGCTCGTCGCTGAGCTGGATCATTGGTCAACCCCGCCGGCCTCGCCATGTTGCACCGGACGGCGGGAGTCTAGCAGGGCGCGCGGCTCACCGCGGCGAGGACAGCGGCCGATCGGACAGGGTGGTCCGCGCACGCGAAATCCTGGTAGCCTGCGACCAGACCGTGCGCTGTCGCGCCTACCAGATTCCTTCGGAGGTGTACCGCGAGCTCGAGGCGCAGATCCTCGAGCAACTCCGCGAGGGCGATCTGGATCAGCTCCGGCATCTGCTGGGCGATCACGATCTCGAAGTGGAGCTGCTGAGCGGTGAGTGGCGCCTCTTGTTCACCGAGCTGCAGGACTACTACCAGGTCATCGATCTGCGTAGCCGTCTCGCACGCATGGTGGTGAGCCCGGACGAGCTCGCGGAGTTCGTCGCGAAGATCCGCGAGCCCGAGCTGCGCGAGCGTTGGCGCTCGGTGATGTTCGGCCTCGCCGAGCTCATCGATGCGTTGCCGGCCGAGAGCGACTTGGTCGGGCTGGTGTTCACCGAAGAAGCCGACGACTGGTTGTGGGCCGAGCCGGTGTACGAGCTGGTCGCGATCCGTCCCGAGGTGTTCGAGCTGCTCGAGCCGCACATGCGCGCGCTGATGATCGCGGGCGACTTCGCGGCGCTCGCACGGCTCGCCGAAGATCACGCCGAAGGCTGCGTCGAGTTCTCGCCCGAGCAGTGGCGCGTGTTGCTTCGCCACACGCGCGAGCGCGTGCCCGAGCTGATGAGCGTGTTCGAAGCTCGGCTCGCGCCGCCGTCGGAGTACACGCTCATTCGCGAGGCGCTCGAGCATGTCGCCGATCCGCGCTTCCAGCCGAGCCTCGAAGCGTGGTTGCGCGTGCACGCGCCCATCGCTCAGTACGCGCTCTACTTCCGCGATGCGAGCCTCGAGCGCCGCGAGTTCGACGGGTCGGGGCTGCACCCGATGCCGAAGCGCAGCACGCAACCGCTGCGCATCGTGCCGCCCGAGGAGCGCACGCTGCCGCCGGGTGTGGAGCCGATGCCGGTGCGCACCGGCGACACGTTGCCGTTCGGGTTGCCGGTCGGCACGAACAACGACGACGTCACGCCGATCGGTGAAGACCTCGCGAAGACCGGCGGAAGCAACGACGACGACGGTGAGCCGTCGGCGCGTGCGGACGACGGCCCGGTCTGACCGACGCGCCGAGCTCAGTACCAGAGCTTGGGGAACCAGCTCTCGCCGCGGCCTTCGGGCGTCGTGTCGAGCACGTTCCAGAGCGGCCACATCGTGTCGATATGGCGTTCGTTCTGACCGGTCTCGCTCGGCACGAAGCCGAGCTCGGTGCTCCAGAAGTGCCGTACGTGTCCGCCGCTGCGCGTGAACACGTGCAGCATCGTGCGTTGCTCGCCGTCTTCGTCTTCGCCGAAGTAGTCCAGGTTGAAGTCGTTGCTCGCGGAGCTGTAGAGCTTCAGGCGCTGCCAGCCGCGCCGGTCCGCGAACTCGCGGATGCGGGCGATCGGCGAGCGTGCGACCACCGCGAGCGCGGTGCGTTGCTCGATCTGCTGCGCGTTGCCTTCGAGGCCGTCGAGGAAGGAGCTGCACATCGGGCAGGGCTCCGCGGCCTTCGGGCCGTACATGAAGTTGTAGAGCACGAGGGTGTCGTGATCGCCGAAGAGCTCGCTGAGCTTCACTTTGGCGCCACCGTCGGCGTCGAACTCGTAGTCCTGCGGCACCTCGCCACCGGTCGGCAGCGCGCGGCGCAACGCGGCGACCGCTTCCATGCGGCGGCGTAGCTCGATCTCCTGTCGCAGCAGCTCGTCACGCGCCTGGCGATAGCGATCCGTCTCGCCGGGGAATCGGTGCTCGTGCATCGCGGGATTTTATCAGTCCCACGCGAGATCGGCGATCGGCTCGACCGCGACGTAACGACCTTTGGCATCGACGTCCACGCGTGCAGCGGCGACCTTCGCGTCGTGCGTGAAGAACATCCAACCGTGTTCTTTGCGGATCGCATCGAGCAGCTCGTGCTTCTCGTCGATGAGCAGCTCGGGGAAGCGGTCGTAGCCCATGGTGATCGGCAGGTGTACCCACGGCACACCGGGGATCAGATCGCCCATGAAGGTGATCGGACCGTGCGGCGTTTCGATACGCGTGAGCAACAGGCCGGGCGTGTGTCCGTAGGACAGCGTGAACGAGTAGCGCTCGCCCAGCGACGCGCTGCGATCGCCCGCGACGATCTCGAGTCGACCGGTGGCTTCGAGCAACGGCTGCAGTGCGGTGATGAAGGAGGCCCGATCGCGGGCATGGGGATGCAGCGCGCGCTCCCAGGCCTCGCGACCGACGACGTACGACGCGTTGGGAAACGCGAGCTGTGGGGGCTCACCTTGCTTCCACGCGGTGAGCAGACCGCCGGCGTGATCGAAGTGCAGGTGCGAGAGCACGACGACGTCGATCTGCTCGGGTGCGACGCCGAGCTGCGCGAGCGAGTCGATGAGCACGTGGCGATCTTCGACGACGCCGAAGCGCTCGCGCATCGCGGGCTCGAAGAACGCACCGATGCCGGTCTCGAGCAGCACGGTGCGCCCGGAGTCCTCGCGTACGAGCAGCGCGCGGCAGGCGAGGTCGATGCGATTCTTGTCGTCGGGCGGGCACCAGCCCTGCCACACCGCGCGCGGCGCGTTGCCGAACATCGCCCCACCATCGAGCCTCTGCGTGTTGCCGGCGACCGAATGCAGCTTCACATCGCAGGGCTTACCACGGGCTTGCGTTCGCGGGCGAGGAGCGGCAATACCTAGCCCGCCGCCTGGGTTGCTGCCGCCCGCGGTCCCACCGCCAATGTCGATCATCCAACCGAATGCACGCGTCGCGATCCTCATGGGATCCGCCAACGACTGGAACATCGTCGAGCACTGCGCCAAGACGCTCGAAGAGCTCGGCGTCGCCTACGAAGCGCGAGTGATGAGCGCTCATCGTACGCCCGACGAAGTGATCGCCTACGCCGCCGCGGCCGAGTCGCGCGGCGTGCAGGTGATGATCGCCGCCGCCGGCGGTGCCGCACACCTCGCCGGCGTCGTGTCGGCGAAGTCGCTGTTGCCGGTGATCGGGATCCCGATCGAAGGCTGGGCGCTCAACGGTCTCGACTCGCTGTTGTCCACCGTGCAGATGCCCGGCGGTGTGCCGGTCGCGACCGTCGCGATCGGCAAGGCCGGTGCAGTGAACGCAGCGCTGCTCGCCGTCGCGATCATCTCGCGCAGCGATGCCGACCTGCGCAAGCGCTGGGGCGACTGGCGAGCGGCGCGATCGGAAGCGGTGCGCAACACCCAGCTTCCGCCGCGCTAGGCTCATGGCCGAGGTACTCGCGATCATCTTCATCTTCGGGGTGATCCCGTTCGGCCTGCCGATCACGCTGCGCGTGCTCAAGTACAAGCACGAGCAGAAGCTCAAGCAGCTGCAAGCCGGCGGTGGCGCCGGCGAGATGAAGGCGCTGCAAGCCGCGAAGAGCGAGCTCGAGGAGCGCGTGCGCAACTTGGAGTCGATCGTGTCGTCGGTCGACTTCGAGCTCAACGCGAAGCTCAATCGGCTCGCGAACCGTCAGGTCGCGATGTCGGTCGCGTTGCCGGCGATGCCGGGCACGCGCGGCAGTACCTTCGAGCTCGCGGACACCGATCACTTCGCGGGCGGCACGTTGACCACGGGCAAGCGGCTCGCGAATCGTTGGGTGATCGAGCGCGCGCTCGGCCAAGGTGGCATGGGCGCGGTGTATCTCGCGCGCGACGAGCAGCTGAACGAGCAGGTCGCGTTGAAGGTGATCGGCGGCATCGCGGCGCTCGATCCGACGGCCGCCGATCGATTGCGCCG
>DASZPU010000488.1:0-5252 GCA_035550195.1 Nannocystaceae bacterium
AAGAAGGCGACCCTCGATCCCGCCGATCGCAAGGCTGCGCTCGAGCGCCGTCGCGCCGCCGCCGAAGGTGGCAAGGCCGCGGCCGCCGAAGCCGGCGACGCGAAGGCCGACGGCGAAGACGAGCCCGAATAGGGCTCACCAGGCGAAGTCCTTCAGCTGCTCGCGGAGCTCCGTCTTCTTGAACTTCCCCGCCGACGTGCGGGGAATCGCTTCGAGCACGACGAACGCGTCGGGGAGCCAGTACTTCGGAAAGCGCGGCGCGATGAACTCGCGCAGCTCGTCGTCCGTGGCGGTGCAGCCGGGCTTCCACACGATCGCGGCGACCGGGCGCTCGCTCCACTTCGGATGCGGGACGCCGACGACGGCGGCTTCGCGCACCGCGGGATGGCCCATCAACGCGTTCTCCAATTCCTGTGATGCGATCCACTCGCCGCCGGACTTGATGAGGTCCGCCATGCGATCGGTGAGCTGCACGAAGCCGTGCGCGTCGACGTGCGCGACGTCGCCGGTGCGGAAGAAACCGTCGTCGGTCCAGCGCTCCGGCGTCGCGCCGCCGACGTACGAGCCGGTGATCCACGGCCCGCGGATCAGCACCTCGCCGCTCGTGCGTCCGTCGTGGGGCACGTCGCCCTGATCGTTGCGCACGCGTACGTCGACCAGCGGTGGCGTGACGCCTTGCTTCGCGCGCAAGCGATAGCGGACGTCTTCAGGCGCGTCGGCGAGCTCCGGTGGCAAGCGCGACACGAGCCCGACCGGCGAGGTCTCGGTCATGCCCCACGCGTGGATGATGCGCAGGCCGTGGCGATCGAGATCGCGGATGAGCTGCTCCGGCGCCGCGGAGCCGCCGACCACCATGCGCACGTCGTCGCGCAGCTTCCAGCGATCGGGTGCAGCGTCGAGCGCTTCGCGGATCGCGAGCCAGATCGTCGGCACACCGGCTGCGATCGTCACGCGCTCGTCCTGCATGAGCTCGAGCAGGCTCGCCGCGTCGAGGTGCGGACCGGGCAGCACTTGCTTCGCGCCGACGAGCGCCGACGCGTAGGGCAGGCCCCACGCATTGACATGGAACATCGGCACGACCGGCAGCAACGTGTCGCGACGGCCGAGCTCGAGCGCGTCGGGCAACGCGGTGACCAGCGAGTGCAGCACCGTCGAGCGATGCGTGTACACCACGCCCTTCGGCTTCCCGGTGGTGCCGCTCGTGTAGCAGGTGCCGCAGGCGTCGGATTCGGCGAGCTCGGGGAGTCGCGTCGAGTCCTGCGCGGACGCGAGCAACTCCTCGTACTCGCGACCCGAGCCCGCCGGGCCGCCCACCACGATCACGTGCGCCCAGCGATCGCGCTGCGGACACTTGTCGAAGAGCGGCATGAGCACGGCGTCGACGAATACGATGCGCGCGCCGCCATCCTCGGCGATCCATGCGATCTCGTCGGGATGCAGGCGCAGGTTCAGCGTGTGCAGCACGCCGCCGGCGAGCGGGATCGCGAAGTAGGCCTCGAGGTGCGCCGCGTGGTTCCACATCAGCGTGGCCACGCGATCGCCCTTCTTCACGCCGAGCTGTACGAGCGCGCGGGCGAGCTGCCGTGAGCGATCCGCGATCGCACCGTAGGTCGTGCGGTGGATGCTCTTGTCGGGGCGACGCGAGACCACCTCGACGTTCGCGAATTGACGACTCGCGCGGTCGAGGACCAGCGCGAGCGTCAGGGGGACATCCATCATCGTGCCGGTCATCGGCACATTCTAACCGGGCACGGGCACGGGCACGCAGCCGCGGCTGCGCCGGCGGCTACAAGAAGGTGCCCCCGATGTGCAGGCCGAAGATCGTCTGGTGCACCATCGCGATGTCGCGGTCGGCGGGGCGCTTCTGGCAGGTCGTCGTGTTGTCGCGGTCGCGACAGAGCTTGCCGTGCCCGTTGAGCAAGAGGTCGACCTTCGCACCGATGAAGATGCGACGCGCGACCCAGATGTCGATGCTGGGCGAGATCAAGAACGAGAAGCCCTGCGAGTAGTCCTTGTCCTTCTTGCCGCCGCCGTCGATCTTGAACACCTGGCGCGAGAAGCCCGGACCGACGCCGAGGCCGAAGTCGAAGCGCCACACCGGCAGGATCGGCCGCACGACACCGTAGACGCTGTGCTGATAGGCGCGCTTGTATTCGTTCGCGCCGGTGATCTCGTACTCGGTGTTGAAGAAGCCGAGGTTGTACTGCGCACCGACGTAGATCCACGGCTTGATGCGATAGCCGAGCTCGGCGCCGAGTCCGAAGGACGGCTTGGTCTTGCCGTCGATGGTGATGCCGCCGTCTTGGATGTTGTCGCGGGCGCACTTCGATTGGCCGGGGATGCAGGCCGAGCCGCCGAGCATCACGCCCCACTGGCCGCCACGTCGGGTGACGTTGGGCTTGGCTTCGGCGGTCTGGGTGAGGGCGAGACCGCTGGCGAGCGCCAAGGCGGGCAGTGCGACGCGAACGATGGAGCGATGCATGGAGCCTCGGAGGACCGCGATCGACGAACGCGACGCGGACGCGGGCAGCATAGACGGCGCGCGTGGGCGAAGGTATTCACGGGCGAAACGTGCGGAGTATCGTTGCGCGACGCCGCCTGCGGCGCATATCACGGCGTTTTGCTGATGAATGCATCGCCCTCGACGCGGACCGCACGCTGAGCTAGCCTCCGAGCCCGCGGGAGCCCTTCCGCGAAAACCCGGTGACTCCCAGGACATCCGCATGACGCCGCTCGAAGAGCTCGAGGAGCAGAGCATCTACATCTTCCGGGAGGCCAACCGGCACTTCCGTCAGCTCTGCATGCTGTGGTCGATCGGCAAGGACTCGACCGTGCTCCTGTGGCTGGCGCGCAAAGCGTTCTTCGGCCACGTGCCGTTCCCGCTGGTGCACATCGACACGAGCTACAAGGTGCCGTCGATGATCCAGTACCGCGATGATCTCGCGCGGCGCTGGAAGCTGCAGATGATCGTGGGGCAGAACCGCGAAGCGCTCGCTGCGGGGATGAACCACACCAAGGGCCGCCTCAACTGCTGCCGCGCGCTGAAGACCGACGCGCTGTTGCACACGCTCGACGGCTCGTGGCCGCGCATGCGCATGGGCCCCGACGGGATCTATCGCGAGGACGAGAAGCCCGAGCCGTTCACCGGTGTGATCGTCGGCGCGCGCGCGGACGAAGAAGGCAGTCGCAGCAAGGAGCGCTACTTCTCTCCGCGTGATCACGCCGGCGACTGGGACATCGCCGAGCAGCCGCCCGAGCTGTGGAATCAGTTCAAGACGGATTTCGCA
Source organism: Nannocystaceae bacterium (assembly GCA_035550195.1). GTDB lineage: Bacteria > Myxococcota_A > Polyangia > Nannocystales > Nannocystaceae > Xiheibacterium. The sequence goes on from DASZPU010000488.1 coordinate 3,288, forward strand.
CCGGGTACGCACGTGCGCATCCATCCCTTGCTCGATTGGACCGAGATCAACATCTGGGAGTACATCGAGCGCGAGCAGATCCCGATCATCGACATCTACTTCGACGACGGCACCGGCCATCGCTACCGCTCGATCGGCTGCGAGTGCTGCACGACGAAGATCGCGTCGACGGCGACGACGACGGGCGAAATCCTCGTGGAGCTGCGCAAGACCAACGTGCCCGAGCGGGCCGGTCGTGCGCAGGATCAAGAAGACACGTATGCGATGGAGAAGCTCCGTCGCGAAGGGTACATGTGACCGTGGACGTTCCGAGCAACGTGCAGCGCGAGACGATGCACATCGTGATCGTCGGGCATGTCGATCACGGCAAGTCGACGTTGGTGGGGCGATTGCTCGCGGACACCGGCGTGCTGGGCGACGGCAAGCTCGAGAAGGTGCGTGCGACGTGCGAGCGCCAGGGCAAGGTGTTCGAGTACGCGTTCTTGCTCGATGCACTCGAGGCCGAGCAGGACCAGGGCATCACCATCGATGCCGCCCGCGTGTTCTTTCGCACCGCGGCGCGCGACTACATCATCATCGACGCGCCCGGGCACATCGAGTTCCTCAAGAACATGGTGACCGGTGCGGCGCGGGCCGAGGCGGCGGTGCTGCTCATCGACGCGAAGGAAGGCGTGCGCGAGAACAGTCGGCGTCACGGCTATCTGCTGGGGATGTTGGGCATCCGGCAGGTCGCGGTGGTGGTCAACAAGATGGACCTGGTCGGCTTCGATCGCGCGCACTTCGAAGGCATCGAGAAGCAGTACCGGGCGTTCCTCGCGGATGTCGGAATCTCGCCGCAGTTCTTCATTCCGATCGCGGCGCGCTCCGGTGACAACGTCGCGACGCGCAGCAACGATCTGCGTTGGTACGATGGGCCGACGGTGCTGGATGCCGTCGACGGCTTCGCAAAGCTGCCTCCGCGCACGCACCTGCCGCTGCGCATGCCGGTGCAGGATGTCTACAAGTGGGGCCATCGCGGCGACGATGCCCGCATCATCGCGGGGCGCATCGAGACCGGCGCGCTGAAGGCCGGTGATCGCGTGCTGTTCTCGCCGTCGAACAAGACCGCGACGGTCGCGTCGATCGAGCGCTGGAGCGCGCCCGAGAGCGACACCGCCGAAGCCGGTCGCTCGGTCGGCGTCACGCTGGATCAGCAGCTGTTCATCGAGCGCGGCGAGGTGCTCAGCCACGTCGCGAACCCGCCCGAGGTCGCGACGCACCTGCGCGTGAACCTGTTCTGGCTGGGCAAGAAGCCGCTCGAGCCCGGGCGCACCTACAAGCTCAAGCTCGCGACGGCGCAGACCGAGGTGCGGCTGCAGCAGATCCATCGCGTGCTCGATGCCAGCGATCTGCGCTCGCACGCCGACAAGCCGGGCGTCGATCGCCACGACGTCGCCGACCTCGTGTTCACGACGCGGCATCCGATCGCGTTCGATCGCAGCGCCGACAACGAGATCACCGGCCGCTTCGTCGTCGTCGACGGCTACGACATCGCCGGTGGTGGCATCGTCCGCGATCTCGTGCCCGACGAGCAGCACGAGCTGCGCATGCAGAGCCGCCTGCGCGACATCGAGTGGGTGCGCGGCGACATCACGCCGGGGCAGCGCGCGAAGCTCAACGGGCATCCTGCGACGCTGGTGATGCTCACGGGCGCGGCGGGCGTGGGCAAGCACGCGGTCGCGCGCGCGCTCGAGGTGCGGCTCACTCGCGCGGGGCACCACGCGTATCTGCTCGACGGCAAGAACGTCTTCCTCGGCATCGACCACGACATCGCGCTCGACGATCGCGACGAGCTGGTGCGGCGCTTCGGCGAGACGGCGCACATCCTGCTCGACGCGGGACTGTTGGTCATCTCGACGACCAACGTGATCGGGCTCGCCGATCACCGCGTGATCGACACGCTGGTGTCGCCGGCGATGGTGCTCA
>DASZPU010000489.1:0-4289 GCA_035550195.1 Nannocystaceae bacterium
GCTTCATCAGCGACGACGGCCTCGAGCGCGCCACCGAGCACCGCGACGGGCTGACGCTCGCGAGCAAGGTCGGTCACGGCACCGGCAACGTGATCACGTTCCAGCCGTGCACCACGTTCGAGGTCGAGCGCCACGATCGCGCCGACCTCGAGGTGAAGTGGGCGCTCACCCGCATCGAGCACCGCGGCTCTGCGCCCGACGTGCTGCTCGGCGTCGACGATCGCCGCGGCGGCACGGCGGCGCGCTACACGAACTCGTTCTCGTGCGTGCCCGTGGAGTCACCGGTACGACCGGTGCGCCAGCGGCCCAAGCCGCGCGCGTACGGCCCCGAGACCGCGACGGTCGTGGGTCCCGGCGGCGAAGAAATCCACGTCGACGAGCACGGCCGCATCAAGGTGCAGTTCCACTGGGAGGAGAACCCGAAGAAGGACGACACCTCGTCGTGCTGGATCCGGGTGCGGCAGAATTGGGCGGGGCCGACCTGGGGCTTCCAGTTCATCCCGCGCATCGGGATGGAAGTGGTGGTCGAGTTCCTCGCCGGCAATCCCGATCGGCCGCTGGTCGACGGCTGCGTCTACAACGGCGACAACGGGTTCCCCTACTCGCTGCCCGGCGACAAGACGAAGAGCGGCATCAAGACCACCTCGGTCGGTGGCGACGGCTCGAACGAGATCCGCTTCGAAGACGCGGCGGGGTCCGAAGAGCTGTGGATGCACGCGCAGAAGGACATGAACACGGTGGTCGAGAACGATCAGACGCTGGGCGTCGGTCGCGATCGCACCATCGAGATCAAGCGCCACCTGCACGACACGATCGTCGAGAACAAGACCATCGACGTCGGCGGCAACCACACCGAGACCATCTCCGGCAACATGGAGCTTTCGGTCACCAAGAACCAGTCGATCAGCGTCACCGGTGACGTGACCGAGACGATCTCGGGCAAGCACTCGCAGACCATCTCGAAGACCAGCAAGGTGAACGTCATCCTCAAGTCCGACGAGATCGTCGGCGCGATGAAGACGGTGAAGGTCGGCGGGCTCTACAGCGAGCAGGTCGGCGCGTCGCGCAGCATCACCGCGGTCGGTGCAATGACGTTCACGGCGGGCCTCTCCGGCAAGTTCCAGTGCGCGAAGAGCATCCTGGTCAAGGCGCAGAAGAACCTGAACCTCGAGGCGGACGCCGACCTCGCGCTCAAGTCCGGCAAGAAGATGAACATCAGCGCCGGCGAAGACTTGTCGATCAAGGGCGAGAAGAAGGGCGTGATCGAGCTCGCCGACCAGATCGTGATCAAGTGCGGTGATTCGTCCCTCACGATGAAGAAGGACGGCACCATCGAGCTCAAGGGCAAGGACATCACGATCAAGGGCTCGGGCAAGATCAACATCAAGGCCAGCGGCGACCTGAAGCTCGCGGGTAGCAAAGTCGAGCAGAATTAAGTTCTAGTCGCGCCCTCCGGCGCTCTTCCTGGCGCGGTCGGCCGTGCGCTTTCCGCCGTAGCGAAGCCACGTCGGGCTCGGGCATACTGCACTCGCTTGGAGTCGTTACCGCAGCTCCGCGCAGAGACGCTCGACATCGGCTTGGTGCTCACGCACGCCTGCAACCTCGCGTGCACGTACTGCTACACCGGTGAGAAGAAGCGCGTGCGGATGCCCGAGGCGGTCGCGATGCGAGCGGTCGAGCTCGCCATCGACGAGGCAGCCCGCAACGGTGTGAAGCTGCAGCTGTCGTTCTTCGGTGGCGAGCCGCTGCTCGAGCACGAGCTCGTGCTCGCGGTGGCACACCGGGCGCGCGCGCACGGCCATCCGCTGGTGATGCAGCTGACCACCAACGGCACCCTGCTCACCGAGGCGCTCGTCGAGCAGCTCGGCGCGCTCGGGGTGCACCTCGCGATCAGCATCGACGGCACGCGCGCGCAGCAAGACGCCGTGCGACCGCTCGCGGGCGGCGGCTCGAGCTACGACACCACGCGGCGCGGGCTCGAGCTCCTGCTCGCGCAGCGCGAGCGATTTCCATTCGACGTGATCGCGGTGATCGATCCCACCACCGTGCACCGGCTCGGCGACGGCGTGCGCGAGCTGCTCGATCTCGGCGTCGACGCGCTCACGCTCAACACCAACTTCGGCGGTCGCTGGGACGACGCGCAGCTCGACGCGCTCGACCAACAGCTCGAGCTCGTCGCAGCGACGATGCTCGCGTGGCTGCGGCGGGGTCGATGGGTGCGCATCCAGCCGCTGGAGTCGGCGCTGCGATCGTTCGCGCAGCTTGGACGCGTGACCACGATGTCGTGCAACGCGGGCGCGCGGCGGCTCGCGGTCGCGCCGTCGGGACGTATCTACGGCTGCAGCCGTGCGGTCGGCGAGGACACCGGACGCTTTGCGCTCGGCCACCTCGACCAGGGCCTGCCTGCGCCGCGCGCAGTGGCGAGCGGCTGCGCCTGTGCGTCGGCGGAAGAGACCGGCGATCCGCGGGTCGCGGGCCCCGTGCAACTGCGGCATGATCGCAGCCTCGCGCGAGTGGCCGAGCGGCTCGCCGCGCGCATCGGCTCCGAGTACGAGCTCATCCACGTCGTCGAGCGAGGGCACACGCCATGAGATTCCGCGCCAAGATCGTCCACGTCGCCGTCGCCGGCCTGCCGCTCGTGGGCTGCGACAAAAGTGGTGATGCGAGCAAGACCACCGCGAAGGTGGAGACCACGAAGCAAGACGCGAAGCAGGATCCCAAGGCGGATCCCAAGGCGGATCCCAAGGCGGATCCGAAGCAAGACGCGAAGCAGGATCCGGTACCCGATCCGAAGGTGCCGATCGTGATCGAGAAGCCCGAGGACATCCCGGTCGCGCTCGCCGGTGCACCGATCGCGTACGAGCCACCGCCGCCGCCACCACCGAAGGGCGGCGAAGCGAAGGCACCGTCCGCGCCTGCACCTGCGCCCGCACCCGCTGCGTCTGCGGCCGCCGCCGCGCCTGCGCCGAGCAAGCCCACCGCGATCACGCTCGCGCACAACCATCCGCCCGGCGAGCCGTGCAAGCCGCTCACGCGCGAAGAGGTCGAGAAGGCGCTCGCCGATCTGAAGAACTGATCACGCGCTGCCGCCCGCGAGCTCGCGCAGACGCAGCTCGAGGAAGCGGCGCTCCGGTGCGTTCTGCGTGAGCGCGAGCGCGCGACGATAGGCCTGCAATGCCGCCTCGCGCTCGCCACAGCGCCGCAGCAGATCCGCGCGCGTCGAGTGGAAGAGCGGATACTCGGCGAGCGCGTCGGCGAGCCGCTCGACCTCGACGAGCCCGTCCGCGGGCGTGCGCGCGAACGCGACCGCGACCGCGCGGTTGAGCGCGACGACCGGCGTGGGCACGAGCACCACGAGGCGATCGTAGAGCCCGACCAGCTGCGGCCAGTCGGTGGCCGCGCTGCTCGGCGCGAGCGCGTGCACGGCCGCGATCGCGGCCTGCAACGCATACGGCCCCGGCAATCCGCTGCGCAGCGCAGCCTCGACGAGCGCGACACCGCGATCGATCTGCACGCGATCCCAGCGTGCACGATCCTGATCCGCGAGCAGGATCAGATCGCCGGCCGCATCTTCGCGCGCCGCGTGCCGGGCCTCGTGCAGGAGCATGAGCGCGAGCAGTCCCGCCGTCTCGACGTCGCCGGGGAACAGCTCGAGCAAGGACTCGCCGAGGCGGATCGCGTGACGACACAGATCGTGGCGCACCCACGCATCGCCGCGCGTCGCCGCATAGCCCTCGTTGAACACGAGATACACGACCGCACGCACGCCGATCGCACGCGGCCCGATCTCGTCGGGCCCCGGCACGCGATACGGCACGCCGGCATCCTTGATCTTTCGCTTCGCGCGCACGAGTCGCTGCGCCATCGTGGCGGTCGGCACGAGAAACGCGCGCGCGATCTCGTCGGCTTGCAGACCCGCGACGACCTGCAGCGTCAGCGCGACCCGTGCGGCCTCCGGCAACGCCGGGTGGCAACACGTGAAGAGCAGCCGCAACATGTCGTCCCCGACCTGAAGATCACCCGGCACGTCGTCCTCACCGGCGGCGTCGGCATCGAGCGCCGCGAGCCAGCCCGCCTCTTGCTGCTTGATCGTCCACGCCGCGCGCCGACGCAGCTCGTCGATCGCCTTGTGGCGGGCGGTGCGAACGAGCCACGCGCGCGGCGTCGGCGGTACGCCGGTCTGTGGCCACTGCACGAGCGCAGCTTCGAGCGCACGCCCGAGCGCATCCTCGGCGAGCTCGAGATCGTGCACGGTGCGAACGAGTCGCGCGAGCACCCAACCATGGTGC
>DASZPU010000490.1:0-15593 GCA_035550195.1 Nannocystaceae bacterium
CGAACACGATCCACCCCACACGCGACGCGAAACGGTCCGAGCCAGCGTCCGGCGCTCCGTGGGACGACTCGAGATGCTCCGCAGCGAGCCCGCCCACCGCCGCGGAGCATCCGAGATGTTCCGAAACGACCACGTCGACCTTTCGCAGAGCATCCGAAATGCTCCGAAACCCCGTCCCCCGAACCGGCCTCTAGACGCACGACCGTCTGCTACGATCGGGCGATTGCGATGAGGCCTCGCGGTAGCATCCTTCTGATCGGCTTCTTGCTCGCGTGCAACAGCGGCACGCCCAGCACCGACGCGAGCGACACGCACGCCAGCGCGACGGACACGACGTCTGGCGGCACCGCGGAGGCCTGTGAATGGACGGTGCCGAAGGCAACGTGTGAAGCCACTGCGGGCTGCCTCTTCCGCGACGCAGGAGAAGTGGTTCTCTCCGACGGCGTGTGTGAATCCGTCGGCAGTGATCCGGGGTGGTGCGTGCCAACGCCGGCGGGTCAGTCGGACAGTCCTTCGTGGTGGTATCACGCCGCGAGTCAGCGCGTGTTCGTCTTCGCGGTGACACCGGTCGACGCGCCGGATGGATGGGAGCGCTGCGCTTGCGATGCGGCCGAACCGATCGCGTGTGGATGTGATCCACAGTGCAGCACGCGGGGTTCGACCGAGAGCGAGTCGACCTCCGCGGGTAGCTCGTCCACGAGCGGACTGACCTGACCCGGTTTGGTGGACACCCGAGAAGGAGCGTGTGTCGCCCGCGCGATAGACCGCCGCGTAAACACGACCGACGCATCGACGCAGTCGCGCGCCCGTGTTGCCGTACACTCGCTGCCTCCGTCCCGTGTCTTCCGGGTGTACGCGAACACTCCGCGCATCCAAGCCGCGTATCGACGGGAGTACGCGAACACTCCGTGCATCCCTCGCGCGTCTCGACGAGGTGACGCATACACTCGCCGCCTCCCGCACGCGTCTCGACGAGATGACGCATACACTCGCCGCCTCCCGCACGCGTGCCTCCCGATGTGCGCGTACACCCTCGAGCGTCGATTTCGCAGCCGCCGAGTATGTCCGCCCCCGTCGGCCCGGCTTTTTCGCAGCGCGAACATGTACGCGCCTACCCCAAAGCACGTGTGATGCGTGCCGGCGAATGTCTCTGTACACATCGAAGCCTCCGCAGCAGGCCCCGAGTGTTCGCGTACACCCGACGAGCCGCTCGGAAGGGTGGACCGGCGCCGCGTCAGCCTTCCGTGTCACCAACTCCTCGGCGTTCAGCGGCGGCGCGAGTCCGATGCAGCGCCCCGCTGGGCAGCGGTCCCTGGTTCTCCGTCCGGCCCGTGAATCAGCCGGTCGGCGTACCGCTTCTGCAGCTCCCGAAAAACGCGCTCGCCGTTTTTGTCGACCGGCCCGACAGAAACCGGGAGCGAGCGGCTCGCTCGACGAATTCGTCGCGCCTGTCGACAAGCACGAGGAGCGCGTTTCGCGAGGAGAAGGCCGTCAGCCTTCCATGATCTCGGCTTCTTTTTTCGCGATCGTCTCTTCGACCGACTTGATCTCCGCGTCGGTCAGCTTCTGGATCTGATCGAGGCCCTTCTTCAGATCGTCCTCGCTCAAGGAGCCGTCCTTCTCCTGCTCCTTGAGGAAGTCGTTGGCCTCGCGACGCACCTGGCGGATCGCGATCTTCGCGTCCTCGCCGGCGTCCTTCACCTGCTTCACCAGCTGCTTGCGGCGCTCTTCGGTGAGCGGCGGAATCGGCACGCGCACCACCACACCGTCGTTGTTCGGGTTCAGCCCGAGCTGCGAGTTGTTGATGGCCTTCTCGATCGCCGCGATGGTGTTGCGATCGTACGGCTTCACCACCAACAAGCGCGCGTCCGCGACGCTGACCGTGGCGACCTGCTTGAGCGGCGTGAGCGTGCCGTAGCTGTCGACCTTGATCTCGTCGAGCAACGCCGGGTTCGCACGACCCGCGCGCACGCGGGCGAGCTCGCGCCGCAGGCGCTCGATCGCCTTCTCCATGCCGTCCTTCGCGAGCTCGACTGCTTCGTTGCTCATTGCCCCTCGCTCCTCTGGTCAGGCCGTCTTGGACGGCCCGACGATGGTACCCAAAGACTCGCCGCACACCACCTTGCGGATGTTGCCGCGCCCGAGCATGTCGAAGACGATGACCGGGAGGCTGTGCTCGCGGCACAGCGAGATGGCCGCGCCGTCCATCACCGCGAGCCCGCGCGCGAGCACCTCGGTGTAGTCGAGCCGCTCGTAGCGGCGCGCGTCGGGGTGCTTCATCGGGTCCTTGTCGTAGATGCCGTCGACCTTCGTGGCCTTGAGCAGCACCTCGGCATGGACCTCGAGCGCGCGCAGTGCCGCGGCGCTGTCGGTGGTGAAGTACGGAGTGCCGGTGCCCGCGGCGAACAGCACCACCTGACGGTTCGCCAGGTGATGCACCGCGCGGCGTTGGATGTACGTCTCGCAGATGCCCTGCATCGGGATCGCCGAGAGCACGCGCGCCGGCACGTTGCGACGCTCGAGCGCATCTTGCATCGCGAGCGCGTTGATCACCGTGGCCAGCATGCCCATGTGATCCGCGCCCGCGCGATCCATCCCGCCCGCCGCCACGCTGACGCCGCGCAGGATGTTGCCACCGCCGATGACCACACCGACCTCGGCCCCGAGCGAGTGCACCTCGCGGATCTCCTCCGCGATCGTGCCCAACACCTCGGGGTCGATGCCGTAGCCCTTGCCCTGCAGCGCTTCGCCGGAGAGCTTGAGCAGGATCCTCTTATAGTGGACTGCGGCCGGCATCAGCCGCCCGCCATCGACGCGACCTCGGCGGCGAAGTCGTCGCTCTTCTTCTGCAGGCCCTCGCCGAGCTCGTAGCGCACGAAGCGACGGATCTGGCAGTTCTCGCCGACCTTCGCGATGAGCTCCTTGAGCAGGGCCTCGATGTTCTTCTTGTCGTCCTTCACGAACGCTTGCTCGAGCAGCACGCGCTCGCTGTAGACCTTGTTCACCTGACCCTCGACGATGCGATCGAGGATCTTCTCGGGCTTGCCGTCGGCGATCGCCTTCGCGCGGGCGATCTCCTTTTCCTTCTCGAGCACCGCGGGATCGAAGTCCTCACGGCGCACGCACTCGGGGTTCATCGCGGCGATCTGCATCGCGACGTCGTTGCAGAACTGCTTGAAGTCGTCCGTCTTCGCGACGAAGTCGGTCTCACAGTTGACCTCGAGCAGCACACCCACGCGATAGTTCGAGTGGATGTAGCTCATCACGAGCCCCTCGGTGGCGATGCGGCCGGCCTTCTTCGCGGCGGCGGCGAGCCCCTTCTTGCGCAGGTACTCGACGGCCTTGTCCATGTCGCCGTCGGTCTCTTTGAGCGCGGTCTTGCAATCCATCAGGCCCGCGCCGGTGCTGTCGCGGAGCTGCTTCACTTGTGCTGCGGTGACTTCGGCCATGGCTCAGTTTCCTTCGGTGGGCTCGTTGTCGTCGTCCGCGTCGGGCGAAGCGGCGGCCTCGGGGGTCGGCAGCGGGCCGCGACGCGACACCACTTCGACCTTCGGGCCGTCGCCGCCGGTCATCACGCGGATGGTCTCGGTGGCTTCGTCGTCTTGCGCGTGTTGGATCGCGCGGGCCTTGCCGATGCGGCCGCCCTCGATGCACGCATCGGCGATCTTCGTGCAGAAGAGCTTGATGCTGCGGATCGCGTCGTCGTTGCCGGGGATGACGTAGCTGATGAGGTTCGGATCCGCATTGGTGTCGGCGACCGCGACCACCGGGATGTGCAGGCGCTTCGCCTCGGACACCGCGATGTGCTCCTTCGCGGGATCGATCACGAAGATCGCACCGGGGAGCTTCGGCATGTCCTTGATGCCGCCCAAGTTGCGCTCGAGCTTCTCGCGCAGGCGGTCCATGCGAAGGACTTCCTTCTTGGTCAGCTTGCCGACCGTGCCGTCCTCGCGCATGCGCTCGAGGCCGCGCAGCTTGTCGATCGACTGCTTCACGGTCTTCCAGTTGGTGAGCGTGCCGCCCAGCCAACGCGACGCGACGTGGAACTGCCCGGCGCGCTGCGCCTCGCTGACCATCACGTCCTGCGCCTGCTTCTTCGTGCCGACGAAGAGCACCGGCGAGCCGTCGGCGGCGACGCTGCGCACGAACGCGTACGCGCGGCGGAAGAGCGCAGCGGTCTGCTGCAAGTCGATGATGTGCACACCCTGGCGCGCGCCGTAGATGTACGGAGCCATGCGCGGGTTCCAGCGATCCGTGCGGTGCCCGAAGTGCACGCCGGCCTCGAGGAGCTGCTTGATGGTGATGATGCGCTGCGCTTCTTCGAGCGCATGCTGGCTCGGCGCGTCGGCGCCGGTGGTGGTCGTTTCCATTGTCTCTGCTCGGGCGTTGGGCCACTGCCGTCGTCGTCGGGGATCCTCTTCAACCGCGCGCAAGCACGCGGTCACGCCCAGGTCCCTAGACGGCATGGGTATTGGTTGCGGACGCGGAGGGGTAGCACGCGCCCGCGCAGGCGGGCAAGTGGGGCTGGCGGCGCACCGGGCGCGCCGTACAGAGACCAAGCATGGACGGCGCGCGCCGTTTTCCCTGGGTCACCGCCGCCGTCTGCGTGCCGTCCGTCGTGTTGATGGTGCTCGCGCGGATGGGCTGGCCGGCGCTCCCCGGCAGCGGCGCGACGCTCGATCTGGGCGATGCGCTCACGGTCGTCGAGCTCGGTGCGCGCAGCACCGCGCTGGTCGGCGATGCGGACGAGCGCTGGCGCCTGCTCACCGCGCACTTCGTCCACACCTCGTGGACGCATCTGATCTTCAACCTCGCCTTCCTCTTTCCCACCGGTGGTGCGCTCGAGCAGGTGCTGCGTCGCCGCGACTACGCGACGCTCGTGTTGCTCGCGATGGTGGGCTCCGCGAGCGCGAGCCTGTTGCTCACGCCGCAGGTGTCCGCCGGCGCTTCGGGCATCGTCTTCGCGGTGCTCACCGCTGCAGTCATCACCGGGCTGCGTCATCGCGACAAGCTCGGACCGCGCGTACGCCATCACTTCGGGCTGTGGGTGCTGCCCTTCCTCTTGGTCACGCTCGCGATCACGGTCGGCAATCCTTCTGTGGATCACGCGAGCCACACCGGCGGTGTGATCGTCGCGCTGGTCTTCGCACCGTTCATGCGCGTGCGACTGCCCGAAGCGATCGAGCGCAGCTCACCGGCGAACGCGGCCGCGCTCGCAGCCTGTAGCCTCGCGTTGCTCGCGGCTCCGGCGATCGCTCGCGGCGGTGCACCGAATCGCGTGGCGCTCGCCGGAGGATGGAGCGCAGATCTCCCCGCGGCATGGTCGTCGCGTTGGGGCGTGCACGGCGAGCAGCAGTGGTCGACCGCAGGTGGCTTCGTCGTGCTCACCAGCGGTGACGCGCCGCGTGGTACGCCCGTCGCGCTGCGCCGCTGGTATGTCGATCACCGCATCAACCCGCTCACCACCAAGGAGCGCGCGCTCGATGCCGAGGAGCTCACGGTCCCTGCGAACATCTTGCCGGACGGCGCCGTGCAGCTGCGCTTCGCGTTGCGACGTGAGCAGACGCCCATGGTACGTGACGTTTACTTTCTGCCCGGCCCTTCGGGCAGCGAGCGAACGGCGGTCGTCAGCTTCGAGGTACCGCTCGTGTGGGCGGAGCGCTATGCCGAAACCAGGAAGGCGCTGGTCGGGTCGTTGCGCCCGGCACGGCAGGGATCCGGGGGCACAACGCCGTTCGGCGTAACCCCGGTGTCGGTCGCTGCGATAGAGTAGCGCCGCCCAGATGCCCCGGTCCGCTTCGCTCGTCCTCGCCCTCTTGGGCGGCGCGCTCATGGCCGCCGCTTGCTACTCGGAGAAACCCGCTCCGCCTGGCTATCGCTACGCGTGCTCGTCCGACGGTGATTGCCGATCGAACGAAGAGTGCACCGAGGGGATCTGTCTGACTCCGTGCACGCAAGCGACTGCGAAAGACGACTGCCAGGGCAGCGATCACTTGCTGTGCTTCAACGGCGTGTGCACGAGCGGCTGCCAGGTCTCCGACGAGAACTGCCCCGCGTCGCAAGAGTGCATCGACCTCGAGATGCTCGGCATCACGCTCGACTCCGGCGGCGGCGGCTTCATCAGCTCGAGCTCCGGACCGACGGGTTTGTGCGGCAGCCTCTGCGACGTGAACGATCCCGACGCGTGCCCCGGCGACGAGCAGTGCCTGTTCGGGTTCTGCGTCGCGCCATGCGACGCGATGGGCATGTGTCCGTCGCCGTTCACCTGTCAGGGCGGGCTGTGCTTGCCCGAGCTTCCCGACACCGCGGGCGAAGCCGACTCGGCGGCGAGCTCGTCGGAGAGCGGCGAGTCGACGACGATGGCCACCGGCAGCGAGAGCGGTGACGCCACCTCCTCGGGAGGTGTGCTGTGATCGCGCGCAGCATGCTCGTCGCAGCGGCGGTGGCCGTGAGCGGATGTGCGATCGGGACGCGATCGACGACGCCGATGCAGCTCGCGCCGCAGCAACAGCGCGCGGTGTTGGATCCGATCGACTTGCCCGGCGCGATGGCGCAGCGCACCGCGTTCGAAGGACCGGCGGCGGCGGGATCGGACGCGAGCGTGCGCGGTGGCGTGGGCTCGGGTGGTGACGACGAGGCGATGGGCGGCGCGAGCTCGAAGCCCGGCCCGGTGGAGCAGGACGCGGGCAGCGATCGCCAGCAGCGCGTGCGCACGGGTCTGTTCTGGGCCGGCGTCGCGGTGGCGGTGATCGGCGGCGCGACGTTGCTCGCGAGCGGCATCGGTGGCCGCGTCACGCAAGCGCAGCTCAAGAAGGGCTACGACGACGAGACGCTCACCCACGACGACGAGCGCAAGCTCCACACGCGCGGCGACATCTTCAACGCGCTCGCCGGCACCGGCGGCGGCCTCCTCATCGTCGGCGGCGGCGTAGCAGCGATCAGCTTCGGCGTCGACTACAGCCGCTGCGGCACGCTGGCGAAGCGAAAGAAACGAAAAGACTGCAAGTGAGTGGAGCGCGAGAGCGAAGCGCGAGCGCTCCGCGAAGCCCCGCGATCGCCAGCTCGACCAAGCCCGAAGGACGACGACGCCAAAGGCGTCGTCCGTCGTTCGAGGCTCCGCCGCACGGCGGCGGCGCGCCATCTTTGGCGCGGGGGTAGCGAGCGCCACAGTCGAGCCGCCTCGGCTCGACTGCGGCGGGAGCAAGGGGCGCAGCCCCTTCTAAACTACTCTGAGCGCTCGCACGACCGAAGTCGCTCTTCAGCGCGCGCGAGTCTCGAGCGCTTCTCTCGCGAACTGTGCGATCAACCGCGAGCGCACGAAACGCGCAGCGATCGCGACGAGCCCCTCGCCTTCGGCGATCACGCCGAAGAGCGCGAGCGCATCGTCGGGCGTGATCTCGCCGCTCGGCAAGCGGAGATGCCATACCGCGCGCATCACGTTGTCGAGCGCGACGTCGTCACCGACGGACTTGCTCAACATCGCGGCGAGCGCGACGGTCGAGTAGGTCTTCTTGGGCGGGAGGGACATTCAGCTCGAGAATGCGAGCACCACGGTGGTGGTGTTGTGGAAACCCGAGAGGTCGTCTTCGTCGAGCGCGACCTCGCCGTAAGTTTCGAATCCGCACAGCGGCACGCTGCCGAGCTCGCGGGAGATGGTGCCGACCGCATCGGCAAAACTCTGTCCGAGGATGAGGTTGCGGCAGATGCAATCGAACACGAGCGCGCCGGCGATGGGGCGATCCCCGAGCTTCGCCTTCGCTTCGCGCGCCGCACGACCTGCGCTCGCGATCTGTCGCTCGGGATCGCTCTCGGTGATGCGAATGCGTGCGCCTTCGGGAATGGCGGTCGCGAACGTGAGCGACCCGCCCGCCCCGCGCGCGAGCGGAGCCCGGACGCGGTGGCCGGCCGCGCTCGGCAACGCCGCTTGGTAGCGCAGCAAGAACGCACCGAGCTCGTCGTCGCGCAACGCTTCCGGATCGACGCCGCGACGTCGTGCGGCCGCGCGGGTGTGCTCACTCCACACCGACCACGCATCGCGTCCGTCGACCTCGTACACCACGTTGCCGGCCGCCTTCGTGACCCGCAAAGGTGGCGAGATCGGCTCGTGGCCGTGGAAGACGCCGAGCCCGACCGGTGTCGCGAGATCGATCGTGGCGATCACGACCGCGTCGGCGTGCACCTTCGTGCCGAGCGCGACCTCGGTCGCACGCATCGCGAGGTCGTCGCCGGCAGCACCGCCCGCGAGCGGCACCGGACCGTCGTGCGACAACATCTCGCCCGCGAGCAACGCCGCTTCTTCGCCGCGCCCGGACAACGGATCGAGCAGGATCACACCGACGCGATGGGGGAACCTGTCGTTGCGCGGCGGTAGGCCAGCGAGCGCAGTCGTGACTGCATGCTCGGGCGACTCGCGCAGATGCGGCCCGAATCCGGCGTGTACGCGCAGCTCACCGGCCAGCGCGAACGCGGCGACCGAGCCCTTCGCGTCGCCGGCCTCGGTGAACTCGCCGGCGGTCGAAGAGCCCAGCACCGTCGCGCTCGCGAACGTCTCGCACAGCGCCGGCATCACCTCGCCGAGCGGTTGCTGCGTCGACGAGAACGCCATGACCAGCGCCGGCTTCGCGTCCCCGAGCTGCTGCTTCAGCGCGCTGCCGATCGCGGTGGTCGCCTCGGCGGCCGAGCCCTTGGCGAGCGCAGTCGCGACTTTGGTCTTCGAGCTTGGTTGCTGCACGCGATCCTTGTGACCGTCGTTCCTTCGACCTTTCCAACGCCCGGCATGAATCGCGTCGGCGTCCTGCACGCGTGCATGCGCGCGGGCGGCTATCTTTGGGCCGCCGTGCACGACCCAACTCCGACGCTCCTGCCGACGACGATGGTCGGCTCGTATCCGCGACCTTCATGGTTCGATCATCAGCTCGCCGGTCGCGATCTGCTCGAGGCGTTCAAGCTGATCCGCCACAAGGAAGCGTTCGAAGACGCGGTGAAGGTCGTGATCGACGATCAACTGCGCGCCGGTCTCGACATCGTCACCGATGGGCAGATGTGGTTCGACGACTACTCGATGGGGATCGGCGCCTTCCTCTTCTACTGGCTCGAGCGCATCGAAGGGTTCGGCAAGGAGAAGCTGCCGCATCCTTCGCGCGACAAGGCGCGCGGGCGCGACGAGTGGGCGCTCGACGAGGTGGGCGGAATCGGGCTCGACGCGGCGCCGGTGCGCGGGCCGATTCGCATGGCCGAGCTGTTTCGCATCGCGCAGGGCTGCACACACAAGCCGGTGAAAGCGAGCATCGGGGCCGGGCCGGTGCAGCTGTCGACGCTCGTGCACTTCCGCGGCGGGCCGATCCGCGATCGCGTCGCGCTCTCGCATGCGCTCGCCGACATCTTCCGCGCGGAGATCGGCGACGTCGTAGCGGCCGGCTGTCGTCACGTGCAGCTCGAGGATCTCGGCGCGTGGATCCCGACGCTGTCGGGCGCATCCGACTACGCGTGGGTGCGCGCGGTCGTGAACGAGACGATGGCCGGCTGCGCCGGCAAGGGCGTCGCGACCTCGTGGCACTTCTGCTTGGGCAACGTGTGGGGCAATCGCATGCAGGGGCTCACCCGACGGGGATACGCCGAGGTGCTGCCGCACTACTACGAGTGCGAGGTCGACCAATTCGTGCTCGACTTCGCGTGCTGCGAGATGGAAGACGCTGCGCTGCTCGCCGACCTGCCGAAGTCGAAGACGGTCGCGGTCGGCGTGATCGACGTGCGCTCGCTCGAGGTCGAGTCGCCGGAGCACGTGGCCGAGCGCATCCGCAAGGTGCTCGCGCACATCGAGCCCGAACGCGTCACGCTCACCACGGACTGCGGGATGAAGCAGCTCCCGCGCGGCTGCGCGCAACAGAAGCTGCGCGCGTTGGTGCGCGGTGCGGAGATCGTGCGCGCCGAGCTCGGAGGCGCACGCTGATGTCGATCACCGACAACGACGCCGCCAGCCGCACCGCGATCATGGTCGCGGCGTTCCGCGGTCGCGCGAGCGCGCGCGAAGGTGCGATCTGCCGCGACCCGTGGGCGCTCGCGCTCGCGGGCGACGACGGCAACGCGCTCGCCGACGCGTTCGCCCAGCACTTCCCCGCCTTCGAATTATGGATGGCGGTGCGCACCGCCTATCTCGACGCGCACGTCGAGCACTGGACTGCGCAGGGCTTCACGCAGATCGTGCTGATGGGTGCGGGCCTCGACACGCGCGCGGCTCGGCTCGCGCGCGCCGGCGTACGCTTCTTCGAGCTCGATCACCCGGCCTCGCAGCGCGAGAAGCTGGCACGGCTCGCGAAGCTCGATCGCTATCCGATCGACGCCGCGACCTACGTGCCCTGCGACTTCGAGACCGACGACTTCATCGAGCGCCTGGTCGCGCACGGCTTCGATCGCAGCGCGCCCGCGTTCATCGCGTGGGAAGGCGTCGTTCCCTACCTGACCGAGCCGGCGATCCGCGCGACCTTGCGCCGCATCGCCGACGGCTGCGAGCCACGCACGGTGCTGGTGTTCGACTACATCATGAAGCGCATCGTCGAGCGCAATCGCGTGAGCGAAGACGACGAGCGCAACATGGCGCTGCTCGACGAGCTCGGCGAGCCCGCACGCTTCGGCATCAACGACCCGCTACCGATGCTCTACGAAGAAGGCTTCCGCCACGTGCGCTGCGTCTCGTTCGACGAGGCCTGTCTGTCGCTCACCGGCACCTACGAGCGCACGCGGATGTTTCGCTTCCAACACCTCGCCACCGCGAGCCGCACCGCGAGCTCGCTGCTGTAACGATCGCACGCATCGTGTCGTAGAATGACGATCATGAACGACGTGGTGCTCGAGGTCGTGCAGCTGGGATTTCCGTGGGTGTGCGCCGATCCCTTCCTCTTCTGCGCCTACCACGACGACGCCTATCCCGCCGGTGACGAGCGCATGGCGCCCGCCGCTTCGCTCGCAGGTCGCGAGCTCGGCATGGACTTCGCCGGCAAGGACGGCTGGCGCATGTACCACGGCGAGGTCGTGCCCGGCTTCCCGCAGCATCCGCATCGCGGCTTCGAGACGGTCACGATCGTGCGGCGCGGGCTCGTCGATCACAGCGACTCGCTCGGTGCGACCGCGCGCTTCGGCGAAGGCGACGTGCAGTGGCTCACCGCGGGTCGCGGCATCGTGCACTCCGAGATGTTTCCGCTGTTGAAGCGCGACGCCGACAATCCGCTCGAGCTGTTCCAGATCTGGCTCAACCTGCCCAAGGCGCGCAAGATGGTCGCGCCGTACTTCTCGATGCTGTGGGCGCCGTCGATCCCGGTGCACAGCGAGGGCGGCACGAAGGTGACGATGATCGCGGGCGCGCTCGGTGATGCGCGCACGCCTGCACCGCCGCCGGACTCGTGGGCGGCGCAGCCGGATTCCGACGTCGCGATCTGGACGATCGCGATGCAGCCCGGTGCGAAGTGGACGATGCCGCCGGCGCAGCCCGACAGCACGCGCGTGCTGTATCTGTTCCGCGGCAACGGCGTGAAGATCGGTGGTCGTGCGATCGACAATCGCTCGGCGATCGCGGTGCGCCCCGACGTGCCCGCGCCGATCGAGAACGGCGATGCGCCGAGCGAGCTGCTCGTGCTGCAGGGCCGGGCGATCCGCGAGCCGGTGGTGCAGCACGGACCGTTCGTGATGAACACGCGCGCGGAGATCGTGCAGGCGTTCGAGGACTACCGCGCGACGCAGTTCGGCGGCTGGCCGTGGCCCGACGACGCACCGGTGCACGCGCGCGAGCGCGGTCGCTTCGCCCGTCACGCCGACGGTAAGGAAGAGCTCGCGCCGTGATTGCCGCTCGCGCCTCGCGGTGCTACGGCGATGGCGATGGCGAAGGCGAAAGCGGTACGTGATCGTCGCGAGATCGAGCGCGTGCAGACCGGCGTGCGCATCGAGAAGCGCCTGCTCGGCGTGCTGAAGGCGCTCGCCGATCTGCACGGCATGTCGCTGGGCGATCTGCTCGAGGGCATCGTGCTGCACGCGCTCGAGGGCAAGGCGCCGTTTTCCGCCGCGACGCTCGCGAAGGTGAAGCAGCTGCGCGAAGTGTTCGGGCTCGATCTCGACGCGAAGGACAGCCACCTGCTCGTGGAAGGGCGCAAGGCCAAGCGTTAGCGACGCAGAGGCTGACGAGCAAACGGGCGGCGCCCAGCGAGAAGCGCGGGCGCTGAGCGGTAGCGGCAGCGCGAGCGCGTCACGGGGAAGGGTCGGCTTCGAGGTGGGGCACGGTAGCTACGTGCTCGCGCGCAGCAGAGAGGAAAGAGCGCCCTTTTCAAGTTGCGCGTCGATCGCGAGTCGGTCGTGAGCGGAGCATGGCCGACTCGAAGAAACGCGGTGCACCTCGACTTCGCGAGGCCGATCGTCGCCAGCGCGCGCATCGACGCTACCGCTTCCGCCAGCGCTACCCCTCGGCGCTTCGCGCTGGACGCTTCACGCTACGCGCTCGCGCGCCGACCCAACGCCGCACGCGAAGATTGCGATCGGCCGTCAGCCTCTCAGTGCAGCTTGGGCCACTCGCAGCCCAGCTGCTCCGTCGCGACGGCCGCGGCCTCGAGCGCTGCGCGGCAGGCCTTGGCCAGGCCGTCGCGATTGGTCTCGGCCGCTTCGGACCACGCCTTCACCGTCGCGTCCATCGCGTCTTGCATCGGACCGCGCGCGCTCTGGGGCACCTTGTCGTGGATGCACTTCGTATACGCGAGGATGTACTCGTCGCACTCGGGGATGCCGATCAGCGGCTGCGCCTTGGCCTTCGTCGGCGTCGCAGGCGGTGCGCCCACGCGCGGCGGATCGTCGACGTGCGTGAAGGCGCAGCCGATCTCGCCGAGGATCTCTTCGCCTTCGTCGCGCGCGTCGTAGCAAGCGTCGACGACGAGGTCGCGCTTGCCGGCGTCGACCGCTTCGCGCCACGAGGTCTTCGCCGACGCCAGCGCCTCGCGGAGCTGCGGGCGCGCGTCCTCGGGCACGCTCTCGATGCACGTGCTCATGTCCGCGAGGTAGCGATCGCAGACCGGGATGCCCAGCGCGTCCGCGGGCACGCGCGCGGGCGCGGCGGTCTGCGGCGACGAAGTGGGCGCGTCCGCCGGTGGGTCGGCGGCGGGCTTCGGCTTGCAGGCCAGGGCAGCGCACGCGAGCACGAAGAACCCGTAGCGACACATGGTCGTCAGCGTAACGCAGATCGTCGCGCACGCGGCTACCATCGCCGCGCGTGGAGGAGCACGACCCGCGAACGCGCGACCTCGAGTCGTTGGCAAAGCTGCCACCGCGCATCGTGCTCGCCGGCGTGCTCGTGCTCGCAGCCCTCGTGTATCTCCCGACGCTCGGCTTCGGCTTCGTCTACGACGATCACTGGACGATCCTCGCGAACGGCTTCCTGCGCTGTCCGGAAGATCTCGCGCTGCTGTTCTCGCCCGAGGCCACCGCGCAGCACATCCCCGACGCGTTCCGCCCGACTGCGGTCGTCGTCGACATGGCCAGCTACCAGATCTTCGGCGCGCACCCGCTCGGCCATCACGTGCTGTCGGTGGCGCTGCACGTGCTCGCGTGCGCGATGCTGTGGCGCTGGCTCGCCGGCCGCGGCGCGCCCCTGCCCTTCGTCGCGGCCACCGTCGCGCTCTTCGGCGTGCTCGGCATCCACGCGGAAGCGGTCGCGGTCGTCTCGTATCGCGAAGATCTGCTGGCCACCGCGCTGGGCCTCGCCGCGCTGCGCTGCGCCGATCGAGCCGCGTTCGACGGCGACCAACGATCGCTCGTGCTCGCCGCGCTGCTGCAAGCGCTCGCATGCGGCGCGAAGACCAATGCGGTGCCGCTGCCGCTCGTGTGGCTGTTGTCCATGCACCTGTGGCCCCACGCGCTGCCGCACACGCGTCGCGTCGCGGCCCCGTTCGTCGCGCTCGCGCTCGGCACGATCGCTGCGCTCGCCGAGCAACACCACGTCGTCGGTGCGCTCAGCCCTTACGACGCGCAGCTCGGCATCCATGCCGCGCAGTGGGAGCGCAGCGAAGTGCTCGCGCAGAGCGTGCAGATCCACGTCGGCTATCTGCAGCAGCTCGTGCTGCCGATCGGGCTCTCGCCCGAGTACGTCGATCGCCCGGCCGCGTGGAGCGAGGCCGCGACGCTGCTCGGCGCCGCGGGCCTCGTGCTCGCGCTCGTGCACGCGATCGCGACGCGACGTCGTCACGCCGCGTGGTCGTTCGTCGCGCTCGCGCTGGTCTTGCTGTGGGCCCCCACCGCGAACCTCGTGCCGATGCCCAACATGCGCGCCGATCGCTTCGCGTATCTGCCGAGCATCGTCGTGTGCATCGGCTTCGCGCACGTGCTGCTGCGCGCCGGCGATCGCATCGCTGCGCGTCGCACCGCCGCGTGGCGCATCGTGCCGCTCGCGCTCGTGCTGGTGATCCAAGGCGCGCTCGCGCAAGCGGCCGCGACCGCGTACAAGAGCGACGCACGGCTGTGGGAAGTCGCGCTGCGTCGCGAGCCCGGCTCCGCGCGTGCACAAGCGTTGGTCGGTGAGCTGCGCATCGCCGCGCTGCGCAGTGAAGCCGGTGAAGGCACTGCCGAGCCCGCTGCACTCGCGCGCGCGTCGGCGTACTGCGTGCGTGCGATCCAGCTTGCGCCCGGTGATGCGTTGCCGCGGCTGTGCGCGGCGCGGCTCGCGGTGCAGCGCAAGGAGTGGTCGCACGCACGTGGGCACTTCGAGGCCGCGCTCGCGCGGGCGCGGGCCCGCGAGGATCGGATCCTCACCGCGCTCGCGAGCGTGATGCTCGACGTGCCCGAGCTCGACTACGCCGACCGGAAGCTGCAGGCCGAGGCACTGATCGACCGCGCACTACGCGAGTTTCCTTACGCATCGGAGGTCGCGGCCTCGGGCGGGCGGCTGCGGCACCGCATGGGCGATGCCCGCGGTGCGCTCGCGCTCTACGCCCGTGCAAGGAAGCTGCGGCCCGAGCGTTGGGACGTGGTGCTCTGGGGACTGGAACTGGCCCTCGATCTCGGCCATTCTTCCGCCGCCTGGGCGATCTGGGCGGGCGCGGAGGATCTCCTGCCCGATGCAGACCCGAGGCTCGTCGACGCGGCGCGCCGACGATTGCGCGATGGGCTTCGGCTCTTCCCCAGCCCTCCGACCGACGACTTACCGCTCGCCGACTTGATCCCGAAAGACTGACCGATGATCCGGAAGTTCTGCGCAGTGCTCGTCTTCGTGGCCTTGGGAATCGCGATCGGTGGCATGGCCTGCGTCACCACCGTCCAAGATCTCGACACGACCGACGAGACCGACGGCGCGACCTAGTTTTGGTCGCGCCCTCCGGCGCTCTTCCCGATGCGAGCAGTCGTGCTCGCTCTCCGTCGTGGCGAAGCCACGCCGGGCTCGACTTACACCGCGCGGTTGAAGAGGTCCGTCGTCAAGAGCGGCACGAAGGCGGGTCGCGACTCGGGATCGAGGTGACACTGCGCTGCGCAGCCGCAGTGATCGATGCGTAGACCGGCGGCGGTCGCAGTGCGCTCGACCGCACGCAACAACGCCAGGCGCGGCATCGCCGGCAACACGACGCCGGCTT
>DASZPU010000491.1:0-6060 GCA_035550195.1 Nannocystaceae bacterium
CATGCGATTGGTCTAGCTGATTTTGCCGAAATGGACCATGACGATGGACCAATCCCACGCCATGTTCGAGCGAGATGGACAGCTTCGCGCCCACCGACAAGACCCGTCTGCGCCGCCGATCCCCGCGCGGAAGCTTCGATCGCGCGCAGATCGAGGCAATCCTCGACGAGGGCCTACTGTGCCACGTCGGCTTCACCGACGAGCACGGCCCGGTGGTGATCCCGACCGCCTACGCGCGCGACGGCGACGCATTGCTGCTGCACGGCGCCCCCGCGTCGCGGCTGATGAAGCAGGCCGGTCGACCGCTGTGCATCGTGGTGACGCTGATCGACGGCTTGGTGATCGCCCGCTCCGCGATGCACCACTCGATGAACTACCGCTCGGTGATCGTGTTCGGCCAAGGCGAGCTCGTCGTCGATCGCGTGGAGAAGCTCGCCGCGCTCGAGCGCGTCGTCGAACACCTGGTCCCGGGTCGCAGCGCCCACACGCGCGGCCCCAACGAAGCCGAGCTGACTGCAACCGCAGTGCTCCGCATCCCGCTCGTCGAAGTCTCCGCCAAGATCCGCAAAGGCGGCCCGGTCGACGACGAAGCCGACCTCGCATTGCCGCACTGGGCCGGCGAGCTCCCACTGTCACTCGTCCCGCACGCACCCGAAGGCGCACCCGATCACCTCCAATCGTGGCACCGCTGAATTGCAGAGGGCCGCGCTCCCCCACGGAGTCGCGGCCCTCGTCGATGCGAGCGCTGGATCAGCCGCCCATCGGATTCAGGATCGACGCGCCGAAGTCGGCCTGCAGCGCGAGCGATGCAGTGAACTCGGTGCCGATGCTGGCCAGCAGCTCACCGGCCTCTTCGAACGCGGCCGGGAGGCACACGAGGCGTCCCTTCGGGATGTCGAGGTCGCCCGACACACCCGCCGAGATGAGCGCCGTGAACTTACCGGTGAGGTTGGCGATCGGCGGCGGGTCGAACACGACCTCGCCATCGATCTGTCCGTTGATCAGCGCCTGCGCACGCGCGAGGCCCTGCAGGATCGCGGTGCCGCGAACACGAAGCTCGCCGAGTCGCGCGCCGAAGGCCGCCTGACCCGCAGCGTCGACGTTCGCACGGAAGCCGAACTCCCAGTCGAGCGACGGCGGCGTGCAGGTGATGTTCGCCTCGGCCTGTGCCGATGCCTGCGCCTGGCAATCCGCCGACGCCTCGCACTCCGCAGATGCGGAGGGCGGCTCGAACTTGCCTTCGCAGCTGCCACCGCACTCGCCCATGCACTCGGCGTGGCAGCTGATCTCGCCCATGCAGCTCGGCGGCTGCACCATCGCGTGACACTCGCCGTGGCAGGTGCCGTTGCACATCGCCATGCCGGTGGCTTCGCACGTGCCCATGCACTCGCCGCTGCACGAGCCCTGGCACTGACCGTTCGCGTCGGTCGCAGTGCACTCGCCCGAGCAATCGCCACGACAAGTTCCGTCGCACTCGACCGCAGCCGACAGCTCACACGCGCCTTCACAGCCGACGTCGCACTCGGCACCGACGGCCGGGCCCTGACAGCTGACCTCGCCCATGCAACCCGCGGAACAGCTGCCTTCGCACTTGCCTTCGCACTTCACGGCCACTTCGCCGGGATTCACCATCGCTTCGCAGTCGGCCTGCACCTCGCAGCTCGCCTGCGCTTCGACGGCGACGTGCACGTCGGCCTGACACTGCGGCGGCTTGTAGACCAGGCGAATGCCGCCTTCGACGTTGGCTTGGAAGTCGGCTTGGATCGCCGCCTTCAGCTCGCCGATGTACGCCGCGTTGATCTCACCTTCGGCCATTCCATAGATCTCGGCGAGCGCGCGGATGTCCGCTTCGAAGCTCGCTTGGATCGTCGCGGTGGCCTTGCCGAGGTCGGCGACCGCGGTGAAGAAGCCGTCGACCTGCGCATTGCCGGAGATCGAAAGCTGCCCACTCGCGAGGCTGCCACATGGTCCGCAGATATCGTCGGGATCGCAGCCTTGCAGCGAGGCCATCGAGATCCCACAGAGCAAGCCGAGGCCTGCGATTGCGATGTAGCTCCTGCCAGTGTTTCGTTCGCTCATGTCTCCCTCGTTCTCCCTCTGGTGCTTCGTCGGTTGTCTCGGCTGGCCGCCCGCGGATGCACGCCGAGACGCGTTCTTTCGAAAATCTTCGTCGTCGTTCTTCGATGCAGATCCAACGCGCTCGACACCGATGGGCGAAGCGGGTGTGACCCCGGTTCGCCGACGCTCGACGATGGTCCCACGGACCGGCCGAGCGCCGCAACTGTCCTTCGAGTGATCGGCTGGTGGAAAATTCCAACATGCACGCGAGGTGGAGGTGCCGATTTGCCCCACCACCTCCGAGGCTGGGGCATCATCGGAGGCGGTTTGGCAGGCTTCCCTCAGCACGCATGGCAGCACGGCCGCGTGATCGCGTTCTCCGACGCGCACGTGTCGTTGGGCGATCGCGGACTCTTGTTCGGCGAGTCCGTTTACGAAGTGTTGCCGGTGACGTGCAACAAAGCGCGGCTCGTGCAAGCGCACGTCGATCGCATGCGACGTGGCGCCGCAGCGCTCGGCCTCGCCGACACGCTCGTCGATCTCGAGCTGTGGACGAACATCGCCGACGAGCTCGCGAAGGCCGAAGGCATCCGCGATGGCCTGCTCTACCTGCAGCTCACCGGCGGATCGGCCCCACGGGCACATCTCGCCGATGCCACGCCGGAGCTGTTCGCGTACCTGTCGCCGCATACGTTCCCCGATCGAGCACGCGCCGCCGCGGGGATCCGTTGCGTCACCGCCGAGGATCCTCGCTGGGCACGCTGCGATCTCAAGACCACGATGCTCTTGCCCGCAGTGATGGGCAAACGCGTCGCACGCGAGCGCAACGCCGACGAAGTGATCTGGATGGGCAAGGACGGCCTCGTGCACGAGGGCGGCTCGAGCAACGTCGCGATCGTCGAGCAGGGCTCGGTGATCGTCCCACCTGCGAGCACGCTGCTCCTGCCCGGCGTCACCATGGCCGCGGTCGAGATGCCCGCGCCGCTCGTCGGCGTCGACTGGCGCGAAGAAGAAATCGATCGCGGACGGCTCCGCGCCGCCGACGAGGTGTTCATCGCGGCCACCTCGCAGCTCGTCATGCCCGTCGTCGCGATCGACGACGTGCCGATCGCCGACGGCAATGCCGGTCCGGTGGCAACGCGGTTGGCAGCGATGCTGCGCAAGCTGTTGGCGCTCGAGTGATCAACCCGGGCACGGCATGCCGCACGCCGCGGTCTGTCCGTCGTCGCACACGGTGGGCTCGCCTGCCTCGCAGCGCGTGAAGTCGCAGCCCATGCCGTAGCCGCTCGGACACGTCATCGTGCACGCCGAGCCTGCCTCGCAGTCGGCGTGGCACGGCGGTGCATCGCACACGAACGCGCAGGTGCTGTCGGGCCCGCAGCTGCACGTGCCGTTCGCACACGCGCCGTCGCAGTGCGGATGATCGCCTTCGCACTTCACGTGGCACGGCGGTGCCGCGCACTCGAACGCGCACGTCGCTCCGACGCGACACGTGCAGTCCCCGTTCGCACACGCGCCGGTGCAGTCGCTGCGCTCTTCGCAGTCGAGGTGACACGGCGGTGCGGCACACGGAATGTCGCAGCTCGCGTCGACCGGGCACACGCACGTGCCGTTGCCGCACCGCGGGTCCTCGTGGTGACACGACAACAGCGCACCGAGGAGAATGCCGCGCAGCGCTCTCATGGTCGCGGTCCGTACACGGGCGGTGTGCTGCCGAGCTCGTACGCGCCGAGATCCGGCGCGGCACCATCGTAGTCGAAGCCGGTGATCGGCTCACCGACGTCGATCGCCGCACCGCCGGCCGCGAGCTGCAGATCGGCGGGCTCGAGCCCGGGGAACGCGGCCGCCGGCACGCTCACCGATGCTGCGAACACCGAGAGATCGAGCTCGACCGCGTGCGCTTCGCTGGTCATCGCCTGCAGCTCCGCGAGGCTGGAGAACGACACGCCGCCGAGGTTGCCGGTGAACATGCCCGCGGTCGATCCGTAGCCGTCGTAGTCGAGATCGACGTCGCTCGCCGACGACAGATCGATCACGTCGCCCTCACCCGCGTCGTAGCCGTTGTACGCCGCGCCGGGCCCACCGATGAAGATGTTGTTGCGGAAGTGCTGCCGCGAGAACACGTCCGTCGTGTACGTGTTGAACGCGTCGCCGAGCTTCACCACCGTGTTGTGCCAGCCGACGTCGCCGACGCTGCCGCGCTGCAGCTTGAACGACTGGAACGCGGAGTTGTAGATCACGTTGCGGATGAAGTACGTCGGCCCGCCGAGCCCGGGCTGCGACGACATGCCCATGAACACATTGGTGAAGCGATTGCCCATGATGCGGCAGTCGTGGAAGCAGAAGTCGGCCTCCATGCCGTCGTCGGGGCACACCGACAGATCGTTGTAGAGCACGTCGATGCTGTGCTGATCGACCGCGCCGTCATCTTCGATGAGCGAGATGCAATCGCGGAAGCCGCTCACGCGGTTGTGCTCGATGACGTGGCCGGGCCCGGTGACCTCGATGCCTTCGCCGATGTTGTCGCCGTCGACACCGAGCGAGGTCTCGGCCCACACGGTTGCGCCTTCGACGACGTTGTCGGCGATGTAGAGGTTCTCGCTGCGCGTCTTGGTGACGATGCCGTCTTCGGCGGTGATGACGTGGTTGCGGATGAACGACAGGCCGAGCGAGTCGTTGAACTTGATCTGGCCGTGCACCTCGAGGCCTTGCACGATCACGTACGAGCGCCCGTCGAGTCGCACTTCGCCGTCGATGATCACGCCGTCGGCGGCCGCACGGATCACGATCGGTGCGTCTGCGCTGCCGTCGGCGAACACGGTGAACGTGTCGTAGTTGCCGGGCGCGAGCTCGAGGATGTCGCCGGGCATCGCGGCATCGAGCGCGCCGGGAAAGCTGCTGGGATCGACGGCGATCACCGGTGCGCCGTCCATCGCCGCAGGCACGGGACGCGTGGTCGCATCGAGCGTGCGGATCTCGCAGCCGCCGTCGGGATCGGCGAGCGCGAGCTCGATCTCGTAGTCGGTGCCGGGCGACAGCCCGAACACGGTGCCCGCGTGCTTGTTGTCCCACGCGAAGCCCTCGACCGTACCCGCGGGCGTGCGCCGCAGCGTGGTGCCCTCGTGCCACGTGCCGCCGCTCTCGCGCCAGCGCACCGTGACCGCACCGTTGTCGTTGGTGTCGCCTTCGATCAGCCACTGCACGGTGACGTGCTCGAGCGTCGGCGACAGGATCGTCGACTCGCCCGGCGTCGTGCCGAGCTCGTCGACCGCGGGACCGATGCCGTCGCAATCGGGCGGCGGCGGCTCTTCGGTCTCGCCCGCGGTGGTGTCGAGCGTGTCGTCGTCGCCGGTGGTCGGCGTGCCGGTCACGTCGCCGGACTCGGTGACGCTGTCGCTGACGCTCGTGCTCGGCGTCGTGCTGCCGGCGGTGACGGTGGTGGTGCCTTCGTCGGCAGAGTTCCCGTCGGGATCCTCGCTGCCTTCACCACAAGCGAGCAACGTGCACGCGAGCAAGGCGCGGTACTTCATCGCGCCAGCCTATCACGGCGCTCGCAGTCGAGCGCCGTGTGACGCCGAGGCTCAGCTACAACCGCTGGTGCTGCCGCACGTGTTGCACTTCAGGCACGAGCCGTTGCGCACCATCGTGAAGCTCTGGCAGTTGGGGCACGCGTCGCCTTCGTAGCCCTGCATGCGCGCCTTGTAGACCTGCGCCGACAGTGCGACCGCGGCACGCACCTCTTCGGAGCGACGCGAGCCGTTCTCTTCTTCGTGGGCCGCGTCGCCGTTGCCGTTCTTGCGCGGTGCAGCCGGACGCGCGCCCGCTTCGCCGGCGTAGCCCGCCTCGGCGTAGCTCGCCGCGCTCGTGCGATCTTCGTAGACGATCGCCTGCGTGCTCGACAAGAAGCCCGCGCTCTTGGGCAGCTGCGCCGACAGCTTCAGCGGACCGGGGGTGACGACGCGCTCGTCGATCACCTCTTCGTCGCGGTAGTCGACGCCCGGA
>DASZPU010000492.1:0-12210 GCA_035550195.1 Nannocystaceae bacterium
TGCGCTCGCTGCTCACCTCGTCGCGCAAGCCTGGCGCGCACGACGGACGGTGGAGCCTGCTCGAGCACGAATGCGAGCGCGACGACACGATCGCGCCTGCCGAGCTCGTGGCGCGCCAGCTGCTGAAGCGAACGGGGGTGATCTTCCGCCTCACGCTCGCGCGCGAGCGCATCCCGGTCCCGTGGCGCGACATCGCGAGGGCCTGCCGCATCCTCGAAGCGCGCGGAGAGATCCGTGGCGGCAGATTCGTGGCCGGCTTCGACGGCGAGCAGTATGCGCTGCCCGACGCGATCGCATTGCTCCGCAGAGTGCGACGCGAAGGGACGAAAGAGCGCACGATGCCCGAGCTCGACCCCGCAGATCCATTGGAGCTCTGCGGCATATTGACGCCGGGCGATCGTCCGATCGACCACGTCGAAGCTGCTGTCGCGATGGCGTGACGCGAGCGGCTGGGTCGATCGGACCCAGCAGCTACGGCGCGATCGCGCTTCCGCACGCGCGCGCGCGCTCGCAGACCCGTGTGGGTCGGCCCCTGCGCCGCCTGCCGGAGCGCTGTTCGGCCCTCCGGGTACGTCGATCGGAAAGCCCGCAAAGATGCACCTGTCACGCTTTCTCGTGGGAGATCATCCTTGGCGGCGGCGCTCTTTTCCCCGTGCTCGCGGCCGGCAAGCCAAGCTGGCGATGGCCGCTCAGTGAATCCCCGATTCCGACCTACGGCTCGCCCCGAGTGCGGGAGAGCGTGCGTTGGCCGAAGCTCCAGGCGCGCGAGGTGACCGACACGAACAAACGCGACAGCGATGCGGCCGAGCTGGCCGTGCTCTTCATCGAGGACTCCGAGACCGACGCAACTCTCGTCGCACGCGCGTTGGGACGCAGCGGCTTCACGCCGGTGTGGGAACGTGTCGAGGACGAGACCGAGCTGCGTGATGCACTCGCGCGACGTTCGTGGCAGGTCGTGATCTCCGACTCGAGCTTGCCGCGTCTCGATCCGTTGTCGGCTCTCGAAGTGACGCAGCAGGTCGAGCCGCAGCTCCCGTTCATCGTCGTGTCGGGTGGCGTGCCCACCGAGGTCGCGATCGAGGCGATGCGGCGCGGCGCGGCGGATTGGGTGCGCAAGGACGCGCTCGATCGCCTCGGCCCCGCGATCCGCCGCGAGCTCGAGCGCCGTCGCGATGCGTCGTCGGTTGCGATCGGTCACCGGTTGCTCGAAGCGCAGGAAGCCGAGCGCCGCAGCATCGCGCGTGCGTTGCACGACGAGCTCGGGCAGGTGCTCACTGCGGTGCGCATGCGCCTCGAAGCCGCGCGTCGCGGCCGCGGCAACGTGCGCGGCAAGCATCTCGAAGAAGCGTTGCAGCTCATCGAGCAGGGCATCGCGCAGCTGCGTGCGGTGTCGGTGGGCCTGTGGCCGACGATCCTCGACGATCTCGGGCTGCCCGCGGCGCTGCGCTGGCTCGCGCAGCGCGACGGTCGCCCCGCCGGTTTGTCGATCGTCGTCGACGCCGAAGAGATCGGACGCTTGCCTTCGTCGATCGAGGTCACATGCTTCCGCGTCGTGCAGGAGGCGCTCACCAACGCGCTGCGCCACGCGTCGGCGCGCGCCATCGAGATCCGCATGCGACTCGACGGCGATGCCGTCGCCATCGAAGTGCGCGACGACGGCGTCGGATTCGACATGCGCACGGCTTGGCAGCGCGCATCCGCGGGCGAGAGCCTCGGGCTGGCCAGCATGCGCGAACGCATCGCGCTCGTCGGCGGCCGCTTCGAGCTCGAGTCCGCGCCAGGACAAGGAACTTCGGTGCGCGCACGCGTGCCTGTGATCGCGGGGTCGATGGGATGAGCAAAATTCGAGTGCTGCTCGTCGAGGATCATGGCCTCGTGCGTGCTGGCCTCCGTGCGCTGCTCTCTGCGATGGCGGAGATCGAAGTAGTGGGCGAGGCTCGCGAGGCGAGCGAAGGGCTCCAGCTGATCGAACAGCTGCGTCCGGAGATCGTGCTGATGGACATCTCGATGCCCGGCATGGACGGGCTCGCGGCGACGCGGCGGATCAGCCAGCTCGATCCGCGGCCGAAGGTGCTCATCTTGTCGATGCACGACGAGCGCGCGTACGTGCGCGAGGCGTTCGTCGCGGGTGCATCGGGGTATCTGCTCAAGGACTCCGAGAGCACCGAGCTCGTGCTCGCGGTCACCGCACTGGCGCGTGGCCAGGGCTGGATCAGCCCCGCGGTCGCGCTCGGCGTGATCGCCGACGTCGCGAATCGTCCCGGCGAGCCCGAAGAACGCCCGGGCCTACACGAGCTCACGCCGCGTCAACGCGAGGTGCTGCAGCTGATCGCGGAAGGCCACTCGACCAAACAGATCGCGCGTCGCTTGGAGCTCAGCGTGAAGACCGTGGAGACCCATCGCGGCCAGATCATGGCGCGGCTCGACATCCGTCACGTCGCGGGCCTCGTGCGCTACGCGATCCGAGCGGGGTTGGTCGGCGACAAGGGTTGAGGTAGGGTGGGATCGCGATGGCGCGCGTCCTCGTCTGCCGCATACGCAACGTGCTCGCAGGACTGCGCATCGGCGACGTAGTGGAGACGCTCCGTCCGCTGCCGGTGGAGCCGCTGGCCGACAAGCCGGCGTTCGTCGCGGGCCTCGCGATCATTCGCGGGCTGCCGACGCCGGTCGTCGACGTCGGCGCGCTGCTCGGTGTGGGCGGCGCGTCCGATTGGACACGATTCGTC
Source organism: Nannocystaceae bacterium (assembly GCA_035550195.1). Classification (GTDB taxonomy): domain Bacteria; phylum Myxococcota_A; class Polyangia; order Nannocystales; family Nannocystaceae; genus Xiheibacterium. Next base: position 2,727 of record DASZPU010000492.1, read on the forward strand.
ACCGTGCGCACGCGCCATGGCGAGGTCGCGCTCGCAGTCGACGCGGTGATCGGCGTATCGGAGGTCGCGGATGCGGAATTCCGCGAGCTGCCCTCGCTCGTACAGACCGCCGATGCGCGCCACGTCGCGACCGTCGCTGCGCGCGACCAGGCACTACTGTTCGTATTGGAGGCAGCGCGCGTGATCGAGGCGGCCCAAATCGTGCCGTCCGACTTGTCGGAGCGCGCGGTTCGCCAGTAACGTGGAAGCGTGGCGAGCAGGGAATCGCTCGATCCCGTCGATCGCTTCGGCAATGCGATCGAAGCCAAGTTCGGGCTGCGCTTCGACGATACGCGGCGCGGCTTCTTGGCCGAGGTGCTCGAGCGGCGTGGCCCGAGCTGGCTCGCACACTTCGAGCATGAAGCGACCACCGACGATCTGCGTCGGCTCGCCGAAGAGCTGACCGTCGGCGAGAGCTACTTCTTTCGCAACATCGAGCAGTTCGACGCGCTCGCGCAGGTCGTGCTGCCGGCGCGCATGCATGCGCGCGCGGGCGCGAAGACGCTGCGGGTGCTGTCGGCGGGCTGCTCGAGCGGCGAAGAACCGTACTCGCTCGCGATCGTGTTGCGCGAGCACGTGCCCTCCGAGTGGAAGGTCGCGGTGACCGGGCTCGACGTGAATCCCGCGGCGTTGCGGCGCGCGGCCACGGGTCGCTATTCGCCGTGGGCGCTGCGCGAGACGCCGCCCGAGGCGAAGCAGCGTTGGTTCACGGCCCAGGGTCGCGAGCATGCGCTCGCGGCCGAGGTCCGCGCGATGGTGCGATTCGCCGAGCACAACCTCGCGGAGGAAGACGCGCTCTTGTGGGCGCCCGAGCACTACGACGTGATCTTCTGCCGCAACGTGCTCATGTACTTCGCGCCCCACCAGGCGCGTGCGGTGATCGAGCGCTTCGAACGTGCGCTCGCGCCCGGGGGGTATCTGTTCCTCGGACACGCCGAATCGTTGCGCGATCGCTCCGACGGCTTCGCGCTCTGTCAGAGCCACGGCACCTTCTACTACGAGCGCGCGCCGCAACGCCCGGGGGCGTGGCGAGACGATCGCGAGCCGTCGATCCCCGAGGAAGTGCGGCCGGCAACCCGACGCGCGCGACCGATCGCGTCGCCGCCCGCGGTGCGCAGCGCGGACCTCCTGGTTGCCGCGCGCGAGCTGATGCAGCGCGAGCGCTACAGTGAAGCGCTCGCGGTGATCGAGGGTCTCGACGCGCGCGACCGCGACACGCTCCATCTGCGCGCCGTGCTGCTCACCCACACCGAACGCATCGCCGAGGCGCAAGCGGCCTGCGCGGCATTGCTCGCGCTCGATCGCAACGACGCGGGCGCCCACTATCTGCTGGCGCTGTGCGCCGAGCGTGCCGGTGAAGTCGCGGCCGCAGTCGCGCACGACGAAGCCGCGACCAACGTCGATCCCACCTTCGCGATGCCGCGGCTGCATCTCGGGCTGATGGCGCGGCGTCGTCGCGAGTTGCCCACCGCGCGCCGCGAGCTGCAGCTCGCGCTGCCGCTGCTCGAGCGCGAGGATCCCGACAAGCTCCTGCTCTTCGGCGGCGGCTTCGCGCGCGAGACCTTGATCGCGCTGTGTTGCGCCGAGCTGGTCGCCTGCGGAGGTGCGTCGTGATCACGCGCTCGGTCGACGAGCTGCGCCGCGCGTTCGACGAAGCGTTCGCACGCCCGGCCCAGGAGGTCGGCACGAAGGCCGACGAGCTGCTCGCGGTGCGGTTCGCCGACGACCACTATCTGCTGCCGTTGCGCGAGCTCACCGGATTGCTCGCCGATCGTCGCATCGTCGCACTGCCGACGCGCAACCCGAAGTTCCTCGGCGTGGTCGGGATCCGCGGCACCGTGCTGCCGGTGTGGGATCTCGGCGCGCTGCTCGGTCAGCCCACGGCCGAGCGTGCGCCGCGATGGCTCGCGATGGCATCGACGCCGCGCGTCGGCCTCGCGTTCGGTCGCTTCGACGGCCACGTTCGACTGCCACACGGCGTGCTCACCACTGCACCCGACCGCGATGCCGGTGCCCACGTCCGCGCCGTCGTACGCATGCACGACGCGGTGCATCGCATCGTCGACATTCCCAGCATCCTCGCCGCGATCGAACAGGAGCAACGTTGATCATGTGGACCTTCACACGGAAGATCGTCGCCGGCTTCGCGATGTCGTTCATACTGCTCGTGGTCATAGGCGCGACCGCGTATCGCGGGGTCGAGGCGCTGACCAAGTCGAGCTACTCGGTCACGCACACGCACGACGTGCTCGATGCGATCGCCGCGATCGCCAACCACATCAAGGACGCCGAGACCGGCCAGCGGGGGTTCATCATCACCGGCGACGACGTCTTCCTCGAGCCGTACAACGCGGCGATCGAGAAGATCCCGGACACGATCACGACGCTGCGCGAGCTCACCGTCGACAACCCGGTCCAGCAAGAGCGCATCGACGAGCTCGACCGACTCGCGGTGGCGAAGACGGTCGAGATGAAGAAGCGGCTCGATCAACGCACACGCGAGGGCTTCGTGCCCGTGTCCGAAGCGATCGCGGCAGGCGAGGGGCGGCGGCTCATGGACGACCTGCGGCGCGTGCTCGAGCAGCTCGATCGCGAGGAGCGACGCTTGCTCGGCGATCGTGCCGACGAAGTCGAAGCCGTCGCCGCCGGCACGCGCACCACGGTGTTGGTCGCGACCATTCTGTGCGCCGTGCTGGTGCTCTTCGCCGGCGTCTCGATCACCCGTAGCGTCACCACTCAGGTCGGCTCCGCGGTGCGCCAGGTCGAGAGCTCGTCCGCGGAGCTGCAAGCGGCGGCGAATCAGCAGGTCACCGGCTCGAAGGAGCAGGTGGCGGCGATCACCGAGATCACCACCACGATCAACGAGCTGCTCGCCACGTCGCGACAGATCGCCGAGGGCGCACAACGGGTCGCGCAGGTCGCCAGCGAGACCGCGCGCTCGGCTACGGCGGGCGACGGCACCGTCGACTCGGCGCACGAGTCGATCAATGCGATCCGTCGCCAGGTCGATCAGGTGGTGAACCACATGCTCGAGCTGGGCAAGAAGTCGCAGCAGATCGGCTCCGTGCTCGACATCGTGTCGGAGCTGGCCGAGCAGACCAACATCCTCGCGATCAACGCGACCATCGAGGCCGCGGGCGCAGGTGATGCCGGGCGCCGCTTCGCGGTGGTGGCCGACGAGATCCGCAAGCTCGCCGATCGCGTGGGCGACTCGACCAAGGAGATCCGCACGCTGATCGACGACGTGCGTGCCGCGGTGAACACCACGGTGATGGCCACCGAAGGAGGATCGAAGGCGGTCGACGCCGGCACGCGGCAGTTCGACGAGGTCGCGTCGTCGTTCAAACGCATCACCGATCTCGTCGGCACCACGACGGAAGCCTCGCGCGAGATCGAGCTGTCCACGAAGCAGCAGGCCACCGCGGTCGAGCAGGTGAAGATCGCGATCGCCAACGTCGCGCAGGCTTCGCGCGAGACCGAGACCAGCTCGGCGCAGACGCTGCAGACCGCGGCGCAGCTCACCACGCTCTCGCGCGATCTCCTGCGCATCATCGAGCCCAACGCGGCGTGAGATGGCGGCCGATCCCTACAAGTACTTCCGCATCGAGGCGCGCGAGCTGGTCGAGCAGCTCGCGAAGGGCGTGCTGGAGCTGGAACGACGCGAGCGATCGCCCGAGACCATCGCCGGGCTCTTGCGGCTCGCCCACACGCTCAAGGGCGCGGCGCGGGTGGTCAAGCAGATCGAGATCGCCGAGCTCGCGCATGCGATCGAGGATGGGCTCGCGCCGTTTCGCGAGGGCGAAGCGGTCGCGCAGCGCCCGGTGATCGATGCGCTGCTCGGGCAGCTCGATCGCATCGCCAGCGCCGTCGCTGCGCTCGGGCTGCCGCAGGAGCCGGGCGCGCCGCCGCGTGCACCCGCGGAAGAGCCGGTACGGGCCGTGCGTGTCGACGTCGACGAGATGGAGTCGTTCTTCGATGCCTTCGCCGAGGCCGCGACGCAGCTCGCGGCGTTGCGGCGCAACATCGCGGCCATCGACGAAGCGGCGCGCGCGGCCGGGCAGATGGTCGCCCAGCTGTCGCGTGCGCGTGCGAGCGAGACCGCGGTGCCGCCCAGCGTCGACGCGCTCGCGGGTGGGCTCGCGGAGCTGCTGCTCGACCTGCATCGCGACGCGCGCGGCTCCACGGAGCGGCTCGGTCGTGAGCTCGGCGAGCTGCGCGAAGCGGCGGATCGGCTGCGACTCGTGCCTGCGAGCACGCTCTTCGCCGGCCTCGCACGCACGACGCGTGATGCGGCGCAGATGGTCGGACGCAGCGCTCGCTTCGAGAGCGACGGCGGCGACGTGCGGCTCGACGGACACGTGCTCGCGATCGTCCAGCCCGCGCTCGTGCAGCTCGTGCGCAACGCGATCGCACACGGCATCGAGCCGGTGGCCGAGCGCGTCGCCGCCGACAAGCCCGCCGAAGGCCTGGTGCGCGTCGAGGTGTCGCGTCACGGCAATCGCATCTCGTTCGTGTGTCGCGACGACGGGCGCGGCATCGACATCCAAGCGCTGCGCGGGCTCGTACGCCGACGCGGCATCGCCGACGTCGAGGGCGAAGCCCAGCTCATCGCGCTGCTCTTGCGCGGCGGCTTGAGCACGTCCGGTGCGGTCACCGAGCTGTCGGGCCGCGGCGTCGGCCTCGACGTGGTGCGCGAGGCCGCGAGTCGACTCGGTGGCGAGCTGCGGGCGCACACCGAGCGTGGCCGCGGCGCGAGCTTCGAGCTCGTCGTGCCGGTGACGATGTCGTCGCTCGAAGGGTTGCTGGTCGAAGCTGGGGGCACCACCGCCGTGATCCCGCTCGACGCGGTGCGTCGCACGGTGCGCGTGCACGGCGACGATCTCGTGAGCGCTGCGAACGGACGCGGCCTGCTCGACGACGAGGGCGTGGTGCCGTTCGTGCCACTGGCCGCGGTGCTGCACGGTGACGGCGCGCGCACGCAGACGACGCGCACGTGGTCCACGGTGGTGGTCACGCACGCGGGCGAGCGCGCGGCGATCGGCGTCGATCGTCTGCTCGGCACCGCGACCGTGTTGCAACGGCCGGTGCCGCCGCTCGCATCGGTCACCGATGTCGTCGCCGGGCTCGCGCTCGACGATGTCGGCGATCCGCGCATCGTGCTCGATCCCGCCGCGTTGCTCGCCGCGGCCGCGCGTCCGAGCGCGCCGACGCCGACCAGCACGGCACGCGCTCGCCCACGCGTGTTGGTGGTGGACGACTCGCTCACCACGCGCATGTTGGAGCAGGCGATCCTGGAGTCGGCGGGCTACGAGGTCGAGCTCGCGACGTCGGGCGAAGACGGCCTCGCGCGCGCACGCGAGCAATCGTTCGAGCTCTTCTTGGTCGACGTCGAGATGCCCGGCATGGACGGCTTCACGTTCGTCGAGCGCACGCGCGCCGATGCCACGCTGCGGCAGGTGCCGGCCATCCTCGTCACGTCGCGCGACGCACCCGAAGATCGCGAACGCGGGCGCACCGCCGGTGCAGCCGCGTACGTCGTGAAAGGCGAGTTCGACCAGAACCTGCTCTTGCGTACCATCGCAAGGCTGATCGGAGGGTCATGACCCGCGTCCGCGTGCTCGTCGTCGAAGACTCGCTCACCGTGCGCCGCTGGCTGTGCGACGCGCTCGCGCGTGATCCCGGCCTCGAGATCGTCGGCGAGGCCGAGGACGGCAAGCGTGCGATCGAGCTGTGCCAGGAGCTGCGCCCCGACGTCGTCACGCTCGACATGATGCTGCCGGTGATGACCGGCATCGCGGCCACCGAGTACATCATGGCCTACTGCCCCACGCCGATCCTCGTGGTGTCGGCGTCGACGAATCGCGGCGAGCTGTTCCGCACCTACGACGCGCTCGCGGCCGGTGCAGTGGACGTGCTCGAGAAGCCCACCGGCACCGAAGACGACGCCGAGTGGGCGCGCAAGTTCGTCGACGCGGTGAAGCTCGCGGCGAAGATCCGCGTGATCACGCACCCGCGCGCGCGGCTGCGTGCGATGGCACCCACTGCCCGCGATGCGCCACCGCGAACCGATCGAGCGCCGAGCATCGTCGCGATCGGTACGTCGACCGGCGGCCCGGCGGCGCTCGTGCAGATCCTCGCGGCGTTGCCCGCCGACTATCCCATCCCGCTCGTCGGCGTGATCCATCTCGCCGATCTCTTCGCGGTCGCATTTGCCGAGTGGCTCGACGGACAGAGCAAGCATCGCGTTCGCTATGCACGTGACGGTGAGGTCGTCGGTGGACCCGGGCTCGTGCTCGCGCCGGCCGATCGCCACCTCGCGATCGTCGGCGGACGCTTCCGGCTCACGATGGATCCGCCGCGCCACTCGTGTCGTCCGTCGGTCGACACGCTCTTCGAGTCGATCGCGACGGAGTACGGCGCAAGCGCGACCGCGTGCCTGCTCACCGGCATGGGCAAAGACGGTGCGCGCGGGCTGCTCGCGATCCGCCGACGTGGCGGCTTCACGATCGCGCAGGACGAAGCGTCGTCGGTGATCTACGGCATGCCCCGCGAAGCGGTCGAGCTCGGCGCGGCCGAGCGCGTGCTCCCGCTCGACGAGATCGCAGCCACGCTCGCGCGGCTCGCGAAAGCGGAGCGCACGCCATGACGCGCAGCGTGCTCATCGTCGACGACAGCCTCACCGTGCGCATGGATCTCGCGCAAGCGTTCGACGGCGCGGGCTTCGAGACGTTGCTGGCGGCGAGCGTCGCCGAAGCTCGCACGCACTTCTTCGCACGCCGTCCCGCGCTGGTCGTGCTCGACATCCGCTTGCCCGACGGCGACGGCATCGACTTGCTCCGTGAGCTCCGCGAGGTGTCGTCGTCGACCCCGGTGATGTTGCTGTCGAGCGAGGCCGAGGTCCGCGATCGCATCCACGGCATACGCACCGGCGCCGACGAGTACATCGGCAAGCCCTACGACGTCGGCTACGTGATCGCGCGCGCGCGCCAGCTGATCGGCGAATCCTCGGCGAGCAGCGATCACAAGCGACTGCTGGTGATCGACGACAGCATCACCTTCCGCGAAGGTGTGCGCAGCGCGCTCGTGCAGGAGGGCTTCGACGTCACCGTCGCGGCCAGCGGCGAAGAAGGGCTGGGGATCGCGGCACATCTGCGACCCACGGCGATCATCGTCGACGGTGTGCTGCCCGGCATCGACGGCTCCACGGTGATCCGTCGCGTGCGCCTCGACGCCGCGCTGCGTCGCACGCCGTGCTTGCTGCTCACCGCGTCCGAAGGCCCCGAAGGCGAGCTGCGTGCGCTCGATGCCGGCGCCGATGCGTACGTGCGCAAGGAGCACGGCATCGAGATGTTGATGGCGCGCGTGGTCGCGATGCTGCGCACGGCGGAGAACCGCGCGGTCGCACCCGAGACCGCGAGCGCGCTCGGGCCCAAGCGCATCCTCGCGGTCGACGACAGCGAGACGTTCCTCGCCGAAGTCACCGCGGCGCTGCAAGGCGAGAGCTATGACGTCGTGTGCGCGCGCTCGGGCGAAGAAGCGCTCGAGCTGCTCGCGGTGCAGACCGTCGATTGCATCCTGCTCGATCTCGCGATGCCGGGCATCGGCGGCGAGCGTACCTGCCAGACCATCAAGGCCGCGCCCGGGTTGCGCGAGGTGCCGCTCATCATGCTCACGTCGCACCACGATCACGCGTCGATGATCGCCGGGCTCGCTGCGGGTGCAGACGACTACCTCACCAAGTCGGACGATTTCGAGATGTTGCGTGCGCGCGTGCGTGCGCAGATCCGTCGGCGCCAGTTCGAGGACGAGAATCGCCGCTTCCGCGAGCAAGCGCTGCGCATGGAGATGGAGGCCGCGGAAGCGGCCGCGGCGCGCGAGCTCGCGGACCTGCGCGCGAGCATGGTCGAGGAGCTCGAGCGGAAGAACCGCGAGCTCGAAGCGTTCAGCTACTCGGTCTCCCACGATCTGCGCGCACCACTGCGCGCGATCGAAGGCTTCAGCGAGATGTTGTCGACCGACTATGGGTCGTCGCTCGACGACACCGCGCGCAGCTACATCGATCGCGTCGTAACCTCGGCGCGACGCATGACCGAGCTCATCGACGACCTGCTCGCGCTGTCGCGCCTCGGCCGCGCGGAGCTGCGCAAGCAGCCCTTCGATCTGTCGGCGCTCGCGGAGCAGGTCATCGCGGATCTCCGCGGGCGCGAGCTCGATCGAAAGGTCGAGTGCGTGGTCGAGCCCGACCTGGCGGCCGAGGGCGACGTGCGCCTCGTGCGGGTCGTGCTCGAGAACCTGCTCGGAAACGCGTGGAAGTTCACGGCCAAGCAACCGGCGCCGCGCATCGAGCTCCTCGCGCGCCGCGAAGACGGCCGCACCGTCTACCTCGTGCGCGACAACGGGGCGGGTTTCGACATGAAGTACGCCGGCAAGCTCTTCGGGCCCTTCCAGCGGCTGCATTCCGCGAAGGAGTTCACGGGCACCGGCATCGGGCTCGCGACCGTGCATCGCATCGTCGAGCGCCACGGGGGACGCGTGTGGGCCGAAGGGGAAGTCGGTAAGGGCGCGACGATCTTCTTCACGCTCAGCTCAGGGAATCCCCGACGACGCAATCCGGGCTGACCCTGGCACCGATCCGGGCCGCCGGCGCCCACGGTTTGCGCGTTATCTTCATCGGTGGGGATGCGACTACACGCGCTCATCGTCGAGGACGAAGACGCCGACGAGTTGTTGCTGCTGAGGGCGCTCGCGAAGGAAGGTTTCGAGGTCCGACACCGTCGCGTGGAGAACCGCGGCGAGATGATCGCGGCGCTCGCCGCCGAGCGTTTCGACGTGATCTTCTGCGACTGGCGATTGCCCGAGTTCGGCGCGATGGCAGCGATCGAGATCGCGACGAAGCATGGCCCGGGGATCCCGATCCTGATCGTGTCGGGCTCGATCGGTGAAGAAGCGGCCGTCGAGGCGCTGCGTGCCGGCGCCACCGACTTCGTGAACAAGGACAAGCTCTCGCGACTCGGTCCCGCGATCCGTCGCGAGCTGCGCGACGCCGCGACGCGACGCTCACGCGAGCGACTCGAGCGGCAGATGGTCGCGATCTTCGAGAACTCGATGGATGCGATGCTGCTCGCCGACGACGATGGTCGCTTCGTCGAAGCGAATCCGGCGGCCTGCGAGCTGCTCGGGGTCGAGCGCGAGCGCTTGGTGACGATGCACATCGGCGACATCGTGCCCAGTGCGCCGGGGCCGTTCGCGGGCGCGCGCACGGGCTTCGTCCAGCGCGGTCGCGAGTCCGGAGTCGTCGAGCTGCGCCGCGCCGACGAGCGCCTGTTGACGGTGGAGTACAACGCGATCGGCGAGGTGCTGCCGGGCGTCCACCTCTCGGTGTTGCGCGACGTCACCGAGCGTCAGCAGCTGCGCGCACGGCTGGCGCTCGCGGATCGGCTCGCGG
>DASZPU010000493.1:0-15860 GCA_035550195.1 Nannocystaceae bacterium
TAGCGAGCCGCGCGATTCCTCCCGCGCGAGTACATGCCTTCGGCGACGCCGAGCGCGACGCGACTCGCCGCGCGTCGCAGCTGCCGCCCGAGATCGCGGTCATGTCGTTCGATGCGCCCCATCATCGGTCGCAGCATTTCGATCGTCTCGAGGATCACCGGGTAGATCGTGAGCATGTCGTCGCTCCTTTCGTGAGCAACAACTCTCACTGCTGCGCGCGCAGGCTCCGTCAAGGCTGCGAGCGCAGCGAGCATCGCCGAAGGCGACTCGGCCTTGACGGGGCCGAGCACGCAGCTACCGTGGCCGACCTCGAAGCCGCCCCTCTCCCCCGTCGGGCGCTCGCGCTGCCGCTACCGCTCATCGCCCGCGCTTCTCGCTGGGCGCCCACGCGATTCCCTGTCAGCCTCTGAGTCCTGGTCGCGCCGTCCGGCGCTCTTCCGAGCGCGAGCAGCCGTGCTCGCTGTCGGCGTGGCAAAGCCACGTCGGGCACGAGCGTCACCGAGGCTGCTAGGCCGGCGGCGTGAACGAGGCGCAGGTCGACACGCCGGCGCCCGCGATGTGGATGCCCGCGTTCGGGTTCACCACCGACAGCCCGCCGCCTTCGTTCATGTCGTAGTCGAGCTTGGTGACCTTGCTGTTGGTCGCGCCCGGTGACGTCTCGGTGAAGAAGTAGACGTCGCCGCCCCAGAACGCGAACGCGAATGCGTTGGTGATGTCGAGGCCATCGAGCGGCGTCGCTTCGACCTCGCTGCCGTCGGCCTTGTTCAGCTGCACGAGGATGGACTGGTTCATCGCGACGGTGGCGAACGCGAAGAGACGCGCATCGCCGGTGCCGGTGAGCTCGCCGACGGGATACGCAGTGGGGCCGAGCACGATCTTGTCGACTGCGGCCTCGTCCCACCGTGCGAGCTGCGATCCGCCGCCGGTGAAGTTCGGATAGTCGATGTACTGATCGCTGTTGTAGACGAACATCGTGTCGCAGCTGCTGTCGGGCCCGTTCACCGCGTAGCCCATGCCGAGCAGGAACCACGAGCCCTGCGCGTCGTAGCCGAGATCCTCGCAGGCGCCGAGGTTCGACAGCGGCGCGCGATACATGCGGCCGGTGTTCGACAGGCCCACCGTGTAGAAGTTGAAGGTGGCGTTGCCCTGACGATCGATCGCCATCGAGTTCGCGGTGGCCCCGAGCTCCGACGGACAGCCGAGCTGTCCGATCATCGAGAACTGGTTCGCGGGCGGATCGTAGAACCACACCGCCGGCGGATCGGTGGAGTGCAGCACGTAGATGCCGTCGAGCACGTTCTCGCACGGGCACTCGCCGCCCTCGCCACCTTCGTCGGCCATGCCTTCGCCGCCGCCACCGACGTCGAGCACGTCCTCGTCGTCACCGCCGTCGTCGTTGCCGTCGTCTTCCGACGCGCCGATGGTCGCGGTGATCGTGATGCCGGAGTCGAGCGTCGTCGCGCTGCCGTCGTCGCGGCCACCGCTACCGCACGCGAGCGCAACCACCGGGGCGATGGCGAGCACACACGACTTCATGCGACGAGCTTAGAGCATCCGCGTGCGCGACGGAAACGATCGCGCGCGCGTGCGGCCAATCAACTCGGGGTCACTCCGAGATGGCGGGCAAAGACGCCTGCATCGACATTACCGCCGCATACGATCACTGCGACTTGCTTGCCCTGCAGACGATCGTGCAACTTGCCCAAGACGGCGGCGGTCGCAGCGGCTCCGGCGGGCTCGACCGCGAGCTTGCCCTGGTAGAACAGCATCGCCATCGCGTCGCGCAGCGCGTCGTCGTCGACCAGCACGAGCTCGTCCACGTAGCGGCGGCACAGCGCGAAGCTGTAGGGCGCGGCATGGGGCGCGCCGAGGCTGTCCGCGATCGTGCGCACCGCCTCGATCGATTGCGGTGACCCGGCCGCGAAGCTCTTGTGCATGCTGTCGGCCCCGGTCGGCTCCACGCCGTAGACCGCACACGACGGCTTCATCTGCTTGATCGCCGCCGCGATGCCGGCACACAACCCACCGCCGCCGATCGGCACGACCACCGCGTCGAGCTCGGGCAGATCCTCGAGCAGCTCGACACCGATCGTGCCGGTGCCGAGCGCCACGGTCTCGCCTTCGAACGGATGCACGAACGTGCGGCCCTCGGCGGCGACGATGCGATCGATCTCCGCGAACGCGGCGTGCACGTGCTCGACCAGCACGACCTCGCCACCGAGATCGCGGCACGTCTGCACGCGCCGCGGATCGGCGGAGCGCGGCATCACGAGCTTCGCGGTGGTGCCGACGCGCTGCGCCGCGTAGGACACCGCGATCGCGTGGTTGCCTGCGCTCACGGCAGTGAGCCCGCGTGCGCGCGCGTCCGCGTCGAGGTGCTGGGCCGCGAGCACGGCGGCACGCGCCTTGAAGCTGCCGGTGACCTGGAACAGCTCGAGCTTCAGCACGACGTCGATGTCGCCGGCGCGGGCACGCACGGCGGGCACCTGCCAGTGCCAGGTCGGCGTACGCAGGATCGCGTCGCCGAGGCGCGCGCGGGCCTCTGCGATCGCGGCGAGGGTCGGGGCGGCGTGCTCCATCTCGCTCGCGAGGATACGCGGAAAGCGTGCGCGGGCCGAAAGCGCTGGAAATGGGCGCGCATCGGTGGCATCGACAGGGGTGCGCATGCGGCATACGAGCGGGACTCTGGTGGCGATCGCGATCGCGATCGCGTGTGGCGGCGACGACGACGGCGACACGTCCTTCGGCTCGAGCGCCGGCACGTCGACGACGATGACGACGTCGACCACCGCGACCACATCGAGCACCACCGCGGCGTCGTCGGAGTCGTCGACGGACGCAGCCAGCAGCTCGTCGTCGGACGCGGGCAGCAGCGAAGCAGACGGCTCGGGCTCGTCGAGCAGCGCCGCCGACTCGGGCTCGACCACGGCGGGCGACGTCGGCGACTGCTGCATGGCGCTCGACACCGCCGGCTGCAGCAACGATGCGATCGCCGAGTGCGTGTGCATGGTCGACGGGCCCTGCTGCACGACGCAGTGGGACGACATCTGTGCCTCCGAGGTGGTGCGGCTCGGTTGCGCCGAGTGTCCGGCATGACCGACGCGCTGCAGCCCGATCGCCCCACGGCGCCACCTTTCGGCTGGGCCGACGAGTTCTTCACGTTCGGGATCACCGGCACCAACGGCAAGACCTCGACCACGTTCCTCGTGCAATCGATCGTGCGCGCGGCCGGACAGACGTGCTTGCTCATCGGCACCACCGGCTACTGGCTCGACGACGAGCTGCTCACGTTGCCGCGCTCGCTGCAGGGCTTCCACGACGCGTTCCGCCGCGCGCACGCGAAGGGCGGGCGCTGGGCCGCGTGCGAGTGCACGAGCCACGGGCTCGCCGAGGGTTATGCGAAGAGGTGGCGCTTCGACCTCGGCGTGTTCACCAACCTCTCGCCCGATCACCTGAGCACGCACGGCACGTGGGAGCACTACCTCGCCTCGAAGGCGCAGCTGTTCGTGCACCTCGGGCCCGGGCGCACCGCGGTGCTCAACGCGGCCGACGTGCACGCGCTCATGATCGATCGCGCGACGCCACCCGACGTGCGCCGGCGGTGGTTCCACGCGCCCGCGCGGGGGCCCGCGCTCACGCAGCCCGACCTCGCGATCGATCGCGTCGAGCTCGATGCGAGCGGCACGCTGGCGGTGCTCGCACCGAGCGAGCTCGCCGAGCGTTTCGGCAACGCGTTGAAGCTGCGTATGGTCGGCGACGTGTTCGCGGAGAACGGCCTCGCGGCCGCGCTCGCAGGCGTCGCGGCGGGGCTGCCCGACGACGCGATCGTGCGCGGGCTCGCGAGCTGCCCGCCGGTGCCGGGGCGCTTCGAGGTGTTGGCGAAGGATCCCATCGTCGCCGTCGACTACGCGCACTCGCCCGACGCGCTCGAGCGCACGTGTGCGGCCGCCCGCAAGCTCGCGCGCGGCCGCGTCATCGTCGTGTTCGGTGCCGGCGGCGAGAGCACGCCGACCAAGCGCACGCCGATGGGCGAAGCGGTCGGGCTGGGGGCCGACCTCGCGATCGTCACCAACGACACCCCACGTCGCGAGGATCCCGTCGCGATCGCGAACGCGGTCGCCGACGGCGTGCGCCGGGGCACTGCGCTCTTGCGCATCGAGCTCGATCGCGCGACGGCGATCGAGCTCGCGCTCGAGGAGGCGAAACGCGGCGACGTCGTCGTCATCGCGGGCAAGGGCCACGAGCAGGGGCAGGCGCAGGGCGGCACGGTGCTGCCGTTCTCCGACGTCGACGAAGTGCGACGGATCCTGGGGCGCGCGTGAGCACGGAGATCGTCGCGCAGGCGATCGCACGCGTGCGCGACGATCTGCTCGCGACCTACGGCTGGACGCACGTCGACGTCGAACTCGCGCGCATCGACGACGGCGCGATCGTATTGCGCGGCACCGTGGCCGCGCCGCGGGCGATCGCACGGCTGCGCGAGGCGATCGCAGCGGCGTTGCCAGGCGTGCGCGTCGAAGCCGACGCGATCTCGATCCTGCGCACGCACGAGTTCGTCGCGCTCGTCGAGGAGAACACCGAGCTGTGGCGTCGCCCCGATCGCGGTGCGCTCGCGACCGAGCTCGCACGCGAGGATGGCCCGGTCGAAGCGCTCGCGCGCGAGCGCGATGCGACGCTCGTGCGCGCGCAGGACGGCACGCTGGGTTGGACGCACGCGCCGCTCGGGCCGCGCTGCGAGACGCCGCGCTTGCCCGCCGCACACGCGCTGGCCACGGGCGAGCTCGTCGTGCGTGCCGCCGCGTGGATCGATGCGCCGTATCGCCTCGGTGGCACGCGGGTCGCAGGCGTCGACTGCTCGGGGCTCGTGCAACGGTTGCTCGGCGCGATCGGTGCACGCGTGCCTCGCCACTCCGCAGATCAGCTCGCGATCGATCCGCACGCAGGCGCAGGGCAGGGTGACGCCGGCGATCTCGTCGCGCTGTGGTCGAGCGACGAGGCGCCGTGTCACGTCGGGCTCGCGCTCGGCGACGGCAACGTCGTGCATGCGTCGCGCTCGCAGAGTCGCGTCGTGATCGAGCCGCTCGATGGTTGGCGCACGCGCGCACGTCGGATCGCGCACGTACCCATCGCGAGCATCGCCGAGCTACAAGCGCGCGCCGCCGGCAAGTCGGGTCTGGGCGACGTGCTGCCGCTGGGACGCGACGAGTGATCAAGGCACGACGGTGATGCGCACCGGCGCGCGCGTGATCGTGCCGATGCGCGCCGCCTTCACGCCGCGCTGCTTCAACGCCGCGACGACGCGCGCGGCTTGCTTCGCATCGATCGCGGCCAGCAAACCCCCGGAGGTCTGCGCGTCGGCGAGCAACAGCCCAGCGTGCGGATCGTCGGCGAGCGCAGCATCGATGTGCAGCTTCGGCAACGCGTGCTCGAGGTTGGCCTTGCTGCCGCCGGCGAAGCTACCGAGCGCAGCGAGCCTGCGCGTGCCGGGCAGGAGCGGCACCGCGGAGAGCGAGATGCGAGCACCGCGAGCGCTGCCGTCGAGCATCTCGAGCAGGTGACCGAGCAAGCCGAAGCCCGTGACGTCGGTGCACGCATGCACGGCGCCGGCGAAGCGCTGCAGCACGATCGACGCATCCTTGTTGAGCGCGGCCATCTGCTTGGCCGCCGCGCGGATCTCGGCCGGCTTCGCGAGCTCGCGCTTGATCGCCGTGGTGACGACGCCCGCACCGAGCGGCTTGGTGAGCACGAGCTCGTCGCCGACGCGCGCGCCGACGTTCTTCCACACGCGCTTGGGATCGACCCAGCCGATCACCGCGAGCCCGAACTTCGGCTCGGGATCGTCGATCGTGTGGCCGCCACCGATGGTGACGCCGGCCTCTTCGCATGCGGCCGCACCGCCCGCGACGATGCGTGCGACCGCGTCGGCGGGCAGCACCGCCGCCGGATACGCGAGCAGGTTGAGCGCGAGCACCGGTGTGCCGCCCATCGCGTACACGTCGGAGAGCGCGTTGGCGGCGGCGATGCGTCCGAACGCGAAGGGATCGTCGACCACCGGCGAGAAGAAATCGGTGGTGAACACGAGCGCCTGCCCGCGCGCGCGCCGATCCAGACGGTACACGGCCGCGTCGTCGCGGGTCTCGGTGCCGACGAGGAGGTTCGGATCGCGAACGTGGGGCAAACGGCGCAGGACCTGCGCCAACTCCGAAACCCGGAGCTTGCCTGCTCAACCGCCGGCGCGGCTGAGCGTGGTGAGACGCAGCTTGGTCATGCGCGCATGCTAGTCGACGCGGCCGGCCTGCGGTAGGCTCGGACGCTGGGCTCGCCGCGACCCTTCGGCGAGATCGTTCCGATGAACAACGACCTCGACATGGTGTTCACCGCGGTGCTGCTGATCGGCGCTGCAGGGTTTCTCATCGGCGCGCTGATGTGGATCACCGCGAAGATGGGCGGCAAGGCGAGCGGATCGTCCGGCATCGTCATGACGCTCTCGCTGCTCGTGTATCTGGGGGGTGGGGGTGGGGGTGCGGCCGTGCGTGCCGAGCTCGGCACGACTGCGGAGCCCGTCGCCGATCGTGGCGCACCGAAGATCGCGGAGGCCGACGTGCCCGCGAAGAGCGACGCACCGGTCGAGCCGGCGAAGGTCGAGCCGACGAAGGCCGAGCCCGCGGTGCCGCCGACACCGGCGCCCAGCGAAGCGACGCCGCCGGCCCCCGAGCCCACGCCCGCACCGGTCGCAGCACCGGCGAAGCCGGCCGAGCTCCCGCCCACGCCGCCGGCTGCGGAGCCGAAGCCCGAGCCGGTGGCCGAAGCCGCGCCGGCGCCGGAGCCCGAGCCGAAGAAGAAGAAAGAGAAGAAGAAAAAGAAGAAGAAGGCCGAGGGCGACGAAGGTGGTGACGCGCCCGCGAGCGAGCCGGCGGCCGAGCCTGCGGAAGCGAAGCCGGAGCCGAAGCCCGAGCCGACGGAAGCGAAGCCGGAGCCCAAGCCCGAGCCGAAGCCGGAGCCGAAGCCCGAGCCCGAGAAGCCGAAGAAGCCCGAGCTGCTCGACGTGCCGTCGCCGGGCTGATCAGCTCACCCGGCCGCGCTCGCAGCGATGCAGAGCTGCGCGCCGTAGTACAGCGGCAGGCCCCACGCACGGTTCACGAAGCCGGGCTTGATGAAGACGTCGCGCGCGACCGAGAGATCGGAGAGATAGAACGCGCTCGCGCCGACGCGCACGAGCATGCTGCCGCTCGGCCACATGCAGGCCCATGCGCACGCGATCATCGTCGTGATGGTCGCGACGTAGGCGAGCACGGCCGGGCGCATCGCGGGCTCGACGTGCGGGCGCAGCCACTTCCACACGACGAGCGCGGGGATCGTCATCACCAGCGCGATGACGGCGACGGCGACCGGCGACACGCCACGCTGCACGAACGCGACGATGTAGCCGATGTGCCCGAAGAGGAACGCGCCGAGGCCGGCCATGAACCACGCCTTTGCGCGCGAGAGCAGACACAGGTCTCCGATCGCACACAGGACCAACGCGATGAAGAGGGTGCGGCCGATCGGATGATCGAGCGCGCCGAGCTGCCACGCCGTGGCCACGAAGCCGAGCGATGCGAGCGGCTTGCTGGTGCGGACCAAGAGCGCGCTGCGGCGCTGCTCGCCGAGCACGAGCACCGCGACCGCGGCGATGGTGAGCCACGCTGCGCCGGGCATCACTCGTCCTCGGCCGCGAAGACGAACGGGTAGGTGACCTGCACGGTGCCGCCGTCCTCGGGTGGCGCGAACGCGAGGCTCAGCATCGACTCGCGCATGCACTCGCGCAGCGCGTCGTGCTTGATCTCGCTGCTGGGATCGACGTCGGCTTCGTCGACCACGCCGCCGACGTCTTCGTCGCCGACGATCGAGAACTTCATCACCAGCTTGCCGCCGAGCTTGGGATCGTCCTCGAGCGCGGACTCGTAGCACTCCTTCGCGATCGGCACGAGATCCTCTTTGATGCGCGCTTGGATGTAGTCCTTGTCGAGCGTCGGCGGCGGCGCAGGCTCTTGCGTTCCCGCTGCGCCGCTGCGCTTGCTTGCGCCGCCCCCGGTGCGCTCGCGCAGTGCGAGCCGCAGCGCATCGGAGGCTGCGCGATCGCGACGCGTGCGGCGGACGTCCTCCGCGGTCGTGCTCGCGGATGGCTTCGTCGCGGCGGGTGTGGGCTCGGCCTTCGCCGCGGGCGCGCTGCTCGAGTCGCCGCGCTGCGTCGTCTTCTGCGGCTGGGTGGCCGCCTTCGTCTCGGCGGGCTGCGCGTCCGCGGCCGCCGTGCTCACCGACGAGCGCCAGATCCAGTACGCCACGATCCCCAGCAATGAGAACAGCGGCAGCGCGAAGTTCCGCAGTGGCGACGACGACACCGCGAAAGCATGCGCCACCGGGTGGTGCGCGCGCAACTCACGGATGCAGGAGCACTTTGCCGAAGCTCGCGCGGCTCTGCAGATGCTCGTGCGACTTCGCGGCCTCGTCGAACGCGAACGAGGTGTCCACCGTCGGCACGAATCGCCCCGCTTCGCAGTGCGCCATGATCTCCGCGAGCGCGCGACGCAGCGCGGCGACCTCCTGCCAGAGGTGGCCGAGGTTCACCCCGAACACGCCGCGGTTGTCGTTCATCAACCGGATCGCCCCGAAGCGCGGCATCGACATCACGCCGCGCGCGGCCGCGATCAGGCTGCGTGTGCGCCCGGGCGCGAAGCTGGAGATGCCGAACATGAACAGCCGCCCCATCGGTGCGAGCAGCTCGTAGCCGTCCTTGAACGAGCGGCCGCCGTTCGCATCGAGGATAAGATCCGCACCGCGCCCATCGGTGGCCGCACGCACCGCCCCGGCGATGTCGCCTCCGCGCGAGTCGACGCAGGCGTGCACGCCCTGCGAGCGCAGCCGCTCGTGCTTGCCCGCGCTCGCGACCGCGACCACGCGCGCGCCTTTCCAGCGACAGATCTGCAGGGCCGCTTGTCCGACGCCACCGGCCGCGGCGTGCACGAGCACGGTGTGGTGCTCCGCGAGCGCGCCGAGATCGATCAGCATCAGCCACGCCGTCAGGTAGTTCACCGGCACCGCGGCCGCTTGCTCGAACGAGAGCGTGCTCGGCATCGGCACGACCTGCGACAGCGGCACGCACACCACGTCGCTGTAGCCGCCGAAGCGCGTCATCGCGATCACCTTCTGCCCGATCGCGTACTCGCGCACGCCGTCGCCGATCGCATCGATCTCGCCGGCGACCTCGTAGCCGACGACGCAGGGCAAAGGTGGCGCATCCGGGTAGAGCCCGACGCGCGCCATCACGTCGGCGAAGTTCACCCCGCTCTGCTGCACGCGCACGCGCACCTCGCCCGTGGCGGGCGTGGGATCGGGGAGCTCCTTCAGCGTGAGCACCTCGGGCCCACCCACCTTGGGGATCACGATCTGCCGCATCAGCGGTAGCGCTCCGCCAGCATCGCGAACAACGCCCGCGCACCGAAGATCTCGCCGCCTTGCGGACGACCCGGTCGACTCGAGACGTTCCACGCCATCGTGTCGATGTGCACGAAGCGACGCTGCTTGCCGACGAACTCGCGCAGGAACAGCGCCGCCGTGATCGCGCCGCCCTCGGACACGCTGCCGACGTTGTTGAGATCGGCGATGGGGCTGTCGAGATGACGGCGATACGCGCTGAACATCGGCAGCGGCCACAGTGGATCGTTCGTGCGCAGACCCGCCGCGACGATCGCATCTTGCACCGCGGTATCGGTGGAGAAGAGCGCGGGCAGCTCGGTGCCGAGCGCGACGCGGGCCGCACCGGTGAGCGTCGCGAAGTCGATCAGCAGATCGGGATCCTCGGTCTCGGCTTCCGCGAGCGCGTCGCAGAGGATCAGCCGACCCTCCGCGTCGGTGTTGCCGATCTCCACGGTGAGCCCCTTGCGGGTGCGGATGACGTCGCCGGGGCGATACGCGTTGCCCGACACCGCGTTCTCGACCATCGGGATCATGAGCCGCAGCCGCACCGGCAGCCCGGCGTCCATGATCATGTGCGCGAGCGCGAGCACGGACGCCGCGCCGCCCATGTCCTTCTTCATCAGCTTCATGCCGGACGAAGTCTTGAGATCGAGCCCACCGGAGTCGAACACCACGCCCTTGCCGACGAGCGTGAGCTTCGGTGCCCGCGCGTCGCCCCAGCGCATGTCGAAGAGCCGCGGTGCCCGCGTCGCGGCGCGTCCCACTGCGTGGATCGTCGGGTAGTTGTTGGCGAGCAAGCCGTCGCCGACGATCACCGAGTGCTCGGCATCGAAGCGCTGCGCGAGCGCGATTGCGGCCTGGGCCAGCTCTGCCGGCCCGAGGTCACCGGCGGGTGTGTTCACGAGATCGCGACCGGTGCACAGCGCTTCCACGGTGCGCGTGACCGCGGCGCGATCGGCCGCCTTCGGCCACACCAACACCGGCGTCTTCTTCGTGCGCTTCTTGTAGCGATCGAACGAGTAGGTCGCGAGCGCCCACGCGAGCGCAGCATCGCTGGCAATCGCGGGCGCGAGCGCGGTCGCGATGCGATAGCGACCCGCCGGCACCTTGCCGACCGGCGCCGCGAAGTCCCACAGCTCGTGCTTGTCACCGAGCCCGATGACGACCTCGCCGAGCTTGCCGTCCTTCGCCGGCACGAGCGCGACCTTGCCGTGCTCCGCACTGAAGCCCGTGGTGGTCAGCCAGTTCTTCACGGCGGCCGGACGCGAGCGCAGCCACGCCGGCCACGCCGCTTTCGTGATCGCATGGATCGGGATCGTGCCGGGGTTGTCGCGAGGGATCAGGGCATCGAGCATGAGCGCGGCGACGCTAGCATGACGCGCCGCAGCCGGCGGCCTCGTCGGCACACACGTCGTCCCAGGCCTCGGTGCAGCAGACGAAGTCCTGCTCGCACACGCAGGCCTCGACCATGTCGTCGTCGCAGCCGGGGTTGTCGTGTGCCGCACAGCAATCGCCGTCGCCCCCGATGCCGGGGCACTCGTCGCAGCCGAGCAGCACGACCTGCACGGTGCAGAACTCGTCCCACGCAACGTCGCAGCACGCCGAGTCGCGTGCGCACACGCAGGCCTCGATCGTGTCGTCGCCGCAACCGGCCTCGTCTTGCGCCGCGCAGCACATGCCACCGGGCGTGCCGCTCTCGCTGCTCGACTCGCCGCCGTCGCTCGAGCTGTCGGCGGGGCCGCTGCTCTCGCTGCCGCCGGTGCTCGTGTCGCCGGAGCCGTCCGTGGTGGGATCGGTGCTCGGATCCGTGGTCTCGGCGGAGGGATCCGTGTCGGGATCGCTGCTGGGATCTTCGGTCGGATCGCTCGTGTTGGTGAAGGTCAGGCTCACCGCGCTGGGATCACTGCTGCTGTGGCTGTGTCCCGAGGTGAAGGAGTCGGTGTCGCCGGTGGTGCTCGCACCGTCGTCGCCACCGTCGTTTTTGCCGCAACCGATCACCAAGACGCAAGCGCAGAGGATCAGTCGTCGCATGGTCATGCTCGCGAAGCCACGCCCGCGAGCGCGGCAGCCACATGCTGCCACAGTCCGTCGGCGTCGAACGGCTTGGGCAAGATCGTGGTCGCGCCGCGTGCGACGAGCCGCTCGCTGCGATCCGCGTCGGTGTGGCCCGAGGCCACCACGACCGGCAACTGCGGATCGCGGGCGCGCATGCGCTCGATCGCCTGCTCGCCGTCGAGGTTCGGCATGTCGAGATCGACGATCGCGATGTCGAAGCCCTCGGCATCGTCGGCGTGGATCCGCACGGCATCGAGCCCGTCGACCGCAGTGACGACGCGCAGGCCGAAGCGCTCCAACATGCGGCGCGTCGTGCTGCGCACGAGCGGCTCGTCGTCGACCACGAGCGCGCGGCCGGTGAGCTTCACGCGATCGGGCATCTCCATCGACACCGGTTGGGTGTCGCGCGGGCTCGCGGCCGGCAGCGTGACCACGAGGCGACTGCCGACGCCGAGGTCGCTGCTCATCGTGATGTCGCCACCGTGCGCGCGCACGATGCGATACGCGGTGGCGAGCCCGAGCCCCGTGCCTTCGCCCTTCGGCTTGGTCGTGAAGAACGGCTGGAACACGCTGGCGAGCGTCGCCTCGTCCATGCCGATGCCGGTGTCCTCGATCGCGATGCGCACGAACGGACCGATGCCGGTGCTGGTGCGGCTGGTCGCACGCACGCGCTGGGCCTCGATGCGCAGCACACCACCGTGCGGCATCGCCTGCTTCGCGTTCACGCAGCCGTTCATCAGCACCTGCAGCAGCTGCGTCGAGTCGCCCATCACCGCGAGCTCGGGCGCGATGTCGGTGACGATCTCGAGCGAGCGGGGGATCGTGCGACGCAACAGCTTCACGACCTCGTCGACCAGCCGCGCGACGTCGACGACCTCGCGCATGCGGCGATGCGGCCGCGCGAACGACATGAGCTGCGCGGTGAGCTCGGCGGCGCGTCGCGCCGCGCTCTCGATCTCGTCGAGACAGTCGGCGAGCTCGCTCGCGGCCGGCGGGTTGTCCTTCAGATAGGTGACGTTGCCGAGCACCGTGACGATGAGGTTGTTGAAGTCGTGCGCGATGCCGCCGGCGAGCTGGCCGAGCAGGTGGAGCTTCTGCGCCTGCAGCACCTGCTCTTCGTAGCGATCGTGGTGCGTGAACAGGAGGATCGTGCCGGTGCCGATCGCCACCTTGTCGCCGGAGTGCAGCTGCGAGGTGCCGACGCGCACGCCGTTGACGTAGGTGCCGTTGCGACTGCCGAGATCTTCGATGATGTACTCGCCCTGCGAGCCGTGACGGATCCGCGAGTGCCGACGCGAGACGCCGTCGTCACGCACGGTGATGGCGGCGTCGGCGTCGCGACCGATCACGGTGTCGCCGTCGACGGGGAAGCGGCGGCCGGCGTCGGGTCCGACGAGCACGACGAGCTGCGCAGGCGGATCGGCCGAGGGCGCGTCGCTCTCGGGCCGTACCAAGCCCATCGTCATCGTGGACTCGAGCACGCGCTCGTCTGCGGACATTCGATCGGCATGGTAGCGCGGCGGGCAACCGCGCCCCGTGTAA
Organism: Nannocystaceae bacterium; assembly: GCA_035550195.1. Lineage (GTDB taxonomy): Bacteria > Myxococcota_A > Polyangia > Nannocystales > Nannocystaceae > Xiheibacterium. The sequence goes on from DASZPU010000493.1 coordinate 13,054, forward strand.
TTGCGACAGCGCCCTCCGGTCGCAGTCGCTGATCGCCTTCGGCGGATTTCTTTCACACGGGCCCCTTGGGCCCGTGCGCGGAAACGTGGCGACAGCTCTGGCCAGTGCGTCGTGGTGCAGCGCAACGACTGCGGCCGCCATGGCGTGGTCGCGCGGTGCGGTGGAAACCCTCGGGTGCCCAGAATTCCAAGGAGTTAAGCGTGCGGGCGCACCGGGGCATGGGCCTTGCGAAACCACGCCGCACGATGGACACGACCGCGACCGACATCGCATGCGCCACCGAATCGTCCGCGACCGAGCGCGTCATCGGCCTCGTCCGTGTGATCGAAGAGACGTGTGCCTGGGCGCTCGCACCGCTGCGCGATGCGGATCGCGTCGCGCGCGAGCTGGTCGCGTTGGCGGATCGTCGGAACCTTCCGCCGGCGGCGCTGCGGATGCTCGCGCAATCCGCTCTCGGTGAGCCGGTGCGTCCTGCGGTGGTGGATCGCTGGCTCGAAGAAGATCCCGAGGTGCTCGAGCTGCTCGCGCGCGTTCGCGAGGTCGCGCGTCAGCTCGAAGGTGCGAGCACGCGTGCACGCGCCGCGAGCCGTCGCGCGATGGAGCTCGCACTGTCGGCGCCGCTGCTCGTGAAGCAGGCGAGCCGCGAGATCTGGCAGCGCGGTCCGTCGCCGGGTCGCGACGCGGCGCTGCGCCGCCTCGAGGTCGCGCCCGCGCAGATCAAGGCCCGCGCGGAGACGATGCGCGCCGAGCTCGCGTCGCTGCAGGTGCGGGCCGAGGGCGCGAAGAAGCGCATGCTCGAGGGTCTGCGCGTCCGCGCACGCACGAGCCTCGCGCGCACCGATCGCCTCGCGGCGGTCTGAGGTCAGTCCTCAGGATAGATCACGACGAAGTGGGCCTCGCCCACCGCGAAGACATCGCCGGGCTCGACGTTGGTCGCGCGGCGCACGGGCTCGCCGTTCTTCGCGAGCTCGACACCGGGGGCCGCACGGATCTGCACGGGGCGCGGCGAGCCGCTCCAGTCGATGATCGCGGCTTGCGGTGGTGCGCCGTCGAGCTGCACGTCGCACTCCGGTGCGCTGCCGAGCGTGCGACGACCGGGCATGAGCTCGACGTCGGAGGGACCGACACCGGGCACGACGATGCGCACGCTCGCAGGCTCGAGCGCGCCGAGATCCTCGACGAGGATGCGGCCGAGCACGCTCGCCATCTCGCCTGCGGTCTGCGGACGATGACGCGGCTCCTTCGCGAGCGCGGTGCGGAGCAGCTCGAGCAGCGCGTCCGGCAATCCACCGCAGCCGGGATAGCGCTCGATCGGCACCATGCTGCGCATCGCGTGCGCATCGAGCCACGCGATCGGGTTGTCGCGCAGGCCTTCGACGACCGCGCTCACGCGACGATGCGGGAAGAGCACGGCGTGGCCGCACAAGAGCTCGTAGAGGATCGTCGCGAGGCTGTAGACGTCCGATGCGGGCGTGAGCTGATCGGTGAGCAGCTGCTCGGGCTGGCAGTAGTGCGGCGTGCCCACCACCGTGCGTGCCGCGGTGGCGTTGGTGCCGTACGCCCACGGCACGCCCCACGCACGCGCGAGCCCGAAGTCGAGCAGCTTCACCGTGCCGTCGGGCTGGATCCAGATGTTCGCGGGCTTCACGTCGCGATGCACGACGCCTTGCGCGTGCGCTTCGGCGAGGCCCATGCACGCCTGCATCGCGATGCGCAGCGCGTCGGCGACCGCCATCGGTTCGTCGAAGTCGTGCGCGTGGTCGAGCTGCTGGCCCTGCACGAAATCCATCAGCACGTAGAAGTGATCGCTGCCGATCGACGAGCCGTGCAGCCGCGCGACGTTGGGATTGGTCAGCGAGCGCAGCACCGCGACCTCGCGAATCGCACGCTTGATGGTGTCTTCACCGAGGTGTGGACGGTTGGCGACCTTCAGCGCGAGCGGACGATCGAACCCGGGTGCGAGCACCTTGTAGACGGTCGCGAACGAGCCCGCGCCGAGCTCCTCGAGGATCTCGAACTCGCGGTAGGTCGAGCCGGGCGAGAGCGCAGGCATCGCGGGCGCGAGAGCGTAGCAAAACGGCAGCGGCGCCGACACGCGTCGCGCGAAGCGTGCTACTCGATGTGGGTGGCATCTGCGGGCGCGCTGCGCTGGATCGAGCGGCTCGCCGGCGTCGCGCTCGGCTCGCTCGTGACCGCGTGGTGGATGCGCAGCGATCCTCCGGCCGATCCACCGGCGGAGGCGATCGATGCGCCCGCGCCGGTCGTGATCGCGCCACTCGTTTCCGCTCCGCCCGTCGTATCCGACGTCGCGCCCGCAGCCGTGGCCGTGCCCACCTCCGACGCGATCGCGGCGCCGAGCGAGGCGCCGACGCTGGCACCGCCGAGCGACGACGCGACGACGCGCGACGCGACGACGATCGACGGCGCGACGCCGACGTTGCCGCTGCCGCGCATGCCGGGCTCGGCACGACTCTCCGACGCCGCGCGCTTCGACGACGCGAGCAAGACGTGGGTGCTGCGTGCGTCGTATCGCGTGCACGCCCATCCGCCGCAGGTGCTGTCGTTCTACGCGAAGGCGCTTGCCGACGCGGGCCTGGTGGTGACCGAAGGGCAGGATCCGGTGAAGGACGACGGCACCGCGATCGCGTACCTGTACGGGCGCAACGATCGCGTGCGCGCGCAGATCAGCGTGCGCACGCAGGGCAACGAGCTCGACGCGCGCATCGGCATCCTGTGGCGCGAGCGCGGATGAGCGCGCGCGGGGAATGGCGTCGCGCGCTCGCGCGTCGCGAGTCGGTGACGATCCC
>DASZPU010000494.1:0-5820 GCA_035550195.1 Nannocystaceae bacterium
CGCTCGCGTCGTGTCCGTCGGTCGAGCACACGATCGTGTTGCGTCGCTGCAACAACGCGATCGACATGACGCCCGGTCGCGACTTCGACTGGCAGGAAGCGATCGACGCATCGTCGGATCAGTGCGATGCGGTGCCGGTCGCGGCCGAGCATCCGCTGTTCATCCTGTACACCTCGGGCACCACCGGCAAGCCCAAGGGCGTGCTGCACACCACCGCGGGCTACATGGTCGGCGCGTACGTCACGACGAAGTACGTGTTCGATCTGCGCGACGACGACATCTACTGGTGCACCGCCGACGTCGGTTGGGTCACCGGGCACAGCTACATCGTGTACGGGCCGCTGGCCAATCGCGCGACCTGCATCCTGTACGAAGGCGCGCCGAACCAAGGCGTGCAAGGGGCCGCGCCCGATCGCCTGTGGGACATGATCGCGCGCCACAAGGTCACCGTGTTCTACACGGCACCGACGGCGATCCGTGCATTCATCCGCTGGGGCGACGATCACCCCAAGAAGCACGATCTCTCGTCGTTGCGCCTGCTCGGCAGCGTCGGCGAGCCGATCAATCCCGAAGCGTGGATGTGGTATCGCGACGTGATCGGTGGCAATCGCTGTCCCATCGTCGACACGTGGTGGCAGACCGAAACCGGCTCGATCATGATGACGCCGCTGCCCGGTGCGATCCCGACGAAGCCGGGCTCGTGCACCGTGCCGTTCTTCGGCGTGGTGCCGAAGATCCTGCGCCAAGACGGCAGCGAAGCCGCGCCCAACGAAGGCGGCTACTTGGTGATCGATCAGCCGTGGCCGTCGATGCTGCGCACGGTATGGGGCGACGACGAGCGCTATCGTCAGACGTACTTCTCGCGCTTCCCCGGCAAGTACTTCACCGGGGATGGCGCGCGCTGCGACGAGCACGGCTACTTCTGGGTGATGGGTCGCGTCGACGACGTGGTGAACGTGGCGGGTCATCGCCTCGGCACCGCAGAGATCGAGAGCGTGCTGGTCGCTCATCCCGCGGTCGCCGAAGCCGCCGTCGTCGGTCGGCCCGACGAGCTCAAGGGTCAGGCGCTGGTCGCGTTCGTGACGCTGAAGTCCGGGCGCACGCCGAGCGACGAGCTGCTCGGACAGCTCGCGGACCACGTGGCCGAAGAGATCGGGAAGTTCGCCAAGCCCGACGCCATTCGCTTCGCGGATGCGCTGCCGAAGACGCGCAGCGGCAAGATCATGCGGCGTCTGCTCGGCGAGCTCGCCGCGGGTCAGGCCCCCAAGGGCGACGTGACGACGCTGGAAGACATCTCGGTCCTCGCCGCGCTGCGCGGCGACGAAGAGTGACTGATAACATTGGATCGGTTTGGGCGAGGCCCACGACACGTCCTCGGGACCCGCCGATCTCGGCGCGGACACGCTGTCCGACGCGGTGCCGTTGCGGCGCTCGCAGCTCGTCGAGCGTGGCACCGCGATCGGTCGCTACGTCGTGATCGAGTCGGTGGGCTCGGGCGGCATGAGCACCGTGTACGCCGCCTACGATCCCGAGCTCGATCGTCGCGTCGCGCTCAAGGTGATGCGCGCGACCTCCGACGACAGCGAGAAGGTGCGTGAGACCGAGCGCAGTCGCTTGCTCCGCGAGGCGCAGGCGATGGCGCGGCTGTCCCATCCCAACGTCGTCACGGTGCACGACGTCGGCACGTTCGGCGATCGTGTGTTCCTCGCGATGCACTTCGTCGACGGCGAGACGCTCGGCTCGTGGGCACGTCACGCGAAACCATGGCGCGAGGTCGTCGAGATGTACGGCTACGCGGGGCGTGGGCTCGCGGCCGCGCACAAGGTCGGGCTCGTGCACCGCGACTTCAAGCCCGACAACGTGCTCGTCGATCACGATCGTCGCGTGCGCGTCACCGACTTCGGGCTCGCGCGTCCGGTCGCGACTGCGCTCGCGTCGGAGTCGTCGTCGAGCGCACCGGTCGACATCCTCACGTCGTCGTCGCGGCTCGAGAAGCCGATCACGCTCGCGGGCTCGATCATGGGCACGCCCGCGTACATGGCCCCCGAACAGTACCTCGGGCAGACCGTCGACGCGCGCAGCGATCAGTTCAGCTTCTGCGTCGCGCTGTGGGAAGCGCTCACCGGCTCGCGTCCGTTTCCCGGCGAGACGCTCGGCGAGGTCGCGCACTCGGTCACGCGCGGCAACATCCGCACGTTCCCGCAGTCGCAGGTCACCGCGCGCGTGCGTCGTGCGCTCGAACGCGGGCTGCGACGTCGACCCGAAGAACGCTTCGCCGACATGGACGAGCTCTTGCGCGAGCTCGCACCGCCGAGCCGCCGTCGTCCGCTGGTGCTCGCAGGTGCGGCGGCGGGGCTGGTCGCGCTCGGTGCATTCGTGAGCAGCTTCGGCAGCGACGCGGCGACCGGCGATCCGTGTAGCGGTGCCGCGGCCGCGCTCGACGAGAGCTGGAACGACACCCGCCGTGCGAACGTGAGCACGGCACTCGCGAGCGGTGACGAGCTCGATCCCGCCGCGCGCACGCGAGCGGTCACCGCGATCGACGACTACGCCCAACGCTGGCGCAGTCGTGCGACCGACGCGTGTCGCATGAACAAGGTGATCGCGACCCAGTCGGACACCGCCTTCGAAGTGCGCGCGCAGTGCTTGCAGCGACGGCGCGTCGAGCTCGACAACCTGCTCGCACGCATCGAGCACGGTGGCGCCGTGGTGGACGCGCTCGGCGAGCTCGACGACATGGTCGAGCCCGAGGTGTGCGACGACGTCGCGCGGCTGTTGCAGACGCAGCCGCCGCCCGACGATCCGGCGGTGCGCGAGCTGATCGACGAGCTGCGCAAGCGCTCCGACGACATCGCGCGCGGGCTCGATCTCGACGAGCTCGACGGGCTGCGTGCCCAGCTCGATCGACTGCTCGTCGACGTGGAGCGGGTCGAGTGGGAGCCGTTGCATGCGCGCGTGCACTGGCTCGATGCGCTCTTGTGCGAACGCGTCGGCGACCTCGAAGGTGCCGAGCGCGCGCTCCACGAGACCGCGCTCGCGGCCGCGAAGGGTCACGACTCCGAGCTGCTCGTGCGCGCGTGGATCTCGCTCACGCACGTCATCGGGCAACGTCAGGGTCGGGTCGCCGAAGGCCTGCAGCTCGCGCGCGTCGCCGAGGTGGAGATCGCACGCTCCGGCTACGCCTACGACACGATCCGTCTGCTCATCGCGAAGGGCAACGTGTACCAGGCGGCCAACGACAACGCGCACGCACGCGAGGCCTGGCAACGCGCGCTCGACATGGTGGATGGCGAGACGGTCACGCGCTCGAACGTCCGTGCGGTGCTGCTCAACAACCTCGGCACGCTGGATCTGCTCGACGGCGATGCGCTCGCGGCGTTGGCCCGCTTCCGCGAGGCCCGCGACATCACCGTCGAGCTCTTCGGCACGCGCGCGCAGATGCTGGCCGACAACGATCTCAACATGTGCCTGGCGCACCACGTGCGCGGTGCGTTCGAGGACGCGCGGGTCGAGTGCGAGCGCGCGCTCGAGCTGTTGCAGCGACCCGACGCCGACAAGGCTGCGCTCGCGCGCGTGTTGCAGGGGCTGGTGGGTCCCACGCTCGGGCTCGGACGGCTCGACGAAGCGCGCGCGCTCGCCGAGCGTGCGTCCAAGGCACTGCGCGGCAGCTACGGCGAAGACAGCTATGCCGCCGCGGCCGGCGAGATCAGCCTGGCGCAGGTCGCCGTCTATCGCGGTGAGCCGGCGGTGGCGCGCAGCCATGCGCAGGCCGCCGACGACATCTTGCGCGCGCTCGGTCCGGCGTTCGAGCAGCAGCGCACCGAGGCGCAGACGGTGCTCGGCATCGTCGCGTTCGGCGAAGGCGATCTCGAGACCGCCCGCTCGCGGTGCAGCGAAGCGATCGCGCTGTCGGAGCGCGGCGTCGGGCCGATGCATCCCCAGCTGGTGGAGCCGCTCACCTGCGCGGGCGCGGCGTTGGCCGGGCTCGGACGTCACGCCGAAGCACGTCCGCTGATCGAGCGCGCGCTCGCGATCGGTACGCGTTGGGGCGGCGATCCCTTGGCGCTCGCGCACGCTCGCCAAGCGCTCGCGGAGATCGTGTTGGCCGAAGGCAGTCGCGATCGTGCACGCGATCTGATCCGGGCCGCGCGTCGTGGCCTCGATCCCGTCAACCCGCGCGTCGAGCGTTACGCGAAGGAGCTCGACGCGTGGCTGGAGGCCCACCGATGAGCCTCGACGTCGATCTGGTCATCGGCGGCAACTATGGCGTGTTCGAGATCGTCGCCGAGCTCGGGCGCGGCGCGTTCGCGGCGGTGTATCGCGTGCGCGCACCCGGGTTCGCACAGGAGATGGCGCTCAAGGTGTCGATGCGTGCGCTGTCGGATCCCGACGCGTCACGTCGAGCGTTGCGCGAGATCGCGGTGCTGCGCACGCTCACCAACCATCACGTCGCACGCATCCACGACGCCGGCCAAGGCGAAGACGGACGCGTGTGGATCCTGATGGACTACCTGCAGGGCCAGCAGCTCGACGAGTTCCACGACTTCGACGAGCCGATGCCGGCTGCGCAAGCGGTGTGGATGATCCATCAAGCCTGCCTCGGGCTCGCCGAAGCGCACGCGCACGGCATCGTGCATCGCGATCTCAAGCCCGCGAACCTGTGGGTCGAGCCCGATCACAACGTGCGCGTGCTCGACTTCGGGCTCGCACGTGCGTGGGACACCGGCAACCAGATGAGCAGCGAGGTGACGATCGGTCGCATGATCATCGGCACGCCGCACTACTGCCAGCCCGAACAGCTCTACAACCCGCGGCTCACGCCCGCCTCCGACGTGTACAGCCTCGCCACCGTGCTGTACGAGCTCATCGCGGGGCGCTGCATCTTCTTCCCCGATCGCATGTTCTCCGACGTGCGCGACGCGTTGCGCGACGATCCGGTGCCGTGGCTCGCGGCCCATCGCAGCACCCTGCCGGTGCCGCTCGATCGCTATCCGCATGCGCGCGATCTACCGCCGACGCTCGTCGAGCTGGTGTCGGCGTGCCTCGAGAAGATGCCCGAGCTGCGCCCTGCGGATGCGGGCGCGCTCGCGAACGCGTTGGGCTCGATCCTCCACTACGACTTCGGCGTGGCCGTGGCCGCGACGGTGCGCATCGAGCTGCCCTACGGTGGCTTCGACGAGCACCTGCTCCTGCCCGGCATCCATCGCATGGGCTCGGGTCGCGACGTCGAGCTGCCGTTGCGCGGCACCGGCATCCAAGCGGTGCACGCGATGCTCGAGTGGGGCGGACTGCCGGAGCTACCGCAGCTGCGTCCGATCGTCACCGACGGATCGGTGCGCGTGAACGGGCAGCCGATCACGCAGCGCATGCAGCTCGAGCGCGGCGATCGCATCGAGATCGGCGCGCTCGTGCTGCAGCTCGACTACCCCGGTTGAGTCAGCGCGTGATCGGGTCGCGCGTGCACTCGCCTTCGCTCCACGCGATCGGCGGGCCGCCATCGACCACCTCGAACTGCCTCCACTGCAGATCCTTCAGATCGTGGGGCCCGAGCCCGACGCCGTCCCACTTCGCCGTGGTGACGTCGTCGGCCGCGGCGGTGAACGTGATGTTGCCGCCGTCGGCGAGGATGATGCCGTACGTCTTCATCGCCTGCGCGACGACCTGCGCCGCGGGATTGAGCCCGCTGATGTCGACGTCGGCACGCAATCTCAGTCTCGCCGAGTAGGGCGGCGAGTCGATCGGGCCGTCGGTGGCGGGTGGCGTGTGCGTGCCGGGGCGCACGAACGCGTCGTCGCGGATGTTGTCGTTGGGCAGGATGAA
>DASZPU010000495.1:0-7945 GCA_035550195.1 Nannocystaceae bacterium
TGGCGTCGAGTCGAGCGGCGCCGGCACGTCGACGGGCGCCGCGTCGTCGGCGGACGACGACGGGCCGCAGACCACCGCGGATCCGGGCGAGAGCTCGGAGGGTGGACCGCCGCCGGTCTACTTCGACGTCGGTAATGTCGTCGACACGCCGTACGACGAGGGTGCATGCGGAGCGCCGCCGTCGATCTCGTGCGACGACGGCAACGAAGACGATCCGTGGCGCATCATCGGGCTCAACTGCCCCGGCGGGCCGCAGGTCGACGGCGTCGCGAGCGGTGACCCGCTCGGCTTCTACATCCACGAAGGCGACCTCGGCACGTATGTGCCCGCGCCGTATCCTCCGCGCGAAGGCGACAAGATCCTCGTCATGTCGAGCGGACACGCGGCCGACATCACGAGCGCGGGTCTGTTCGCATCGAACGACATCGCGGGCTTCATCGACAACGGTGCCGATCTGCCGTTGCCGATGATGTCGAACGCGGTGGATCCCACCGACGACTGCGCGGCGAATCCCGGGCTGGTCGGCACCGGCGATTGCAGCAACACGATCGAAGCGCAGTGGATGCAGGGCAGCGGCGCGTACGACTGGACCGAGATGCGGTTCACCGCCACCGTGCCCGCGAACACCACGGGGTTCAGCTACAACCTCGCGATGTTCTCGACCGAGTATCCCGACTACTACCAGACGACGTTCAATGACATGTACATCGCCTGGCTGGACTCGGAGAACTGGACGGGCAACATCTCGTTCGACGAGATGGGCCATCCGATCTCGCTCAACGCCGGCTTCCTCGACTACAAGGACGCGCCGAATCCATTCGACTGCCCCGCACCGTGCAGCGCACCCGAGCTGCAGGGCACGGCGATGGAAGGCCACGCGGGCACGAAGTGGCTCACCACGACGGCCGGCGTCGTGCCGCTCGAGGACATCACCGTGATCTTCGCGGTGTTCGACCTCTCCGATCCGATCCTCGACACCGTCGTCTTGCTCGACAACTTCGAGTGGGGCTGCGAGGGCGGTCCGCCGGCCACGATCCCCGGTTAGCTCTGGTCGCGCCGTCCGGCGCTCTTCCGGGTGCGAGCAGTCGTGCTCGCTGTCCGCCGTGGCAAAGCCACGGCGGGCTCGAGGCGCTCGTCTAAAGCCTGTCGTTCAGGATCTTCCCCGCGGCTTCGGGATCGAGCAGCTCGCCGTCGATCACGTAGCCCGGGGTGCCGCGCACCTTCTTGCTGCGCGCCTCCTCGGCGAGCGCGGCCGCGCGGTGCTGCGTCGCGACATCGTCGACGCACGCTGCGAGCGCGGTCGCGTCGAGCTCGAGGTCGCGCGCTGCCGCGGTGACATCGACATCGCGCTGGCCGGTCGTGTTCGCGAACAACCAGCTGTCGGCCTGCCAGAACTTGCCCATGTCGCCGGCACACAACGCGACGCGCACGGATTGGCAACCGCTCATCGCCTTGTCGCTGCAGCGCAGCCGCGGTTGCTGGTGTCGCACGATGCGGAGGTCGTCCGGGTTCGCCGCGAGCAGTCGTCGCGAGCGCGAGGCCGCGATCATGCAGTGCGGGCACGCGTAGTCGGTGTACTCGTGCACGGTGACCTTGGGCTCGCGCGCGCCGATCCACGGGAAGCCTTCTTCGTCGACGCCGCTCGCGAAGGGCAGGTCGCGCGTCCACAGCACGCTGGTCCAGTACGCGGGCGCGAACAGTCGCACGCCGAGCCACAGCACCGCGGGCAATGCCACGCCGGCGTGGTAGTCGCTCTTCGTGGTGGGGCGCAGGCGATCGCGCTGCATCCACACCAGCACGAACAACGCGATCGCGATGACGTGCACCGCTTCGCAGAACATGCAGATGGCGCCGACGTGCAGCAGCTCTTCGGCGAAGAGCGCGAGCGAAGCGAACGCGGCGATCGCCGACATCGGCAAGAGCAGCTTCGCGCCGCGCCACGCGACCAGGGCCATCGCATAGAAGCCGAGCGCGCCCCAGGCCGGCAGCGGCACGCCCAGCAGCACCGAGAAGCGCGAGAGCGTGACCGCGTGACAGTCGAGCGTGTCGCCGACGGTGCAGAAGCTCTCCGCGCTCGGCACGAGGTACGTGCGCACGTGCAGCACCTGCAGCACGCCCGAGACGATGATCCCGAGCATCGCGAGCGCGGTGGCGGGCTTGCGTGCGAAAGGCGCGTCCATCTGCCGCGATGCTGTCACGGGCCGCGCGTCACGGCAACGTCGTCGCGACGCGTGCGTGGAGCAACACACCGCAGTGATCGCTCATCGCTGCGACCTGCGGATCGGGATGCGCAGCGGTCGAGCGCAGCGCGCTGCAGCCGTGCGCGGCGCAGGCCCCCAGCGGCGTCGCGCGCCACTCGTACTCTTCGAAGCCTGCGACGAACGCGAGATCGAGCAGCGCGGGCTCCAACCACCCGTCGTGGCGCTCGCCATCCCAGTACGCCGAGCAGCCACCTTCGATCTCCACCGCGCGCAGGCCGATGCGCGCGAGCACGTCGACCAGCTCGCGTCGCTCGTCGTCTGCGCTCTTGGTGTCGTCGCCGGTGGTGTTGAAATCGCCGACCAGCACGAGATCGGGATCGTCGGAGGTCGCGCGCAGTCGTGCGATCGCATCGGCGAGCAGCGCCCACTGGATGCGGCGCGTCGCGGCGCCTTCGGGCGCAGCCTTCAGGTGCACGACGACGATCTGGAAGTCGAGTCCGCCGTCGACCGCGAGCTGGGTCGAGAACGCCGGACGTACGCGACCGCCGAGCGCGAGCGCGTCGTGCTCGATCGGCGCGTCCAGCAATCGCGTGCGTTCGTCGAGCGCGACACCGACGTGTTGCCCGCGCGCGCCACCGCCCCACGAGCGCAGGATCGTGCGATCGGGCAGCAGCTCGGCGAGCGCGTGCGCGTCGTGGATCTCCTGCAGCGCGAGCACGTGCGGTGCCGTCGCGTCGATGCGGGCCGCGATCGCGTCGAGGTCCTGCTCGTCGCCGGGGAAGTTGCGCAGGTTCCAGCTCAAGACGACGAGCTGCGCGTCGGATCCGTCGGGGCCGTCGACCGGGCCGCAGCCGAACCCGCTGCGCACGACGGGGCGGGCGATCGCGTGCGCCAGCACCAGCATCGCGACCAGCACGATCGCGCGCACGCGGGTCTGCGATCGCGGCCGCATCGACGCAGAGGTCGACCGCGCCGCGCGAAGCGTTGCAGGTCAGCCCTCGAATTCGAAGCGCGTCAGGTCGACCTGCACGCTGCGGGCGAGGCTCGCGACCTTGGGCTTGGTGGTCGACTCGGGCTCGACGTCGCGGAGCTGGGCCACGTACGCGCCCGAGAATTGCGCGACGCGCTTGGCATCGAACGCGATGGTGGTCGCGACGACGATCGTGCGCGCGCCACCGGGCAGCGTGATGCCGCGACCGCTGCGACCGAGCACGACGAGCCCCGGGCTCTCCGCGTCGTCGGCCCACGGCGCATCGACGTACACGTCCGCGTGGGGCACCGACTCTGCGGCCTGCGTCAGCTCGATCTCGAGCCGCGCGCCCCAACGTCGTCGCAGCGAGCGACGACGGATGTCCTCGAGCAACAGCCCCGCATCGAACTCGTAGACGCCGTCGGGATCGAGGCCGCCCATCGAGAAGATCGGCATCGACATCGTGTACGTCGGCCGGAAGCTCTCGTTGTCCGGCGCTTCACCGGTCGCGGGGCCGACTCCGAACACGATGCGCAGCGCGGCGAGCTGCGGCGGCTCGAACATCTGCAGCCCGTCTTTTTGCGGCAGCGCGGCCGCTCCCTCGGCAAGACGCGGAACGACGACGCGGCGCGACATGGCCACGAGGGTATCAGGCGCGATGGTCGACGTGCTGCTTCTTGCGTTCGCGGCGCTTGCGACGACGCTCGGCCTCTCGCAGCTTGCGCTTGCTCTTCACGCTCGGCTTCTCGTAGTGGCGGCGCCGCTTGATCTCGCGGAGCACACCCTCGCTCGCCATCAGGCGCCGCAGCTTGCGAATCGCTCGCTCGACCCCGCGATCGTCGACCTTGACCTCGAGCGGACGGCCCTGCACGGGCTCGTACTGGGTCTTGTCGTTGGTCGTGACGGTCGGGGCGGCGGCGGGCGTGGCTTCGGGCGTCGACATCGAAGGCGGCCACATATAGGAGGAGGGGCGGCGGGGGTCAACCCCAACGGAGACGGCGATCGTCACGGATCGGCCGGGCACCGCTTTGGCGGGCTCAGCCCCGCGATCCGGCCGTGCGGCCCCCGTCGACGACGAGGGTGTGGCCGGTGACGTGCCGGGCGCCGACGAGGTACGTGACCGCTTTCGCCACGTCCTCGGGGGTGCCGATCCGGCCGAGCGGGATCTGGGCGAGCACGCCGGCACGCACCTTCGCGTCGGCGTAGCGCGGATCGGTGGGCCAGTCGACGGTGCCCGGCGCGACCGCGTTGACGCGCAGCGGTGCGAGCTCGATCGCCAACGCGCGCGTCGCCAGCTCGAGGCCCGCCTTCGCGACGCAGTGATCGAGATAGCCCGGCACCGGTGCGCGGCCGAACGCATCGACGATGTTCACGACGCATCCACTCGGCGCGGCGGCGAGCGTGCGGGCGCAGCCGCGTACGAGCGCGATCGGTGCGACGAGGTTGAGCCCGAGCACGCGCTCGAGATCGGCGTCGGTGCGCGCGAGCAGATCGCCGCGCTCGAACGACGCGGCGCTGTTGACCAGCACGTCGAGCCGACCTGCGGCGAGCACGGTGGCGACGAGCTGCGCACGCGCATCCGCGTCGGAGAGGTCCGCTGCGACGACGCCCGCGACCGCGTCGTCGCCATTGCGTGCGCGCAGGGTCTGCGCGAGCGCGAGCGCGGCGTCGCCCGAGCGATGGTGGTGGATCCACACGCGATGGCCCGCGTCGGCGAGCGCGGTCGCGATCGCAGCACCGACGCGCACCGCCGCGCCGGTGACGAGCGCGATCGGTCGCTCATCGGACATGACGCGAGGCTACCAGCGCGTGCGCGCGCGTGGGTTGCGATTGACAGCGGCGCGAGGGCGGGGCAGCGTCGTGCGCGACGACGATGATCGATCCGGCGACACTCGGGAGCGCACGATGAGCGGGCGACCACGTCGCCGCGCGTCGGCACCGCGCACCGCGATCGCACTGCGGCGGGGCGCGAGCGAGCAACCGGGCGCACGCGCTCGGGGCAGCCGCGTCGCCGAGCCCGTCGATCCCGCGAAGCTGCGCGACGCGGTCGCGACGCTCTTGCGCGCGGCCGGGGCCGATCTCTCGGCGAAGGATTTCACCGGCACGCCCGATCGCGTGGCGAAGCTGTGGTGCGAAGCGTTCCTCGTGGGCGCGACGCTCGACCCCGCGCGGATCCTCGGCGAGCCGGTGCTCGGCGAAGCGCCGACCGAGATGGTGGTGATCCGCGAGCTGCCGTTTTCCGGCATGTGCCCGCATCATCTATTGCCGTACATCGGCCGCGCCACGGTCGCGTATCTACCGAGCGACAAGCTGGTGGGCTTCGGTCGGCTCGGTGAGCTCGTGCGCTGTTGCACCGGTCGGCTGACGCTGCAGGAGCGCGCGTGCAACGACGTCGTGGACGCGATCATGCAGCACCTCGATGCCCGCGGAGCGGCCTGCATCATGGTGGGCGAGCACGCGTGCTTGCGAATCCCCGAGCAACGCCACGCCGCGGAAGTCGTCACCGCGTCGTTCCGCGGGGAGTTCCGCGATCGAGCAGAGCTGCGCGACCGGCTGATGCCTCGCGCCTGAGCAGCAGCGAACGAAAGGTTCGCTTAGCATGGCAGGGCTTCTCCGCGAGGCAAGCCGCGTTTGTGGCCGCCCGCGAGAAATGTCGTTCATGCGGGGGACGTTCGCTGAAAACCTGGTGGGCCCGCCGGCATCTCGCATAGGGGCGCTCGCACCGATCTCGCGCGCCTCGGGGGGCGCCGCTCGCATCTGCACGACGGCCCTCGCCCGACCCACGAATTGCGACTACGCTTTGTGGGCCGCGATGCTGGACGACGTCGATCTCGCTGAGGACGTGCTCGGGGCGCTGCCGATCTTCCCGCTGCCCAACGTCGTGCTGTTGCCCGGCATCGTGTTGCCGCTCAACGTGTTCGAGCCGCGCTACATCGAGCTCGTCGATCATGCGCTCGCACATGGTCGTCACGTCGGCGTGCCGTTGCTTCGTCCCGGCTTCGAGCGCGACTACGACGGCAAGCCCGAGGTCGAGCCGGTGTTCGGCGTGGGCCGATTGCTGTCGCATCATCGCTTGCCCGACGGGCGTCGCTTCATCCGCCTCGAAGGTGTTCGACGCGTGCGCTCGCTCGAAGAGGTGCGCTCGCAGGAGCGCTTCCGTCAGCTCGCAGTGGAGCTGCTCCCCGAGGAGCATCCGTGCGACGACAACCAAGTCGAAGTGCTCAAGGCGCAGCTCGAGCGCATCGCTCGCTCGCTCGCCGGCGACGATCAGCAGCTCTTGCAATCGGTGCTCGGCATCCCCGACAACCGCGTGCTCTTGTATGCGATCGCGGCGATCATCCCGACCTTCGGCTGCGTGCCGAGCATCGATGGTGGCTCGCGCTCGCCGTTGCTCGAGGTGCAGCAACGCTGCCTCGATGCGCCCGACGCCGACGAGCGCGCGAAGTGGCTGCTCGAGTGCAGCGCGATGATCTGCGCCGAGCTCCACGACTCCGGTCGCTTCCCGCGCTCGATGCTCAATTAGCCTTTGGTCGCTCGGGCTCGAGATGCGTTCCTCGGTCGCGTTCGGGTCACCCGGTTGATCGGCGTTCGTCGGGTGGGGGCGTGGATGTCACCGAACCGTGCTCGGGGCGAGTGGCGCCGGGTCACGGTGTTGCTACTTCGTCGCCGGAAACAGGAGTCCAGCGAATGAAACGACTGATCCCCACCATGCTCCTTGCCACCCTCGCCCTCGCAGTCGGCTGCAAGAAGCAGACGACGGCGACCGCGGAGCCCGGCAGCGCCGAGGCCGAAGCCCAAGGCGACGACGCGGCCGCCGGCGCATCCACCGACGAAGACGCGGCCGCGGCCCATGCCTCGGACGACGACAGCGCGGCATCGGCCGAGGTCCAGGGCGAGGGCGCGAAGGCGGAAGCCGAAGCCGAGAGCCCCGAGTGATCGCGTCATGACGACGTCGCGAGCGATGATCGCTTGCGCGATCGTGTGCGTGTGCGTGGGCTGCCGCCCCGACGCGCCCGCGAGCGCGCCCCCGCAAACGGCATCGTCCGACGCGCCGACGTCGACCGTGGAGCATCCCACGGTCGACGTCGATCTCTCGCCGTCCGGCATCGGCGCGACGATCCGCGGCCCCGACGGCGCGAAGGCAGCCGCGCGCGACGATTTCGTCGTCGTCGATGCGGATCCGGATTTCCACATGGAGATCCATCGCGGACGCATCGACGTGCTCTTGGAGAAGGCCGAGATCGTGAAGCGCTGGGGCCCGGGCTTCCGCGCGTTCGTGCGCGACGACGACAAGGCGGTGATCTACGAGACCGAGCTCGCGGGCGACAAGCGCTTCCACTTCGTCACATGGGGCGAGAAGAAGGGCCTCGCGTACCACTGTCGCTCGGACAAGCAGGGCGCGCAGTCGGTGGACGCGGTCGATCGCATGCTCGACGGCTGCCACTCGATCGACGTGCACGAGCACGTGACCGCGGGCTAGTTACTTCCCTTGGTCGCGGCGCGCGTTCGTGCCGCGCGGAACTCGGCGGCGCCATGGTTGTCGAGGCGGCGATGCGACGCTTCGCGCGGTGGCTCCATGCGGTCGTGATCGGTGCAGGCTGCACGGCGAATCCCGGCGCAGCGCTCGACGCCGACATCCTTCCACCGCGCGCGCTCGCCGACATCGCGACCGAACGCGCGCCCGTGCAGCTCACCGCGGCCGACGGCACCACGCTCGCGCTCGTCGCCTACGAAGCGAACGCGGAGGTCGAAGGCCCGCTCGCGCTCACCGAGC
>DASZPU010000496.1:0-2355 GCA_035550195.1 Nannocystaceae bacterium
CCACCGCGCCCACGCCGGTGACGAACCGCGAGCTCACCCGCACGCTCGCGCGCGCGCTGCATCGCCCGCAGTTCGCCTTCGCGCCCGCGTTCGCGTTGCAGCTCATGCTCGGCGAGGCCGCGCAGATCGTGCTGCACGGCCAGCGCGTGCTACCGAAACGCGCGGAGCAGCTCGGCTTCCGCTTCCAGCACCGCGAGCTGCCCTCTGCGTTCCACGAGCTCTTGCACGGTCGCGCGCCGCTCGACGTCACGCGCGTCGACGCGTGGCCGCACATGCCGTACCTCGACGAACGTCATCCGCGGTGGAAGCTCGAGACCCGCATTCGCCTCGCGACCCCGCTCGATCGTGTGCTCGCGTTCTTCTCCCACTCGCAGAACCTCGGCGCGATGACGCCGGCGAACATGCGCTTCGCGACCATCGGGCATCCGCCGGAGGTCGTGCACGTGGGCCTCGAGATCCAGCATCGCGTGTACCTCGGTCGCATCGGTCTGCGCTGGCTGACGCGCATCGATCGACTCGACGAGCGTGGCTTCGCCGACAGCCAGCTCTCCGGTCCTTATCGCGCGTGGCACCACGAGCACGAGTTCGTCGCCGAGGGCGAGACCACGGTGATGACCGATCGCGTGTGGTACGCGTTGCCGCTCGCGCCGTTCAGCACGCCCGCACACGCGCTGTGGGTCGCCCCGCAGCTGCGCACGATCTTCCGTCATCGCACCCGCTGCGCCGTGCTGCGCTTCGGGGACGCCGACGCGCGCGCTTAGTTTGGTCCGCCGTGGCAAAGCCACGGCGGGCTCGCTTCGTCGGATCAGCCCGGGGTCGGGCACGCGACCGTCTCGGTCGCCGCGGTGTTGTTGTTCTCGTCGCACTCGGCGACGAGCCCGTTGTCGACCTCGGCACCATCGACCGTGGTGTAGTAGTTCTTGGGCTCTTCGGCGGGCGCACCGACCAGCCAGATGAACTGCTCGAAGCCACCGGGCAGGAGCGCTTCGTTGGTCATCTGCGTGCCGATGAGATCGCCGGTGTCGTCCATGCCTTCCCACAGCGACACGGCCACGCCCGCGGGCACGCCGAGCGAGCCGTTGTTGCGCACGGTGACGAAGATCTGGAACTGCTCGTCGAGGCAGGTCTGCGTGCCGACCGCGATGTCGACCGACAGATCCGCCGCGTTGAAGATGCCTTCACCCTGCACGTTCTGCCGGAAGTTGTTCAGCTCCGGCTGCGTCCAGTTCTGATCTTCCACCAACGGCGTGAGCGCGGAGCTGGTCGCGTTGGTCACGTGGTAGGTGTGCTGCGGCCAGACCTGACGCGTGCGCACCCACGAGTCGTTGGCATCGCCGTAGACGAAGACACCCTGACGCGCGACGTATCCGGGGATCGTGTCGCACAGCTCGGGGTTGGTCGACGCCGCGATCACGATGAACTCGCTGTTACCGTCGCCGTCGACGTCCGCGACGATCGGGTACTCGTGGATCGTGGGCGACGAGTTCTCGATCTCGAGCACCACCGTACCGGTCGCGCCGTCGAACACGCGCGCATAGCACTCGTCTTGGTAGAGCACCTCGGCAGCGCCGTCGCCTTGGAAGTCGAACACCGACGAGCCGGTGACGTTCGACGACTGATCCTGCGTGATCGCCTGCCAGCGCACGTACACGTCACCGGGGCCCGGCGGAGGATTGCCGACCGGCTGCACGATCTCTTCGTCGGTGCGGTTGAAGTCGTAGACCGCGTACGCGGTGGCGCCCGCGACTCCGACCTCGGGTCGACCGTCGCCGTCGAAGTCGGCGACCGTCGCCGGGCCACCGCGACCGGTCTCGAGCGTGTCGTCGGTGGCGAGCGTGATCGGCTGCGTGCGAGCGGCATCGTTGCCCGCACACATCGCACCGGTGGGATCGCGACCGCACCACAGCTGACCCGTCGCCGAGTCGAGGATGCGCAGCACGCCGTTGCTCACCAAGACGACCTCGGGCGAGCCGTTCTGATCGAGATCGGCGATCGCCGGATAACCATCGTCACCACCCGCGGTCCACAGCTGCGACGCGACCACCGTGGGGTTGCCGATCGGCGGCTGTGTCCAGTCGACGCCGAACGCTTCGCGTCCGGTGATGATCTCCATCGTGCCGTTGCCGTCGAGGTCGGCCGCGGTGACGATGCCGCCGACGTAGCCGGGCGGGCTGCCGTACACACCGGAGCCGAGGTCGAGCTCGTTGTTGAACGCGTCGGAGACCACGAGCCCGTCGTTGTCGACGATCGCGATGCCGTGGACGATCTCCGACTCCGGGTCGTCGTCGAGGTTGGTCGCGAGCACCGCTCCGCTGCGCGTGTAGATCGGGTGAGCGCTGGCATCGGCGTTGTGGG
>DASZPU010000497.1:0-3972 GCA_035550195.1 Nannocystaceae bacterium
TGATGCCGCAGATCACCGTTCACGACTGGACAATGCGGCGACCGTATGCGAGTTCAATGAAACGATGTCGACGGAGTCCGTCGAGCCACTCGGCGCACGCGATCCCGAAACACTCGTGGAGGAGCTCGGCCGTCGGCGCGAGATCGAGTCGGCGCTGCGCTCGGCGCTGCGCGAGCTCGAAGCCGATCGGGAGGTGTTGCAGACCAGCACCACGCACCTGCAGCTCGTCACCGATGCGGTGCCCGCACTGGTCGCATACATCGACATCGAGCAGCGCTACCGCTTCGTCAACGCGGCCTACGAGCGTTGGTTCGGGGTGACGCGCGCGTCCGTCGTCGGCAAGACGATGCGCGAAGTCTTGGGCGACGCGGCCCACACCGCGCTCGCCGATCACATCCGGGTCGCGCTCGACGGTCGCAACGTCACCTTCTCCACCAACGTGCCCTACCGCTCCGGCGGCGCGCGAGCGGTCGAAGGCAACTACGTGCCCGACCTCGCACCCGACGGGCGCGTGCGGGGCTTCGTCGCGCTGGTCACCGACGTCACGGAGCGCGAGGCGCTCGATCGTGCGCGCGATGCCGCGGCCTCGCAGGCCGAGCTGCTCGTGCGGGTCACCAGCGCCATCGCCGAAGCGGTCGCACCCGAGGACGTATACGCAGCGATCGTCGATCGCGTCGCGCGTGCGCTCGATGCTTCGACCGCCGGCCTGTGGGTCGTGCCCGAAGGCGAGCGCGTCGCGACGATGGTGCGGGCGAACGGCTACGGCGACGTGGCCCGAGCCGCGCTCGGCGACCTCGCGTTCGACGAAGGGCCGGCGCTGCCGATCGTGGAAGCGCTGCGCGAGCGCAAGCCGGTGTACCTGGCCTCGAAGGCCGAGCTCGTGGAGCGCTATCCCGAGTGCGCGCCGCTCACCGATCCGCAGCGCGAGTACGCGGTCGCGTGCCTGCCCGTGCTCGCGCACGGCCAGCTGTTGGGCGCGATCGGGCTCACCTTCGATCGCGTCGAGCAGCTCGATGCCGATCGTCGTCGCTTCCTGCACCTCGTCGCGCACTACTCCGGACAGGCGCTCGGTCGCCTGCGCCTGCTCGCGCACCAACGCGAGCTCCGCGAGCGCGCCGAGCTGCTCTATCGCCTGGCCGCCGCGGTGATCGGAGCCGAGCACGAAGAAGACGTGTTCGGTCCGGCGCTCGACGCCCTCGACCACGCCGTCGGCACCTCGCGCGCGGCGATCCTCGCGTGCGACGACGCCGGGGTCATGCGCTTCAAGGCCTGGCGTGGGATCTCCGATGCCTACCGCGCCGTGGTCGACGGGCACTCGCCGTGGCCGCGCGATGCGATCGATCCCCAGCCCGTGCTCGTGACCGACGTCGACGCCGACGAAGCGATGGCCGGCTACCTCGGGCTCTTCCG
This sequence comes from Nannocystaceae bacterium, assembly GCA_035550195.1. Lineage (GTDB taxonomy): Bacteria > Myxococcota_A > Polyangia > Nannocystales > Nannocystaceae > Xiheibacterium. The sequence continues at coordinate 1,411 of DASZPU010000497.1, forward strand.
TCGCGAAGGTATCGGCGCGCTCGCCTTCATCCCGCTCGTCAACCGTGGCCGGCTGATCGGCAAGCTCATGCTGTACTTCGCGACGCCGCGCGAGCTCGCGACGCACGAGCTCGCGGTCGTGCGCGCGATCGCGGATCACGTATCCGCGGCGCTCATCCGCTTCGGCAGCTTCGCGGAGCTGCAGCGCACCGTGCGGTTCAACGAGCTGTTCACCGGCATGCTCGGCCACGATCTGCGCAATCCGTTGAACGCGATGGTGATGGCCGCACAAGCGGTGATGTTGCGGCCCGAGGCGGAGAAGCTGGTGCGCCCGCTGTCGCGCATCCTCAACAGCGGCGATCGCATGGCGCGGATGATCGATCAGCTGCTCGACTTCACGCGCGTGCGCGTCGGCGGTGGCATCGGCGTCGAGCCCAGCCGCATCGAGCTCTTCCCGGTCATCCGTCACGTCGTCGACGAGCTCGACGACGCGAACCCCGACTGGCAGATCCGCGTCGAGCGCAGCGGCGACACGCGCGGGAGCTGGGACGGCGATAGGCTCGCGCAGGTCTTCTCGAACCTCGTCGGCAACGCGATCCAGCACGGCGAGATCGAGCACGGCGTCGACGTCGTCGTCGACGGCAACGGTGCCGAGCTGGTGGAGATCGAGGTGCGCAACAAGGGCGTGATCCCGGCCGACGAGCTGCCGCTGGTGTTCGACGCGATGGTGGAAGGCCGCCGCCGTGATCGTGCCCGCGGGCTGGGGCTCGGCCTCTACATCAGCCGCGAGATCGTGCGGGCGCACGGTGGACGCATCCAGGTACGCTCGTCGGCCGCGGAGGGCACGGTGTTCTCCGTCTGGCTGCCGCGCAACGTCGGAGCAGATCGGGCGCCGCGATGAGTGCCGACGGGCCCCACACCGGAATCGACGAGCATCTCTTCCGCCAGCTGGTCGAGAGCGTCCGCGACTACGCGATCTTCGTGCTCGATCCCGAGGGGCGCATCCAGACCTGGAACGCGGGCGCGCAGCTCATCAAGGGTTACACTGCCGAAGAAGTGATCGGCGCGCACTTCTCGATCTTCTACACGCCCGAGGATCTCGCGGCCGGCCGCGCGCAGCTGTTGCTCGATACCGCGGCTTCGGCGGGCCGCGTCGAAGATGCCGGATGGCGCGTGCGTCGCGACGGCTCGCGCTTCTGGGCCGAGGTGACGATCACCTCGCGGCGCGACGACGACGGGCGCTTGCTCGGCTTCACGAAGATCACGCGAGACCTCACCGTGCGTCGCATGGCCGAGGAGCAGCTGCGGCGCAGCGAAGAGCGAGCGCGGCTCATCATCGACGGGGTCACCGACTATGCGATCTTCATGCTCGATCCCGAGGGGCGCGTGACGACCTGGAACGCAGGTGCAGAGCGTCTGAAGGGCTATCGTGCCGACGAGATCATCGGGGAATCCCTCGAGCGTTTTTACTCGAAGGAGGATCTCGAGGCGGGGAAGGCCGCGCGCGAGCTCGAAGGGGCGGCGCGCGATGGACGATTCGAGGACGAGGGCTGGCGCATCCGCAAAGACGGGTCGCGCTTCTGGGCGAATGTCGTGCTCACTTCGTTGCGCGACCCGAACGGTCACCTCATCGGTTTCGCGAAGGTAACGCGCGATCTCACCGAGCGGGTGCAGCTCGAGGAAGAACGCGTTCGTGCTGCACGGGCCGAGGAAGCGCTGCGGCTACGCGACGAGTTCCTCGCGGTCGTCTCGCACGAGCTGCGCACTCCGTTGTCGGCGATGTTGCTCGGGCTCCACGGCGTCCACGAGCGCTTGACGCATGACCACAACCCGCTCGCGGTACGCCTCGAGCGTACCGTGCGCGCGGGACAACGCCTGTCGCGATTGATCGACGACCTGCTCGACGTGTCTCGCATCGCGGCGGGACGCCCCGTCCTCGCCCGCGAAACCGTGGACCTCGCCGAGGTCGTTACGCAGGTGACCGATCTGCTGCGCAGCGCAGCCGAGGGCGCGGGAAGCGACCTCCGCGTCGAGGTGATCCGCGGTTGCCACGGCGACTGGGACCGCACGAAGCTCGAGCAGGTGATGTCCAACCTGATGAGCAACGCGATGAAATTCGGGGCCGGGCACCCTATCGAAGTGACGATGCGCGCGGACGCGCAGGGATACGAGGTCAGGGTCGCCGATCGCGGTCCCGGCGTCGAAGAGGCCGATCTTCAACGGATCTTCCAACGGTTCGAGCGCGCAGCGTCGATCCGCAACCATGGTGGGCTCGGGCTGGGGCTCTACATCGCGGAACGCATCGTTGACGCACACGGGGGCACATTAAAAGCCGCGCGTCGAGACGGCGGTGGCGCCGAGTTCGTGCTACGCCTTCCAAGAGAGACTTTGTGACGGCCCATCGCATCTTGGTGGTCGACGACGACGCGGACATCCGCGAGTCGCTGATCGACATCATCCAAGACAGCGGCTACGAAGCGGTGGGCGCGGTGCACGGACGCGACGCGCTCGATCGCCTGCACGCCGACGAGCAGCGTCCGTGCGTGATCCTGCTCGACTTGATGATGCCGGTGATGGATGGCT
>DASZPU010000498.1:0-6930 GCA_035550195.1 Nannocystaceae bacterium
TGCAGGTGAAGTCCGGCCACGACATGGATCGCGAGTACCGCGTGCTCGCCGGGCTCGCGCCGGTCTATCCGCCGGCACCGCGACCGCTCGCACGCTGCGAAGACACCGCGGTGATCGGTGCACCGTTTTATCTGATGGAGCGGCGTCGCGGCGTGATCCTGCGGCGCAAGGTGCCGCCCGAGCTCGGCGTCACGCCCGAGCTGCTCGGCAAGATGTGCGAGTCGCTCGTCGATCAGCTCGCCGCGCTGCATGCCGTCGACGTCGCGAAGGCCGGCCTCGCGGATCTCGGCAAGCCCGAGGGCTACGTGCGCCGCCAAGTGGAGGGCTGGCTCGCGCGCTGGCAGAAGGCCCGCACCGACGACGTGCCCGACATCGATGCGCTCGGCCGCTGGTTGCTCGAGCATCTGCCGCCCGAGTCCGACGCGACGCTCGTGCACAACGACTACAAGTTCGACAACGTGATGCTCGACCCGCAGGATCCCACGCGCATCGTCGCGGTGCTCGACTGGGAGATGTGCACGCTGGGTGACCCGTTGCTCGATCTCGGCACCACGCTCGGCTATTGGGTCGAGCCCGGCGACGATCCGGCGTGGCAGGCGATGGCGTTCAGTCCGACGATGGAGCCGGGCGCGCCGTCACGCCGCGAGCTCGCGCGCCGTTACGGCGAACGCACCGGCCGTGACGTCTCGAATATGCTGTACTACTACGCGTTCGCGCTCTTGAAGATCGCGGTCATCGTGCAGCAGATCTATTTCCGCTTCCGCAGAGGTTTCACGCAGGACGCCCGCTTTGCCGGCCTCGACCGCGTCGTGGTCGTGCTCGGCCGAACGGCAATCGCGGCGATCGAGCGAGGTCGTTACTGACGCCGGAGACGCCGCACGCGCGGCGGTCTTGACGGCCGCTTCCTGGGTCCTTAGGTTGCGCCGGTGCACAATCGAACAACGTGGCCCACCCGTCTGCTGGGCGCGGCCATGGCCGTTTCGCTGACCGTCGTCGCGCCCGCCTGCGGCGCGGGCAACGATCGCTGGGTCACCACCGAGAACAGCGCCGTCGACATCGACTGGGACGCAGTCGGTGAGGCCTACAAGGACGCCGAAGGTCCCGAGGATCTCGAGCAGCGCGTCAACGAAATCTACACCGGTGATGAAGTCATCAGCATCTCGGTGAAGGACAACGACGACAAGTCGCAGCTCGTCACCGGCTTCTTCGACAAGAACGAAGACGGCAAGGTCGACGAGGGCGAGCAGATCTTCACGATCCAACGCGACGTCGTCGGCGAAGACAAGGGTCAGTACCAGATCGCGGGCTATGGTCCGTACAGCGGCTACCACTCGCCGATCTTCGCGATCGCGACCGGCATGCTGATGGGCTCGATGATGTCGCGCATGTTCATGCCCGGCTACACGCCGATGTACTCGACGCCGTACACCACCAACTCGGCGCGCCGCGGTGCGCTGGTCAGCCACCGCGACTCGTGGCGGCAGAGCAACCCCGACAAGTTCCGCGCGCAGCAGAGCAAGAGCGGGCGCAGCTACGGCAAGAAGGGTGGCGGCTTCGGTGGCGGCGGTGGTCCGGCTCCGCGCGCACCCAGCCGCGGCGGTGGTCGCTTCGGCATCGCGCACGCGCCGAAGCACGTCGCGACGCGTCTCGTCGCATAGCGCGACGAATGGCGATCGCACGCATCGCCGATCTACCGCTGCCCGAGCGCGAGCCGCTCGAGCTGCTCGCACTCGACGTCGATCGTGACGCGCCCGATGCCGACTATGCCGGCTTCGGCCGTGCGTTCATCGACGACGTCGAGCTCGCGGCGCCGGATCGTCCGTCCGCGAGGTTGTCGCACGCGCTGGTGATCGCCCTGCACTCGGCGGACGAGCAGCGCGATCGCGACGACGTCGAGCTGCTGTTCGAGCTGCCCGGCGAGAGCGTGCTGGTGCCGCTGTCGAAGTGGCTGGCCGCGGTGCTGCCGAGCCTGCCCGCCGCCGACGAGGTCGTGCTCGCGCTCTGCAATCCGAATCGGGTGCCGATCGCCGTGCCCGCGGACGCCACGCACCCGCGGATCCACTATGCCCACGGCGACGTCACGTCGTGGCTGGATTTCGACGCGGGCGGTGGGCATCACGTGCGACTCTCGGCGCGGCGCTGGTGCATCGCGGAGAGACCATGATCAACGAGCGAGCGAAGCTGACTTACGCGGGCATCTACGTGCTGAAGAAGCTCGACGTCACCCCCGAGGACGGCGGACTGAAGATCCCACTCGTGTTGCCGCACGAGCTCGATCCCCTCGATCGCACGCTCGAGCAGCTCGTGCTCGACGGCTATGTCGCGATGGACAAGAAGAAGGGGCAGTACCTGCTCACGCCGGCCGGTGTCGATCACATCGGCACGCTCATCGACGAAGCCGAGCACTACATCGGCGAGTTCGACGGCACGGACGTCGAGCGCATGGTGCCCGAGCTGCAGCGCCGTCGCCTCGATCCGCTGCGCGTGCGCTTCTTGTGGGGTTGGTACCAAGGCGAGCTCGACGATCTCGTCTTGTGGCAGCAACGCCGAGGGCTCGCGGAGATCGAAGACGACTGGGCCGCCTACCTCGTGAGCGACGCATTCTGGTCGGAGCTCGCGAGCGAGCTCGACGTGTAGATCGCGCGCCCCGCCCGAGAATGACCCGGTTCGCGCCGCGGCGTGTGCTCGTTTGACCCGCTCTGCGAGGGCATAGGCTCGCGTGCAGCGGTGATGCGGATCGAAGTGACACACCCCGATCACGCGGGGCGTGTCATCTCGCGTCGGTACCCGCACAGTTGCGTTCGATGCCCGCGCACGAGGCGATCGACACCGATGATCCTGCCGAGCGGCAGGCGCGGGAGTGGATCGATCGCATCGCACGGTGGCTGCCCGAGCAGCGACCGCTCAGCGTCTTCGTGCACACCAACCCGATGGAAGCGCTCGAGCACGAGCACTTCCACAAGGTGTGCGAAGCGGCCACGCGCATACGCGGCGCGCGCTCGACGATGACGTACGAGCGCTATCGCCGACTGCTCGCCGAGCGTCAGATTCGTGCCGAAGACGTCGCGTCCGCGCTCAAACGGCTGCAGGCGCGCAACCTCGACAAGCTCGACGATCTCCCCGCACCGAAGCCGGGCACGATCCTCATCTCCACCGTGCGCCCCGAGATGGCGATCGAGATCGGGCCGCTGGTCGACAGCTTTCTCATTCGCGTGCTGCCGGCGTTCCTCGATCTCGGCTCGGCGATCTGGCCGATGCCTGGACGCGAGCGCGGCCTGCTCGGCACCGTGCGATGGCTGGCGAGCACTCCGCTCGGAGTGCCCGAGCCGTGGCTGTCGGGGCTGCGCGCGCGCCTGGGCACCGACACGCCGGCGATGAAGCTCGTGCTCGATTGCCTCGCGAAGCGTGGTGATCGCGAGACCGGCTGGCCGCACGTGATCCACGAGGCGCTGTTCGCCTTGCCCGGGTACGCCGGGATGATCCACCGGCTCGAGCACCTGCCGCACGAACGCCCGAAGGGCGTCGATGTGAAGCTCATCGACTATCTCGCCGTGCGACTCGTGATCGAAGAGCTCGCGCTCACCGACGTCGCGCACGGGCTCTACGGGCGCAAGGCCACGCTCGCGACGCTCGCGAGCACGCTCGGCTCGCTCGACTGTGCGCACCCATCGGTGCCGTGGTCGATCGAGCTCGGCGCGTTCCAGGACGCGTTCGAAGAGGAGTACATCCGCAGCTTCATCGGCGGCATCGTCATGGCGCAGGAGATGGCGCGCGACAAGCTGCCGGAGCGGGTCGACGTGCAGCTGCTAGTGTGCATCGACGATCGCTGCGAGTCGATCCGCCGCCACATCGAAGAAGTGATCCCCAACGCGGTCACCTACGGCTCGGCGGGCTTCTTCGGCGTCGCGCTCAAGCACCGCGCACCGCTCGACTGCGACGAGAATCCGTCGTGCCCCGCACCGGTCACGCCCACCAAACGCGTCACCGAGAAGCTGTCCGCCGTGCAGGAGAGCGCGCTGCTGCGCAAGCGTCGCTGGCGACGCGCGCTCGGCAGCACGCTCGGCGACGACGCATCGCGGGGCCCGTTGGGTGGCCTCGTCGCGAGCTTCGTCAACTTCGCGCGCGCACCGAAGGCGCTGGTGCACCTCCTGTTTCCCTGGCTGTTCGTCGGCCCCGCGCACGACTACGAGGGCACGCAGCTGCTCTACGACACGAGCGTCGAGCCCGAGGGCTTCACGCTGGAGGACCGCATCGCGCTCGTCGAAGGCAACCTGCGGCTGGTCGGGCTGATCCGCGACTTCGCGCCGTTCGTGCTGATCGTCGCGCACGGCTCGATGGCCACCAACAACCAGTTCAACTCCGGCTACCAGTGTGGCGCGTGCGGTGGCCGGCGCGGCGGGATCAATGCGCGGGTGTTCTGCGCGCACGCTGGGCTGTCCGCACGCGGCATCGTGATCCCCGAAGCCACGCTCTTCGTACCCGGCGAGCACGACACTGCGCTCGACTGGATGCGCTGGTTCGATCTCGAGCACATCGCCGGCGATCGCCGACGCGAGCTCGGTCGCATCTTCGCGCGCCTCGAGATCGCGCTCGAGCGCAATGCGAAGGAGCGCTCGCGTCGCTTCGCCGACATCCCGCTCGACGAGCCGCTGCCCGACACCGTCGCACGCGTGCGCGCGCGCTGTGCCGACTTCGCCGAGACGCGCCCCGAGTACAACCACGCGACGAATGCCGCGTGCATCATCGGCCGCCGCACGCTGACGCGCGGTCTCTTCCTCGATCGTCGCCCGTTCATGGTGTCGTACGACGCCACCACCGACGACGATCAGGGCACGCTGCTGCAGAAGCTCATGGGCGCGCCGCTGCCGGTGTGCGCGGGCATCAGCCTCGAATACTTCTTCTCGACGATGGATCCGGTGGTGTTCGGCTCCGGCACCAAGCTGCCGCACAACGTGGTCGGCCTGCTCGGCGTGTCGAACGGCGCCGACGGTGATCTGCAGCCGGGCCTGTGGCGGCAGACCACCGAGCTGCACGATCCGATCCGGCTCGTCACGCTCGTCGAGTCCGAGCCCGAGATCGTCACGCGCGTGCTCGAGCGATTGCCCGCGGTGAAGAACACCGTCGAGAACCACTGGATCCATCTCTTCGCGTGCTCGCCCTCCGGCCGCGGCTTCTTCCGCTGGGTCGACGACGGCTTCCAACCCTACGCCGCAGTGCCGCACATCCTTTTCGAGGTGGGCTCGTCGCTCGAAGCGTGCGGGCACACGCGTGATCACGTCGCGCCGTGTCTCATCGTGAAGAAGGGGACGCGTCGCGATCTGGAGGCCGCCGAGTGATCGAGTGGCTCACCAGCACGCTCGCATCGCAGTCGCCGCTGCACATCCTCACGCTGCTCACGCTCGTGTTGCCCGCATCCGGCGCGCTCGTGCTCATCCTGCTCGACGTCAGCGGCGTGCGCCCGCACGAGAAGTGGGTCGCGGCGGTCTCGGCCACCACGGTGTCGGGCGCAGCGCTCGCCGGCGTGCTCCTGGCCGCGTTCACGATGCTGCGGCCGAACCACGAGTTCGACGAAGTGCTGTGGACGATGTACGAGGTCGGCACGTATCGCCTCGACGTCTCGATCTACGTCGATCCGCTGTCGGCGATGCTCACCGTGCTGGGCGCGGCCGTGATTCCCGTGCTCGGTCGCTTCTCCGGCCGCTACCTCCACAACGAGCCCGGCTACCTGCGCTTCTTCGTGCTGGTCGGCATCGCAGCCACCGGCTTCTTCTGGTTCGTGCTCGGCGGCAGCGTCGACATCATGTTCGTCGGCTGGGAGCTGCTCGGGCTGTCGAGCGCGCTGTTGGTCGCGTTCTTCTGGGAGCGCGCCGAGACCGTCGAAGCCAGCGGCCGCGTGTTCGCGACCTATCGCGTCGCCGACATCGCGCTGCTGGTCGGCGTCGTGCTCTTGCACGAATACGCCGGCGACTCGAGCTGGGCCACCGTGCTCGGCCTCGGCGATCCCGATCATGCGGTGCACCTCGGTGAGTTCGCGGCCACCGTGCTCGGGCTCGCGTTTCTCATGGCCGCGATCGGCAAGTCCGCGCAAGCGCCGGTCACCGGCTACGTGCTGCGCGCGATGGAAGGGCCCACACCGTCGTCGGCGCTCTTCTACGGCACGCTGTCGATCCACGCGGGCGTCTATCTCTTGCTGCGCGTCGAGCCGCTCCTCGCGAACTCGCCGATCGTGCGCATCGGCGTCGTCACCGTCGGGCTCGTCACCGCGATCACGGCGTCGCTGTCCGCCCGCGTGCGCGCCGATGCGAAGGGCGCGCTCGCACTCTCCGCGGCCGCGCAGGCCGGGCTCATGTTCGTCGAGATCGGCATCGGCTGGACCACGCTCGCGCAGTGGCACCTGCTCGCGCACGGGCTCCTGCGACTCGCCCAGTTCTTGCGCTCGCCGTCGTGGCTGCAAGACGCGGCCGAGCGCCGCAGCGCGCTCGGTGGCGGTGCGTTCCGCTCGAGCTTCCACGCCGAGCAGCTGCTTCCCGAGCGCGTACGCCGGTTCCTCTACGCCGCTGCGTTGTCGCGCTTCGGCTTCGATGCGCTCATCGATCGCCTCTTCACGCGACCGCTGGCTGCGATTGCGCACCTGGTCAGCTCGCCGCGACCACGCATCCGCGAGCGTCGCAGCGGAGCACGCATCGCCGAGTCGCGCATGGCCGGCGTCTCGCGCCGCAGCAACCCTGCGGTGACCACCACCGATCACGAGGGTGCGCGCTGATGCCCGACGCGTTCTTCTGGATGGTGCTGCCCATCGCGATCCTCGAGGGCGTACGCATCGCGCGGTTCGAGCACCGCCGTCGCCGGCGCTCGGTGGCCGGTGCAGTGGTCCACGGCGCGCTGGACCTCGTGCTCCTCGCGGTGTGTGCGGGCACGCTCTCGCCCTGG
>DASZPU010000499.1:0-4171 GCA_035550195.1 Nannocystaceae bacterium
CACTGCGATGCCGCCTTCCCAGCTCACGTCCACCGTGAGTCGCACCGCTGCGGTCATGTCGAAGTCGCACGTGCCCGCGCCTTGCGTGGGATCGGTGTCGTCGCCACTCGGGTCGCCGCTCGGATCCCCGCTGGGATCGCCACTGGGATCGCCACCCGGGTCACCGCTCGGGTCGCCGCTCGGATCGTCGCCGGTGTCGTCCGCCGTCGGATCGTCGCCGGTATCGTCACCGCCGGTCATCGTGCTGCCGACCGTCACGGTCGAGCCGACGCTCGTCGTCATCATGCCCTCGTCGTCGCCGCCGCATCCGGCCGCGAGCACACCCAGCACCCACCATCTCGTGTTCGTTGATCGCCGCATCGCGAAACACGAGAGCAGCGAACGTGCCAACCACCGCATGCACGGCAGCACCACGACATCGCCCTACGCTGAACCCAGCAACGCACTGAGCAATCTGCACAACGCGGTGCAACCCGCGTAGCGGGAATGCGCGCACAGATTCGGGCTGGCGCGGAGCAAGCGAGCGGCCCATGCTGCCGACATGCGTAGGGGATGGTTCATCGCGTGCGCCATCGCGTGCGGCTGCAGCAGCAGCGACGCCGAGCCGTTGCCGCGGCTCGAGATCATCATCGACGACCGTGGTGTGCCGCACGTCTTCGGCGCGAGCGACGACGACGTGTTCTTCGGTGCGGGCTACCAGATGGCGAGCGACCGCCTCTTCCAGATGGAGATGATGCGTCGCCGCGCGCAGGGCACCGCGGCGGAGGTGCTCGGTCAGCGCGCGGTCGAAGACGACGAGCTCGCGCGCATCTTCGACTGGCCGGGTTGGGCACGCCAGCACGAGGCCGCGATGATGGCCGAGAACCCCGACACGTACGCGGTGCTCGATGCGTGGTCGCAGGGCGTCAACGCGCGCATCGCCGAGATCGCAGACGGCACCAGCGACCGCCCATGGGGCTTCCGTGCGGAGCAGTTCGACTTCGAGCCCGCGCCGTGGGCACCGTTCGACATCCTCACGATCGCGACGATGACCGGCTTCGGCAACGACCTCTCGTTCGATCGCGAGATCTTCGCGACCATCGCGTACAAGCTCGCCGCCGACGCGCTTGCGTCCGTCGAGATCCTGAAGCCGATCCGTCCGGTCTACACGATGGGTCCGCTCGCCGGTGCAGCGGTCGACAGCGAAGCGCCGCGCGCACCGGCGCCGTTCAGCGAAGCGATCGATCCCGAAGTGCTCGCGCGCACGATCCACGGCCTGCGTCGCGTGCAGCGGCTACGCGGCCTCGGCAGCAACAACTGGGCGGTCGCGGGCGAGCACACCGCGAACGGCAGCCCGATGATCGCCGGTGACCCCCACCAGAACTTCGACCCACCCGGCATCTTCTACGCGCAGCACATCAACAGCAAGGATCAGGGCGGCACGATCGATGCGGCCGGCTTCTCGTTCGTGGGCACGCCGGGCATCTCGGTCGGGCAGACCGATCGCATCATGTGGACGCCGACCACCGCGTTCGCCGACGTGATGGACGTGTGGACGGTGGCGGTACCCGATGCCGATCACGTGAGCATCGGCGGCCAGAGCATCGCGGTCGCGCATCGCCAGGAAGTGATCGCGATCCGTGGTGAAGGCAAGCCGTTCGGCGAAGGCACCACGCGCGCGCTCGATCTGATCGACGTGCCCGGCTACGGCGTGCTGTTGCCCACCGATCTCGTGCCGCTACCGCTCGGCGATCCCGGCGATCGCCTGCTGATGAACTGGACCGGCTTCCGTCCGAGCACCTTCGCGGGCCTGCTCGACTTCAACAAGGCGCAGAGCATCGACGAGTTCGATGCGGCGGTCGACAACTGGAGCGGCAACTTCAACTTCCTCGCGGCCGATGCGGATGGCATCACGTATCGCGTCGGCACCAAGGTGCCGGTGCGCGACGCGACGCATCGCCCCGATCTCGTGATGGACGGCGACGATGCGGCGACGCTGTGGAGCGACGCGCGTCTACCCAAGGAACGACTCCCGCACGGACGCGGCGAAGGCCGCGGCTTCCTCGTCACCGCCAACAACGATCCGTTCGGCTTCGCGGCGAACGGTCGCATCGACGACGACCCGTGGTACTTCGGCGCGTACTTCGACCCGGGCTGGCGCGCCGGTCGGATCGAGTCCGAGCTCTACCGCATGACGGAAGCCGGCGGCATGACGATCGAAGACATGCAGGCGCTGCAAGACGACGTGCACAGCTCGCTGGCCGACGACCTCTTGCCGATGCTCGCCGAAGCCTACGGCCGCATCGACTCCGACCCCGCGCTCGGCGAGTTCGTTTCACGGCCCGAGCTCGACACGCTCGCGAACGCGCTCGCGGGCTGGGACCGCGACATGCGACGCGACAGCGGCCCCGCGCTCGTCATGCACGCATACGGATATTTCGTCACGCGTCGCACGCTCGAGGACGATCTCCCGCTGCTATTTCTGCAAGCGCTCGAGCTACAACCGAGCTTCATCGTGAAGATCGCCACCATGTCGCTGCGCGGCGACTACCCCGACGGCGCCGCGGTGCTGCAAGAGGGCCGCGACTTCATCATGCTCGCCGCGCTCTCCGACACCGCCGATCTGTTGATGCAGCGCTACGGCACCGTCGATCCCAGCGCGTATCGGCTCTCCGACATGCGCTTCTCCGATCTCGACGGCGCCACGGGCACCGGCATCGACCGCGGATTGCATGCGACCGACGGCTGCATGAGCTCGCCGAACGTCGTGGCCGATTCCACGTTCTTCGATGCGCAGGGCGGTGTAGTGCCGCAATCCACGAGCCCGCACGGGCCCATCTTCCGCATCACCGGCGAGTTCGACGGCGACACTCCGCAGCTCCACTTCGCCTTCCCGCTCGGCAACGTCGCCGACCCCGAGAGCCCGCATTTCGAGGACATCCACGCCGATTGGCTGGAAGGACGGAGCCGGACGATGTTGTTCACGAAGGACGACATCGAAGCGGCCGAAGAACGGCGCTACCGGTTGCGCGAGGACGAACCGTAAGGCCGCGCGCATCCGCCAGCACAAAGTTGCTGCGCGTCGCGGCGGGCTGTGTCTACACTCCGGCCGCGAGCAGACATCATGCGTAGAACGTGGATGACGTTGGTTGGTGTGTCGGCACTCTCGATCGCGTGCGGGACGAAGAGCCCCGGTGACGGCGGAATGCAACCGGATGACACCGGTGGCGACAGCTCGTCGACCACCGACGAGCCATTGCCCGAGAGCATGACCGGGCAGATGACGATGACCACCGACGAGCCCGGCACCACCGATGACAGCGGGCCGAGCGACACCACCGGCAACACGACGGTCGGCTTCATCACGCCGCCCGACGGTGGCAGCGTCGCGAACGAGTGCGACATCTGGGCGCAGGATTGTCCGGTCGGCGAGAAGTGCATGCCGTGGGCGAACGACGGCGGCAACGCGTGGAACGCAACGCGATGCTCTCCGGTCGACGACAACCCCGGTCAGATCGGTGACGAGTGCACCGTCGAAGGCAGCGGCGTGTCGGGCATCGACTCCTGCGACCTCTCGGAGATGTGCTACTACGTCGATCCCGAGACGAACATGGGCATCTGCGTCGGGTTCTGCCAAGGCAACGCGGCGAACCCCGTGTGCGATCCCGGTTATGTCTGCACGATCAACAACGACGGTGTGTTGATCCTGTGCCGACCCGAGTGCGATCCGCTGTTGCAGGATTGCATGGAAGGCGTCGCGTGCTTGCCGGCAGCGGGCAGCGATCACTTCACCTGCATCATCGATGCATCTGGTGAGATGGGTGCCGCCGGCGATCCGTGCGAGTTCATCAACTCGTGCGACCCGGGCCTCTTCTGTGGCGACGCGACTGCGGTGCCGAACTGTGCGGGCAGCTCGGGTTGTTGCACGGAGTTCTGCGATCTCTCCGACCCGATGGCCGCCGCGCAGTGCACCTTGGGTGGCGGTCAAGAGTGCGTGCCGTGGTACGAGGAGGGCCAGGCTCCGCCCGGTCTCGAGAACGTCGGCGCTTGTGCCTTGCCGGCGTGAGCAGCTCGGCCGACCATCGTTGGCGCGATGTCCTGGTTCCGCTCCTCCAAGCCACCGACTCCGGAACAGAGTGCTCCGCCAGCCGCCGCACCCAAGCCGGCGGCGACGGGCATTCCCGATGACGAC
>DASZPU010000500.1:0-1632 GCA_035550195.1 Nannocystaceae bacterium
CCTGCCCGAAGCCAGCGTGTGCCTCGCGACGAAGACCGCCGCGATCGCTGCGCCCGTCGATCCTGCGCTCGCGGAGCGGGTCAATCGTGGGGCCGCGCTCGGGGCTGCGTTATTGCGCGCCGGCAAGGCCGCGCAGGCGAAGGCGACCGTGGACGCGCTGCTGGCCGAGCCGGCGATCGTCGCGGACGCGGCCTCTGCAGCGCGGCTCGGCGTGTTGGCGGCCCAGAGCGAGCGTCAGCTCGGCCACGATCAGCAGGCCGCCGATCGGCTCGATGCCGCCTATCTCGCGGCCCGCACCGTCGACACCCGCGAGTCGATGCTGGCGGTCGCCAACGAGTACGTCGCGCGGCATCTCGGGCGCCGCGAGCCCGCGCCGACGCTGCAGTGGATCGCACGCGCGCGGCTCGAGGCCGAGACGCTCGGCGACGCGCGTGCGCTCGCGTTGCTCGACGGCAGGGAAGCGCGCGCGCTGCATCATCGTGGCGACTTCGACGAGGCGATCGTGCGCTCCGAGGCCGCGCTCGCGGGGCTCGCCGCGCTCGGGCTGTCGGACAGCGCCGATGCGGTCGACATCAAGTCGAGCTTGGGCGGGGTCTACTTCGCGCAACGTCGCTTCGATCGCGCGTTGGCGATCAAGACCGAGGCGATCGAGCAGCAGACGCGGATCCACGGCGCCGAGCATCCGCTGACGGCGGCGGCGATTTCCGACCTCGGGGTGATCGAGAGTGCCACCGGCGATCTCGCGGGCGCGCGCAAGCACCTCGAGCAAGCGCTCGGGATCCTCGAGCGCACGCTGGTCGAGCCCAACCCGCGCATCGGCGACACGCTGGCGCAGCTCGCCGGTCTGCGGCTGCGCGAGCACGACGCGGCGGCTGCGATCGCGCTGGGCGAGCGTGCGCTCGCCAACCTCACGCCGTCGCAGGAGGACTCGTCGGCGGTCGCGTTGGTGCTGAACAACCACGCGCTGGCACTGTTGGAGGCCGACCGTCGCACCGAAGGCATCGCGATGTTGCGGCGCTCGGTCGCGATGAAGGAACGCGTGCTGCCGCCGAATCACCCCGACCTCGCGCTCGCGTACTCGAACCTCGGCGAGGCGCTCGCGCTCGAGCCCGCCAACGATCCCGCCGACACCACCGCGCTCTACCGCAAGGCGCTCGCGATCCGCAGCACGCGTGACGACGCACAGACGCTGGCGCACGCGCGTGCGCTCCTGGCTGCATGGCTCGCGGAGCACGATGGCGAAGCGGAGGCGCGCAGCCTCGCGCAGCTCGTGCTCGACGAACCCACGACGCTGGCGGCCGATCGCATCGCGGCCCTCTTCGCGCTCGCACGCGCGTCGACCGGTTCCGAGCGGCGCACGCGGGCCCGCGACGCGCTCGCGATCGCCGAGGTCGAGCGCTCCGAATTCCTCGCGCGGCTGCGCGTGCTCGCCGACTAGGCGCGCTTGCCCGCGACGCCGGGGTCGTCGCCGAGCGGGCCCGACACGACGCGCGCTGCGATGCCGTCGGCGGTGTGCAGCAGCGTGCCGGAGGTCGCGACGCCGCGGCGCACGATCGCGAGGCCGGTCGCGCCCGACAGCTCGCCGACGCACGTGGTCAGCGTGCCCGCACCGTCGTGGCCGTCGTGCGCGAG
>DASZPU010000501.1:0-10046 GCA_035550195.1 Nannocystaceae bacterium
GGGTCAGGGCCAGCAGCGCGGGGACGATCGTCAGCGCGAACACCAGCGCGCCGAGCAGGGCGAAGCTGTAGGTGAGGGCGAGCGGGCGGAAGATGCGGCCCTCGACGCTCTGCAGCGTGAACACCGGGATCAGCGCGGCGATGATCACCGCCATCGCGTAGAACGTGGGGCGCGCGACGCTGGCCGCAGCGCGCCGCACCAACTCGATCATCTCCTGTTTCGTCGATGGTTTGTTGTGTTGCGCTTCGTGTATGACGCTCTCGACCAACACCACCGCGCCGTCGACGATGATGCCGAAGTCGATCGCGCCCATCGAGATCAGGTTCGCGGGCAATCCGAGCAGATACAGGCCGGTGAACGCGGTGAGCAGCGCGAGCGGGATCACCACCGCGACCGCCATCGACGCCCGCAAGCTGCGCAGGAACAGCCACACGATGCCGACGATGAGCACGAAGCCGTGCAGCAGGTTCTCGTTCACCGTCTCGAGCGTCAGGCCGGTGAGCACACTGCGGTCGTACATCGGTTCGATCCACATGCCTTCGGGGAGCACCTCGTTGTTGAGCTCCTCGATCTTCGCGTGGATCGCCCGCAGCACCTCCTCGGGGTTCTCGCCACGACGAAGCAAGACCGTGCCTTCGACGATCTCGCGCTCCGCCCCATAGCCCACCGTGCCTTGCCGCGGCGTGTGGGACTGCACCACGCGCGCCACGTCACCGATCGTCACCGGCGTGCCGGTGTCGACTTCGAGCACGACATCCTTGATGTCCTGCGGTGACTTCAACAAGCCGATGCCGCGGATGACGAGCTGTTGCTCGCCCTGCATCTGGAAACCGCCGCCGACGTTCAGGTTGCTGTGCTCGAGCGCGTCCCCGACCTCGGCGAGCGTGAGCCCGTAGGCATTGAGCCGGCCGGAGTCGACCTCGACGTGGAACTCCTTGAGGTAGCCGCCCATGCCGACCGCGTCGGCGACACCGGGCACCTGCTTCAACAAGCGCGAGACCGTCCACTCCTGCTCCGAGCGCAGCTGGTGGAGATCGTGGCGATCGCTGAGCAATCGATACGTGTAGATCTTGCCGAGCGGCGTCGCGTTCGGCGTCAGCTTCACCTCGACGGAGCTCGGTAGCTCGGCGGTGAGCAGGCGCTCCGACGTCTGCGTGCGCGCGACGAACGGATCCATGCCGTCCTCGAACACACACCAGATGAGCGAGAGCCCGAACAGGCTCTCGCTGCGCATCTGGATCATGCCGGGGTTGCCGTTGAGCGCGCGTTCGAGCGGGATCGTGACCTGTCGCTCGATCTCCTCCGGCGCAAGGCCGGGAAGCTGCGCGACGACCTGCACCTGCACGTTGGTGACGTCGGGGTAGGCCTCGACGGGCGTGTGCAGGTACGCGTACGCGCCGTAAACCGCGAGGAAGATCGTGAGGACGATCGCCGCGACTCGTTTTTGGATGCAGATACCGATGATGTGTTGGAGCACGAACAACCTCGCACGAGAGCTCGAACGCAAGACTGATCGCGCGCAGCCACGTCACGACGCGGCCACGCGCACACGGCTTTCGTTCAGGTGCGAGGCGGACCGCGTGGTCCGGAATCGGGCGCGTGATCGATCGCGCGCAGCGGCAGTCGTCCACGCAGCGCGTGGGCGCACGTCAGCGCGAGCGCGTCGTGCAGGTCGGCGTGTGGAGTGGGCGAAGCGAGCGCGAGCCCGCGCTCGTCGTCGGCCGTGTCGCCTTCGCTGGGCGCCGAGAAGTCGGCGCGGCGCGACGCGTTCGCCGAGACCTCACCATAGGCGGTGCGCGAGACGCCATCGTGTTCGGCGGCCCGCGCGGTTCGGTGGGGGGCGACCAGCAGTGTGAGCGCCGCCATGAGCCACACCGCGATCAGCCGTTGCAGGCCGACCACCATGAGGGAACGTGCGGTGCAACCTTGGGCAGGCACGAGCAGCGAAGAACATATATCGAAGCCGGATCCGCGAGGCAACGCACCCCGGCGTGACACGCCGCGTTTCGACCCGGTCGGTCGTGCGCCCACCCCAGCGCACGCGCGGCCCGGTTCGGGGCCGTTGCACAGCGTTCGGCTCCTCGGCTAGGATGGCTTGTTCCGATGGCTTCGTTCGCACGCCTCGTCGTGCTGCTGCTCGCATCCGTGATGGGCTTCTCGCCCGTCGGCGTGCGCGAGCTGTCGCGCGCGCGGATCGAGCAGGGCCCGGAGCAGGCATCGCGTCCCGATGGTGAATCGGTCGTGATGAACCGCAGCGAGAAGCAGCGCGGCGTGCATCGCCAACGCATCGCGACGCCGGGGGTGGATCCCGCCTCCGACTCGTTCGGCGACGACATCGCGTGGCAGGAACCCACTCGCAGCGATCGACTCGACGCTCCGCTCGCCGATCCGATCACGATGGTGGACTTCGCGTGGCACGTGCCCCACGGCACGAGCGGCGCCCAGTCCTGTCGTGGTCCGCCGATGCTGGCCTAGTCGCACCGTCGTGCCCGACGTGCCGATTTCGTACGCGTGGATCGATCGAGATCCCGAGCGCGAACGGCACGGACGCAGCACATAGAAGGACGGTGCGTGCTCGGGTCCTCGCGGTCGGTCGCTTCGCGTCCGGCTGCGCATCGCGACGGCGCGTAGCGCCGTGAACCCAACCCCACCGGAGCTCTTCATGCTGGCCCTCCTGGTCAAGCACTGCGTCGAACGCAGGTTCGCAGCAGTCGTCGTCACCCTCCTCATCGCTGCCTACGGCGCGTTCGCATATCTGCGCACGCCGATCGAGGCGTACCCCGACGTCACCAACGTGCAGGTCGAGGTCGTGGCGCAGGTGCCGGGCCTCGCACCCGAGGAGATGGAGCGGCAGGTCACGATCCCGCTCGAGCGCGCGCTCAACGGCAACCCCGGCATGATGCAGATGCGAAGCGAGAGCGGCTTCGGTCTCACCATCATCTGGTGCGTCTTCGAAGACGGCGCCGATGCCTTCCGCGCGCGCATGCAGACGCAAGAGCGCGTCGCGACCGCGGAGGTACCCGAGAACGCGTTCGTGCGGCTCACGCCCGATGCGACGCCGCTCGGCAAGATCTTCTACTACCGCGTCGTCAGCGACCGCCACGATCTCTACGAGCTGCGCTCGGCCCAGGAGTGGACCATCGCGCGCGTGCTGAAGCAGGTGCCCGGCGTCGCGGATGCGATGGGCATGGGCGGCTTCCTCAAGGAATTCCACATCGAGGTCGACCCCGCAAAGCTCGCGTCGTACGGGCTCACGCTGCACGAGGTCTCGGAGGCCATCGAGCATTCGAACCTCAACGTCGGCGGCGGCTTCCAGAAGCGCGGCGATCAACAATTGATGATCCGCGGCGTCGGCTACCTGACGACGGCGCAGGACATCAAGGACATCGTGCTCGAGGTCGAGTCCGGCACGCCGGTGACCGTCGGCGACGTCGCGCTCGTCGTGCAGTCGTACACGCCGCGTCAGGGCTCGGTCGGCTACGACGACGAGCGCGAGATCGTCGAAGGCATCGTGCTCTTGCGTCGTGGCGAGAACCCCGACGAGGTGCTCAAGGGCATCCACGCGAAGGTCGAGGAGCTCAACGATCGAATCCTGCCCGAGGGCATGCGCATCGAGGTGATGTACGACCGCAGCGATCTCACCGGGCTCACGCTCGAGACGGTGAACGAGAACTTGCTGCACGGCTTCGTGCTCATCGTCGGCGTGGTGTGGCTGTTCCTGCGGAGCATGCGGGGGTCGTTGGTGGTCGCGGTGGTCATCCCGCTCGCACTGCTCACCGCCTTCGCGGGTCTCTACCTCATCGATCTGCCCGCGAACCTGATCTCGATGGGCGCGATCGACTTCGGCATCCTCGTCGACGGCGCGGTCGTGTTGGTGGAAAGCTCCATCCACGAGGCCCGAGAACGAAAACCCGAGACCAAACGCGAGATGCTGGGCCTCATCGGACGCTCGGCGATCCGCGTCGCGCGTCCCACCTTCTATGCGATGGCGGTGATCATCGCCGCGCTCATCCCGGTGTTCACGCTCGAGAGCGTCGAAGGCCGCATCTTCCGCCCGCTCGCGCTCACCTACAGCTTCGCGCTCATCGGCGCGCTCGTGTTCTCGCTCACCGTCGTGCCGGCCTTGTGCGCCATCTTCATGCGCCCCAAGGACGCGCAGACCAACGATCCCAAGTCGCTGGTCCTCTTGCGGCGCGGCTATGCGGGACTGCTGGGTTGGATGCTCCGCGGCGGGCGCAAGGCGCTGGGGCTCGCGCTCGGCGTCGGCTTGTTCCTCGCCGGCATGTACACGGCACCGCGCATCGGCACCGAGTTCCTGCCCGAGCTCGACGAAGGCGACGTGTTCATCGTCGTCGAGATGCCGCCGTCGATCAGCCTCGAGCGCGGCCAAGACGTGCTCGCGGAAGTGCGACGACGTCTCAAGGAGTTCCCCGAGGTGCTCAGCACTCCGTCGGAGCAAGGGCGCCCCGAAGACGGGCTCGACAACGAGACCACGAACATGTCGGAGACGTTCGCGCGGCTGCGTCCCCGCGAAGAGTGGCGGCCCGGCTACGACTCGCACCGGCTCGTCTCGGAGATGCGCGAGTCGCTGTCGCAGATCCCCGGCGTGAAGTTCAACTTCTCGCAGCCGATCAAAGACCGCGTCGAAGAAGCCGTGAGCGGCGTGCGCGGCAAAGTCGTGCTCAAGGCCTACGGGACCGACATCGCGGCGATGCGCGAAACGTTGCTCGCGGCGAAGGACTCGCTCGCGAACGTCGAAGGCGTGGTCGACCTCGGGCTGTACCGCGATGCCACCGTGCCGCAGCTGCAGATCCGTCTCGATCGTCAGGCACTCGCGCGCGCCGGCATCACCATCGACGACGCCGCCGAGGTGGTCGAGACGGCGATGGCCGGTCGCGTCGTCACGACGATGTGGGAAGGCGAGAAGCTGGTCCCCATCCGTGTGCGCCTGCCGTCGTCCGAAAAGGCCGACATCGGCAAGATCGGCGACCTCACCGTGCCCACCGCGACGGGTGCCCGCGTACCGTTGCGCGAGCTCGCCGACATCCGCATCGCCGACGGTCGCATCTCGATCATGCGCGAGGCCAACAGCCGCTATGTCGCGCTGAAGTTCAACGTCGAAGGCCGCGATCTCGGCAGCGTGGTGGACGAGTCCATCGCCACCGTCGAGAAGGACGTGACCGTGCCCGAGGGCACCTATCTGGTGTGGGGCGGTGAGTTCGAGAACCAACAGCGTGCGATGGCGCGACTGAAAGTGATCGTGCCGGTCGCGCTCGCGTTGGTGTTCATGTTGCTCTACGGCGCGCTCGGCTCGGGCCGCGCTGCGACCACCGTCCTGTTGTCGGCACCGTTCGGCCTCACCGGCGGATTGTTCGGTCTCTACTTCACCGGCATCGCGCTCTCGGTGAGCGCGGCGGTCGGTTTCATCGCGCTGCTCGGCCAAGTGTCGCTCGCCGGCTTGCTCGTCATCAGTGCGATCGACGACGAACGCAAGGCCGGCGTCCCGCTCGAAGCAGCGATCGCCGCCGGCGCTTCGAAGCGCTTCCGTGCGCTCTTGATGACTGCGCTGCTCGCCATGTTGGGCCTTCTGCCGATGGCGGTGTCCGAGGCGGTCGGCTCGGAGACGCAGAAACCATTCGCAATCGTGATCGTCTGCGGCATGGCGACGACGTTGCTCGTCGCGCTGTTCGTGGTCCCGGTGCTCTACCGCCTCATCGCTTCCCGTCGTTTCCTCGAGCCCGAGCGCCTGCAGCTCGACCTCGACGACACGCACCAGCCTGGAGCTCACTCGTGAAGGAGATCGTCATGCGATTCCGCGACCACCTCCCCGTCGCACTGCTGCTGCTCGCCCTCGGCTGCAAGGCCGGAGCCACGTCCGAGGCCGCACCCGCCGAGTCGGGTGAGGCCGCGCGGCCCACCAACGCGTGGATGGAGGGTGACGGTATCCGTCTCGCCGACACCTCGCGGCCCTACGTCGAAGTGCAGACCGTGGGCAGCGATGAGCAGGGTGTGACGATCCGTGCGCCCTCGCGCGTGCAGTTCCGCGACAGCGCGCTCTCGCGAGTCGGTGCACCGATCGCATCGCGCGTGATGAAGCTGCACGTGCAGGTCGGTGACAAGGTTCGCGTCAACGATCCACTCGCGACGCTCGCGAGCCCGGGCGCGTCGGACTACCACGCCGAGCTCGCGCGCGCGAAGGTCGAGCTGGGCGCCGCGAAAGGCGTCCTCACGCGCCAAGAAGAGATGATCGCGAAGGGCGTCGGCCGCGAGTACGAGCGCGCGATGGCCGAGGTGCGCGTGCGTGACGCGGAGGAGCGTGTGCGCGCGGCCAAACGCAACGTCGCGTTGCTCGGCAAGAGCTTCGGCGGCACCGTCATCGTCACCTCGCAGATCGAAGGCACGGTGCTGCGCCGAAACGCCAGCGTCGGCGCACAGGTCGATCCCGATGGCGAACCGCTCTTCGAGATCGGCAATCCCAAGGATCTGTGGGTGGTCGCGGACGTGTTCCAGGACGATCTCGATCTCGTACGCGAAGGCGCGCAGGTCACCGTGCAGATCGCGTCGCAGAACGAGCCGCGTCAGGGCACGGTGGAATCGATCGGCGTGCTGCTCGACACCGCAGTCCGTCGCGCGCCGGTGTACATCGCCCTCAACACCCGCGATCTCGACGAGCTCAAGGCGGGCATGTTCGCCCGCGCCATGATCCAATCCGATGCGTCGGACACGGTGACACTGCCGGTCGGCGCAGTGCTGATCAAGAACGGCGACCGCACCATCGTGTATCTCGAGCGCCAAGACGGCACGTTCGCGGAGCGCGAGGTGACGCTCGGCCACGTGTTCGGCGAACGCGTCGAGGTGGTGTCGGGCCTCGAGGCCGGTGAGAAGGTCGCGATCAAGGGTGCGCTCCTGATCGACGGTGCGGCCAATCAGCTGCTGTAGCAGTGCTGCCGTTTCTCTATCCGTTGCTGCTCGCCTTGCTCGAGCCACCTCCCGACGCGACCGATCACATCGTCGCGACGGATCGGCCCGACTTCGCGAACAGCAGCCTGACTGTGCCGCGCGGCGGCTGGCAGCTCGAGTTCGGCATGAACGCGGGGCTATTGCGCGTCGCCCGGCATCCCCTGCCGCTCGGCATCCCCACGACGCTGCGCGTCGGGATCACGAATCGCTTCGAGCTGCGATTGTTCGACTCGGAGACCGCCGAGTGGATCTCGCCGTTCAACAACGTCGAGCCCCGCGAGTCGTTCGGCGGCAAGCTGCGCCTCGTCGACGATGACCCGGAGCGGTGGAGACCCGCGGTCGCGCTGCAGCCATTGTTCCTCGTCGGGCTTCGCCGCGACGTGAAGCCGGCGGCAGAGCTCACGCTCATCGTCTCGCAACCGTTCGGGCACCGCGTCATGCTCGACACCAACTTCGGGCTCGAGTACGAGATCGGATCGCCCGTGTCGCTGGCGTGGGAAGGGCTGATCGCGGGCTCGCTGAGCGTGCAGCTGCACCCTCGGGCCGT
Source organism: Nannocystaceae bacterium (assembly GCA_035550195.1). Classification (GTDB taxonomy): domain Bacteria; phylum Myxococcota_A; class Polyangia; order Nannocystales; family Nannocystaceae; genus Xiheibacterium. Next base: position 7,508 of record DASZPU010000501.1, read on the forward strand.
CGCCTACACCGAGCTGTACGTCACCGGCACGCCCTACTATCGCCCGACGCTGCGTTGGGGTGGCGACGGCGGCTTCATCTTCGTACTCACGCGCCACGTGGCGGTGGATGTCGCGGCGCGACTGGAGCGCTACGGTCATCGCCCTGCCGCGTCGGTGCTGACCGGGCTCACCGCGTTGCTGGTGCCCCCTTGCCCGATCGCTCGTGCGAGCAAGCGGGCGATCTGTCGCGCTCGTCCTGCGCGACCCGAGCCGCTGCCGCCCGCGGAGCTGGTGCACTGAGCGATCGTGCTCGTTCCACGCGGCGACATTCTACGAACGAATCGCCGTCTGCCGCGAAGCAGCGCACGCCGTCGCCGGCAACGAGCGCGATGCGCTTCGCTCTGCCGAGCTCGTCGATAACCACCCAGGTTTCGCGCACGCGCACTTCTCGACGAATCGTGTCGAGCACGTCTTCGAGGTGCACGTGCGATCGGTGCGCGCTGGTCACGAAGAGTAGACACACGGGTCGCGCGCTCGTCCGCCGCACGCGCGAGAGCCACAGCAGCAACAACGAACCGGCGACGACGAATCCGCGCGACACCCACGGCAGCAGGACGGCGAGCGCTCGCGGCAGATCGGGGCGGAACGTCGCCATCGCGGCGACCTCTCCGAGGACGACGAGCCCGAGCCCCCACGCGGATCGAGCCATCGTGATGGAGTCGTCCCGCAGCTCGCCGACGAAGCGACGGATGCCGGTGACGCCGGGGATGTTCTCGGGCTCGCGCGTGCGCTGGAAGGCGAGGTGCGCAGTGACGCCGAGCCATGCGAGCGCGCGCGTCTCGAGCTTCCGCTTACCCACGCGTCGGGCCTCCCGGCGACCAACCGAGGTCGCGGCCGAGCGCGAGCTCGACCTCGCGCAGCGCCGTGATGTAGTCCTCCCACGTGTCGAGCGCGGATCGCTGCGCATCGAGGAACGCTTGCCGTCCCACCGACACGCCGACGATGTCGATCTCGCCGAGCTCGAACGCGCGCTGCAGTAGATCGAGGTTCTCTTGGAACCGCGGCAACACGTCGCGCGCGTAGCCCTCGACGCGCTGCGCCGAAGTGTCGACGGCGTCCACCATGCGATGCACGCGTTGCGTCAGCTCGTAGCGACGCATCGCGAGGTCGGTCTCCGCGACACGCACTGCAGCATCGGCTCGCGCGCGATCGCCTTGGTTGCGGCGCCACAGCGGCAGCGGGACCGAGATCGTCGCGAGCGCGACGAAGTCCGCGAACGGCGTGCCCGGTGGGTGCTCGCGTGCGACGTAACCACCCAACGTCGGCTCGGGCCAGGCCTCGCGTCGCTCGGCCCGGGCACGCGCACGCGCCGAGTCGAGCGCGGCATCCAACGCCGCGAGCTCCGGATGATCGGCGAGGACATCGTCGACGTAGGCTTGCGCGCTGCCTGCAGGCATCGGCGCGCGCAGCTCACCGATCGGCTCGAGCGGCACATCCACCGGCCAGCCCGCTTGCGTCGCGAGATCGCGGCAGGCCGCACGATAGGCGCGTTCGGCCTCGCGACGATTCTGCGTGGCTTGTGCGAGCGCGACCTCGGCCATCCTCGCACGCAGCGGCGAGATCTCGCCGGCATCGACCTGCGCCTGGGTGTGCCGCACCGTCGTCGCAGTGAAGTCTCGGATCGCGGTCGCCATCTCGGCGCGCTCGCGCGCGAGCACGGCCAACGCGAACTGCGCGCGTACGTGGATGCGGGTCTCGAAGCGCGACTGATCGAGCTTGCGACGCACCGACACGTCGTAGGCCCCCGCCGCGTGCAGACGCATGCGCCGCTCGCCAGCGATCTCGAGCTGCTGCGACGCAGTGATCTGCACCTCGAACGCGGTCCCCATTCGATTCATGCGTGCGCCGACCGCCGTGCCGATCGTCGGATTCGCGATCACCAGCGGACGTGCGGCCGTGATCTCGGCGGCGCCGAAGGAGACCTGGCTACGTGCACGGGCGACGAGCGGCGCGCGACCATCGGCGTACGCGAGCAGCTCGTCGAGTCGCACCGGCGTGCGCGCGGGCGTCGACACCGTCGTCGTCTCGGCGCGCGGAGTCTCGCGCGCCGGTGCGCTCGCGAGGACTACGGCCAACGCCGCCGAGGCGATCACGCTGCACCTCCGCGCTCGCGCGATGGTGTCGTCGTCATGCGCAGGATCGCGGGCAACACGAAGAGCGTGACGAAGGTCGATAACCCGACGCCGAACACCACCACCGTCGCGAGCGGGCGCTGCACCTCGGCACCGGCACCGGTCGCGATCGCCATCGGTACGAACCCGAGCGCGGCGACGAGACCGGTCGTGAGCACCGGTCGCATCGTGTGACGCGAGGCGTCCACGAGTGCTTCGACGAGCGGCAGCCCGCGCGCATGGGCCTCGCGCACCGCGTTGGTGGCGACGACGCCATTGAGCACCGCGATGCCGGCGAGCGCGACGAAGCCCACGGCCGCGGGGATGCTGAAGGGGAGATCGCGCGCCCACAGGCCCAGCGCGCCACCGCTGATCGCGATCGGCACGA
>DASZPU010000502.1:0-8611 GCA_035550195.1 Nannocystaceae bacterium
CAACACGATACCCGGCGTGCCCACGTACGTGAAGAGGTTCTCCTGCACCCAGCCTTCTTCGGGATCCATGCGGTACTGCCCGATGAAGTCGCTGGTCATGTCGGAGACGTACACGTACGGGATGTTCGTCTCCGGGTCGGTGACGACTTCCATGCCATCCATGTGATCGCCGGCCAACTCCGGGTAGAGGAACGCGATGCCCCACGTGTTGGTCGCGGCGTCGTGCTGCAGCACGCGCCGGTAGCTCTCCATCGATGCGTACCAGACGCCGTGCACGCGATCGTAGCCGAGGTGGGCGAAGTAGCCGCCGGCCCAACCCGGCGCGGAGGTGACGAGGTTCGTGCCGACGCCGAGCACGTTCTCGGTGACCTGCGTGCCCGCGATGTAGATCGTGGTCTCGTCCTTCGCCCACAGCTCCGAGCTGCTGAGCTGCGGCGTGCCGAACTGCGGGATCTGCTGCAGATACGTCAGCGTGCGCTCTTCGATCGCTCCGGGATCGTCGGTGTTCTCGGGATGCTGGTTGGGCTCGAGCTTGCCGTCGCCATCGGAGTCGAGCAACGCGACCTGATACACGTCGACCGAGTTGTTGTAGTTGAGCACGTAGAGCTTGTCGTCGAAGCCCGCGACGTCGTAGCCGTTGACGAAGTTGCTCGCGCCGGTATGGAAGTCGGCGAACTGGAAGTAGTTGCCGGTGGGCACGTTGGTGCCGACCGGTTGCAGCTGCGCGCACGCACCGAGCGACAGATCGCAGCCCATGCCCTGCGACGGATCGCAGACCTCGACGAGCTGCCACGCCGGCGGGTTCGCGGCCGCGTTGCAGCTCATCACCTTCTCGGCGTGACAGGTGAACTGCCCGGCGAGACACTCGACGCAGCCGGTGCCTTCGAGACAGATGTCGGGATCACAGTTGCTGTTGTCGATCAGGTCGTGATCGGCACCGCATTCGATCGCCGTGTTGTCGCTGCAGTAGATCCCCGCGTCCCGCTGCTGGCAGAACGTCTCGACGCCGACGTCGAACTTGGGCCCGACGCCGTCGTCTCCGGGCTGGGCGTCGTCGCCGGAATTCGCGGTCGTACCGTCCGTGGCGGTGGCATCGTCCGAGGTTCCCTCGGGGCTGACGGTGAGCGAAGTCAGCGAGATCGAGCCATCCGCCTCGCGCGACTCGTCTTGCGATTGCTGCGCACAGCCTGCGGTCGCGACCGCGACGATCATCCATTTGCGCGTGTACATCACTCGAACCCCCATGGGCGTTCGACACCGACAGCACGCATGCTTCCGGACGAAGATCAGCGCAACGCCGCGTAGTCGTGCGGCCCGGCGCGGACGAGCCGCTCGGCCTCGAGCAACAGCAGCAGATAGCTACCAGTTTCACGACCGTCGATCAGCGGCATGAGCCAGCCGACCGCGCTTTCATTGTCCAGCGCCATCGCGCGGCGCGTCACGACGAGTCCGTCGCTGGGCGCCCGCGCAGTGAAGGCGACCGGCGCGAGATCGTCGGCACCCGAGCCGACGAGATCGTGCATCGGTCGCAGCACCGCCGCTGCCTTCGGTGCCGGCACGAACACCGACGCGAAGTCGGCGCGATCGGTCAGCACCGCACGCAGTGCATCACCGTAGGATCCGCACCAGCGTTGCTCGACGAGATCGCGGTCGGGATCGATGCCTTCGGCGCGCAGTCGCGCTGCGGCGAGCAGATAGCCGCCGGTGCTGCGTCGCTCGACCCACGCCGCTCGCTTGCCACGCAGCTCCGCGACGCTGCCGAAGCGACCGGTCTTCGCGACGATGGCCGCGCAGTAGGTCGATTGCCCGTCGCGAACCGCGGTGTAGATCGCGGGCACGTGCACTTCGACCTGCGCGCAGATCGAAGGTGGCGCCCACGCGAGCTCGACCTCGGCGGCCGAGATCGCGGCGGCGAGCGTTTCGTACGAGCTCGCGACGCGCACCTCGACCGGCATGCGCAGCCGCTCGCGCAGCCAATCGGCGAGCAGGTCCGCGCGCGCCGTGGCTCGCAACGTGCCCAGCGACGGCGGGAGCAGCATCGCGATACCCACGCGCCCAGGATATCAGCCCATGCGTCAGTCGGTCTTCGGACGCGTCCACGCGTCGACCTTCTTCTTCACCCACGGTTTGTAACGCTGTCCCTCGGGCAACGGCGGCAATCCGTGGCGCGCGCGCAGCTCGTCGGAGAGCTGGCCCATCACCGCCTTCGCGCACTGCTCGGTGTACTCGACCTTCTCGGTGCCGGTGCGCTCGAGCAGCTGCTCCGGCGAGTACCAACCGTGCGCGAAGACCTGATCGGGCGACGGGATCTGATAGCTGACCTTGACGAGCTCGACCTTGCGCGGCGCAACGCCGTCGTGCGTGAGCGCCCACTCGCGACAGTGATGACGCGCGAACCACTTGCGATACCAATCGGTGGGGCCCGACTCGCCACCGATGATGCGGCGATTCATCTTGCGCTGACGATCGTTCCACACCCACGGGATCGGCTTGCGCTCCGCCGCATAGACGTCGGTGCGGAGATCCCAGACGTCGCCGGCTTCGTCGGTGACCAGCACCTTGAGGAACACGTTGCTGCGCGGAGGATTGGGCGCGAACATTCCCCAGCTCTGATCGGTCTGCGTGACCGTGAGCCACTTCGCGAACACGGCGCGCGCGGGCTCGCGGAACGACTTCACGCAATCCTTCTCGGGCACGAGCCACGTCGCGACGGCGACGAGCTGCCACACCACGAGGCTACCGAACAGCGCGCGCCCGAACGGACCGTAGGCCCACGCCGGTCGATCGTCGGCGGTGCGACCGGGCTTGCGACGTGCGGCTGCGATCGCGGCCCCGAGCACGAGCGCGAGCGCGGCGATCCACGCCAGCCACCACAGCGAGAGCGCGGCGACCTTCAGCAGCACACCGAGCACGCCGAGCGCGAGCGCACCGAGCAGCACACGCAGCGGCAGCGTGGTGTCGTCGCGATGGAGGTGGGGCAGCCGCGGATCCTCCGCGGGGATCGGCGGGCCTTTGCGACGTGCGACCGCGCGCAGGATGCCCGCGACCTCGAGCCCACCGAGGAACGGAATGAGCGCGGAGGTCATGCCGGTCTGGAAGTGCCCGATGTTCATCATCACGAACACGTGGCTCTGGAACACGACCGCGAGGAACAGCCACACGCGGCGACCGAGGAACCATGTGCAGAACCACTGCAGGTCGAAACGCTTGGCGCGGTTGCCCATCCACCACCACGCGACGCCGATGAACGTCATGAGCGCGAGCCAACCCGCGATGAACCATTCGACGCGGAAGGGCGTGCCGTGGACCGGCCACGCGATCACGCACACCGCCATCGCGACGATCGCGAGCCCGGCCCAGCAGCCACGCACCACGTGTCTGCGCCAGCCCGCGAGCCGCGGCAGCTTCTCCGCGATGGCCCAGCGCGTGATCAAGCCGATCAGCACGAGCGGGAAGAACACCTCCCACCAATGCGTCACCCAGGTCATCACGCGGAAGACGTTGTTGCCCAGCAACGACGACATCGGCTGCGGGTAGAAGCGATAGAAGTGATCCATGTTGAGCGCGTAGTAGAACGCGTCGCCACGAGCCCACACCGCGCCGTTCTTGACGACGCCGGTGTAGCAGTAGATGGTGGCGAGCTGCAGCATCGCGAGTCGACGCGGCCACGCGGGGATGCGGCGGTAGATCGCCTGCAGTCCGCGCGGATGCTCCTCGTTCGGCGCGACGCCGGCACCGTCGCCGGGACCACCGGGCACCGAGAGCAGCCCTTGCTTGCGCAGCTTCCGACAGCGCAGCCAGTTGTCGATGCTGTACGCGTGGCCGGATCGCGACAGGATCAGGATCGCGAGGAAGCAGCGGTAGACCAGCTCGGTGCCTTCCCAGAAGAGATGGTTGCGGTGGAAGATCGAGTTCATCAGCACGAACGTCGCGATGCCGGCGACACGCGTGCGAAAGCCGATCATCAGACAGAACGCCGCGATCTCGAACGCCCACAGGTGGATCCAGAACGCGGTGGGGCTGTCCCAGAAGTACAGCAGCGAGTACTTCGGGCCGGCGAGGAAGCGCCCGACGCCGCGCGCATCGAAGAAGCCGTACGGCTCGGCTCCGCCGTCGCCGAATCCGGCGAACTGATGCGCCGCGAATACCTGGCGCGCGACGTCGGCGGTGAAGATGCCTTCGTCGGTGAAGAGGAAGCCGAAGTACTCCCACAGACCGTTGAGATTGCAGATCGTGAAGAACGCGAAGACGATGCGAAAGAGCGCCATCGAGCGCGGGTCGTCGGCGGACATCCACCAACGCTTCCAGCGGTCGGCCTGCACGATGAACATCAGCGCGACCAGACACGCGCCGACCAGCAACCACCAGCCGATCGCGGGACCGAGCGGAAGCGCGTCCTCGTTGGTGACGCGGGTTTCGGTCAGCACGAACGCGAGCGAGACTGCGGAAGCCACGAGAGTACGGTTCGCGAACGGCGGCGGCCGAGCCAGCGCAGAGAATGCGCGACCGTTCGAGCCACGCGCGCACTAGTCTTCGAGCATGACCACGTTGCTCGCTCTCCGTTTCGTCGAGCTCGGCTCGGTGTTCTCGCTCGCGCTGTTGTGGGCCGTGCTCGGCGGCCTGTTCCTCGCGATCGTCCGGCGTGCCCGCAGCGGTCAGCCGCCGCGCGGGCTGTAGCTCACTCGCTCGGGCGCACGACGAACACCGAGCAGTGCGAGCGATGCACGATCTTGCTCGCGGTGGTGCCGATGAGGCGCTCGAACGCGCCGTAGCCGTGTGAGCCGATCACCACCAGATCGGCGCCGATCTCCTTCGCGACGTCGAGCACGACGTCGGCGGGCTGACCCATGCGCACGATGCTCTGTGCGATCGCGACCGGCGCGCCTTCGATGCATCGCGCGACGCCACGCTTCGCATCGGCGATGAGCGCGGTGTCGAGCTGACCGAGCTCGATCGCCCACACGGTGTCGGGCAAGCCGACTGGGATCGTCACTGCACGACACACGCTGAGCGCGGCGCCGAAGCGCTGCGCCAGCTCGGCGGCGGCGCGGAAGACGTCGGATTCGCGGGGCGAGCCGTCGAGGGCTGCGAGGATCGTGCGGTACATGGCGACCAGAGTATGGCACCGGTGGGTGCGCGCTCACGCAGGTTTTGCGGCGCGCGCGACTCGTCGTAGACCAGCAGTGGTTGCGCGCGTCCGCAACGGGCGACGGCAATCGTCGCGCTGGGCCGCGGAGCGCGACGCGCCCAGAGTGGATGTGCAGAGGAGCCATGCCACACATCGTCTACGGAGTCTTCGACAACGGTACGCAAGCGGAACAGGCGCTCGCCGAGTGCGAGATCAGCGAGCCCGTCGGCGCGCAGATCCAAGCCGGACACTGGCGCGACGAGGACGTGCAGATCGGCGCGAGCCAAGCGCTGTGGAGCGCGATCGTGATGGGCTGCGGTGTCGGCCTCGCAGGTGCACTGTTCGCGTGGGCGTTCCTGTGGCCCGCGTTCGGCATCCCGCTGCCGCTCGAGGCGATCCTGCCCTTTGCGCTGTCGGCCTCGACGTTCGGCGTCGTCGCGGGTGCCGTCGCGGGTGCGAGCGAATGCAAGACCCAGCTGCGCGCGCTCGCACCGGAGGTCGAGCACAACCATCGCGTGGTCGTGACCTGCGAGGTCGAGAAGGCGGGTGACGCCGAGAAGATCAAGGACGCGTTCGAGCGCGGCGGCGGCGAGTTCGTGCACGCCGCGTAGCCGCAGAACTTGCGTTGGCGGCTGGGCTCCGCGCGACCGATACACGTAGCGGAGATACGCGCTCGATGAAACGCCTCTGGATCGCCCTCGCCCTCGTCGTCATTGCGTCATTCTCGGTGCTCGGTTGGGTCGGTGTACGCATCCACCAGACCGCACCGCCGATCGCGACGCAGATCGTCACCGACGACGGCGCGGTGGTCGTCGCCGCCGGCGACATCGAGCGCGGGCAGAACGTCTGGCAATCGATCGGTGGCATGCAGGTCGGCTCGATCTGGGGACACGGCAGCTACGTGGCCCCGGATTGGACCGCCGACTGGCTGCACCGTGAAGCCACCTTCGTGCTCGACGACTGGGCGCGCGCCGAGCACGGCCGCGCCTTCGCCGATCTGAGCGTCGAAGCGCGCGCACCGTTGGAGGCGCGCCTGCTGCCGGTGATGCGCACGAATCGCTACGACGCAGCGACCGGCACGCTCACGATCGATCCCGCACGCGCGCGCGCCTTCGAGGCCAACGTCGCGTACCTCGCCGACGTGTTCGGCAACGGTCGCAAGGACTACGCGATCCCGCAGGGCGCGTTGACGGATCCCGCCGAGCAGCGTCAGCTCGCGGCGTTCGTCTTCTGGTCCGCGTGGGCCGCGAGCACCGAGCGCCCCGGCGACACGGTCACCTACACCAACAACTGGCCGCACGAGCCGCTGGTCGGCAACACGGTGACCGGTGATGCCGTGGTGTGGACCGGCGTGAGCGTGATCCTGTTGCTCGCCGGCATCGGCGGCATGGCGTGGTGGTACTCGTCGCGCAAGCCGGAGCCCGAGGAGCCGGTGGCGCCCGAGCGCGATCCTTTGATCGGCGCGATCGCGACGCCGTCGCAGCGCGCGACCGTGAAGTACTTCTGGGTGGTCTCCGCGCTCATCGTCGTGCAGATCTTGCTCGGCGTCGTGGCGGCGCACTACGGCGTCGAAGGCGACGGCTTCTACGGCATGCCGATCTCGAAGGTGTTGCCGTACGTGCTCGCCCGCACCTGGCACACGCAGCTCGGCGTGCTGTGGATCGCGACCGCGTGGCTCGCCGCGGGCCTCTACATCGCGCCGGTGATCGGCGGCGCAGAGCCGAAGCATCAGCGCCTCGGTGTGAACCTGCTGTTCGGCGCGCTGCTGCTGATCGTCGTCGGATCGATGGTCGGCCAGTGGATGAGCGTGATGCGCATGCTCGGCACCGGCGACGCTTGGTTCTACTTCGGGCACAGCGGCTACGAGTACATCGAGCTCGGTCGCGCGTTCCAGATCGGCCTGTTCGTCGGGCTCATCCTGTGGGTGTCGCTCGTCGGTCGCGCGATCTGGCCGGCGCTGCTTCGCAAGGACGCGCAACGTCCACTGCTCGTGCTCTTCACGCTGTCCGCGGTCGCGATCGCCGGCTTCTACGGCGCCGCGCTCGCGTACGGCAAGCACACCAACCTCGCGATGGCCGAGTACTGGCGCTGGTGGGTGGTGCATCTGTGGGTCGAGGGCTTCTTCGAGGTGTTCGCGACCGTCGTCATCGCGTTCCTGTTCGCGCGGCTCGGCCTCGTGAAGCTGAACAACGCAGCGCGTTCGGTCGTGCTCGCGTCCGCGATCTTCTTGTCGGGCGGCATCATCGGCACGCTGCACCATCTCTACTTCTCGGGCACGCCCACCTTCGTGCTCGCGCTGGGCTCGGTGTTCAGTGCGCTCGAGGTGGTGCCGCTCATGTTCGTCGGCTTCGAGGCGTGGGAGAACCTGCGGCTGTCGAAGGCGAAGCCGTGGGTGCAGCAGTACAAGTGGCCGATCTACTGCTTCGTCGCGGTCGCGTTCTGGAACATGTTCGGCGCGGGTCTGCTCGGCTTCATGATCAACCCGCCCGTCGCGCTCTACTACATGCAGGGGCTCAACACGACGCCCGTGCACGGTCACGCGGCGCTCTTCGGCGTGTACGGCATGCTCGGCATCGGCCTCTTGCTCTTCTGTCTGCGCGCGCTGCGTCCGGACGCACAGTGGCGCGATCGCTGGGTTGCGATCGCGTTCTGGTCGATCAACGGCGGGCTCATGGCGATGATCATGCTCAGCGTGCTGCCGATCGGGCTGCTGCAGACGGAGGCCGCGGTCGAGGTGGGCTACTGGTACGCGCGCAGCTCGGAGCTCATGCAGACTCCGGTGATGCACACGCTGCGGTGGATGCGAGCGTTCGGTGACACCATCTTCGCGTTCGGTGCGATCACGCTCGTGCTCTTCGTGGCCGGCCTCGCGACCGGGCACGCGTATCGTCGCCAGCCGGTCGCGAACGACGGCGCCGGCGAAGCCGCTGCAGCGCGCCACGCCGCCTAGTCGGTCGTGCAACACACTGCGACGTCGACGCGGCTCTGCACGTCGGCGTCGCAGTGATACGGCACGCCTTCGACGAGCAGCGCCGAGCCGATCGGTGCGCCGGGGCGACCGGGGATGCTGCTGCACTGGCCGTTGCCGGCCGACGCCACCACCGTTTCGCTGCAATCGTCGGTCTCGAAGAGATCGAAGCGCATCATGGCGCAGTAGGTGGTGAGCTCGGTGCAGCCGACACAGTCGCCGCACTTCAAGCGCTTCGACGGCAGCTCGACGGGATACTCGGCGGGACAGCCGGTCGATTCCTCGGCGTAGATGCACGGACCGATCGCGCCCTCGGGCAGCTCGATGCATGCGAGATCGCCCGCGGTCGGTGCACACAACGACGTCGCGCCGCCACCCGCAGGCGGCACCGGTGCCGCGGCCGGCTCGCAATCGTCGGCCGTGATCCCTGGTCCGCTCCACGTCATCTCCGGCGCGAGCGCTTCACACAATGCGTCGGCCGTGAACGAGCCCGCGTCGCAGGTGTTGTTCTGACC
>DASZPU010000503.1:0-4374 GCA_035550195.1 Nannocystaceae bacterium
AGCTTTTCGCTCTGGCTACCGTTCGGGCTCCTCAGGGCTTCAGAGTTGGTCCGGCGCGCTGGCTACCCCACGGTCTGAGTGACCCAGCGAGAACTCGCGCTGCCGGACCCGGACTTAGACTAGCGGATACAAGCGAGCGACTTGGTCGAGCCGCCCCGGCTCGACCAAGTCGGGAGCGTAGGGGCGCAGCCCCTGTTTCAAGGAATCTGCACGGCCCCGCACGGCCACGTCGCGTCGATCTCGTGCGTCATGCCGTCCTTCCAGGTCGCACACGCGTCGCCGAGCAGCTCGAGTGTGCTCTCGTCGATCATGTCCCAGTCGACCGGGCACGCGATCTCGACGCCGTCGAGCAAGAGCGTGCCTTCGCACTTCTGATCGAGATCGACGATGCCGTCGATCGGAATCTCGCAGCTCACGAACGAGCCGATGATCTCGTGGAACGCATCGACGAGATCCGCGGCATCGAGCGCGATGTAGTACGGCGCCGGCATCGGATCGTCGACGTCCTTGCCCACGCCCGCGTTCGCGACCTCTTGCAGGTGATCCGCACCGACCTCGGTACCGACGCTGATCACGAACGTGCTGATCTCGTCCGCGAACGCGGCCTGCACCGCGTCGATGACCTCCGCCTGTCCGTTCTGCGGATTGGGCTCCGCGCACGTGTCGGGCTCGCCATCGGTCGCGAGCACGATCGCCTTCGGTCCGGGCTCGGCGAACAACGCGAGCTCGCCGGCGATCGCCGCGAGCGACTCACCGGTGGGCGTCTCGTCGATCGGCAACGCCGGAGCGTAGACCGCATCGATCGCATCGAAGTTGTCGAGCGCAGGCCCGACCTCGGTGAGCATCGGACAATCGCCGCCTTCGAAGCCGTCCATGCTCGAGTACATCGCGAGCCCGAAGCGCACCTGGCCCTGCAACACCTCGACGGTGCCGCCCGGCCCCATCAACGTCTCGTAGAGCGCGGTCCAACGCTCTTGTCCGGAGAAGTCGTCGGTCATGCTGCCCGACTGATCCACCTGCAACACGATCGTCGGGATCACCGGGTTCACCATCACGCTGATCTCGGTGCAGTCGTCGGTGCCGCCTTCGGCGTTGGTCATCGACGCGACCGTCGTGCTCACCGCCATGTCGAGCTTCGGACCGCTCTCCGCCGTCGTCAGCTCGATGCCGCTGGTGCCGGTGCCGGTCTCGCCGCCGTCCTGTGGAGGCGACTCGCGCCCACACGCCAACGGCGCGAAGAGAATGATCGAACGCCCTGCCCCCCGGAGTCCCATGCGAGGAGCTTAGACAACGAACCGCTGGATCGCATCCGGGGATCCGCTCGAAAGTCGCGCGGTATTTCGCGCGGTGCGCCGTACACGACCGACGCGCGCGTCACGGAATCTCGACGACACCGCACGGCCACGACGCATCGATCTCGTGGGAGATGCCGTCCTTCCAGACGTCGCATGCGTAGCCGAGCAGCTCGACCGTCGACGCATCGATCATGTGCCACTGCGCCGGACACGGAAGCGCGGATCCGTCGAGCGACAAGGTGCCTTCGCACTGTTGGTCGAGCGCGACCACGCCGTCGATCGGGATCGCGCAGCTCACGAACGAAGCGATGATGCCGTGGAAGGCATCGACCAGGTCCGCGGCCTCGAGCGCGACGTAGTACTGCGCAGGTGAAGGGTCGTCGATCGCCTTGCCGACGCCGGCGTTCGCGACCTGCTGCAGGTGCGATGCGCCGCCTTCGGTGCCGACGCTGATCACGTAGGTGTCGATGTCGTCGGCGTACGCCGCCTGCACCGCCGCGATCGTCTGGGGCTGGCCGTTCTGCGGGTTGGGCTCGGCGCACGTGTCGGGCTCGCCGTCGGTCGCGAGCACGATCGCCTTCGGTCCGGGCTCCGTGAACGCGGCGAGCTCCGCAGCGACGAGCGCGAGCGACTCGCCGGTGGGCGTCTCGTCGATCGGTTCGGCGGGGCCGTACACGGCGTCGATCGCGTCGTAGTTGTCGAGCGCCGGCGGCACCTCGGTGAGCATCGGGCACTGACCACCCGCGTCGCCGTCGACGCTGGAGTACATCGCGAGCCCGAAGCGCACGTCGCTCTGCAGCGCGTCGACCGTACCGCCCGGCCCCATCAACGTCTCGTACAGCGCGCTCCACCGCGACTGTCCGCCGAAGTCGGCGGTCATGCTCCCCGAGCGATCGACCTGTAGATAGATGGTCGGCACCACCGGTGTGACGGTGACGGTGATGTCGGTGCAGCCGTCGGTTTGCGAGTCGGGATTGGTGATGCTGGTGTCGAGCGACACGACGCCCATGTCGAGCTTCGGACCGGACTCGCTGCTGGTCTCGTCGACGACGATGCCGGACTCACCGGTCGACTCCGCGGCGCCGGGCGGTGACTCGTCGTGACACGCGAGCACCAACGCCAGCGCAGCTACCACCGATCTTCGATCGCACATCTCCATGCGTGCAGCTTAGGCGACGGATCGTGTGCGCGCACGCGAGGAACCATCTTGGTTCGCATGCGTGTGACCGAAGGACGTGGCATCGAGCAACACTTGCTCGAGCGCGGAAGCGAGTCGATCGCGATCGAAGCGCGTCGTGGCCAGCGCGTGTGCGGCTGTGCGGGCACGCGCGAGCGCGAGCTCGTCGTGGGCGAACGCGTGCAGCATCGCGGCACTGTGCGCCGGATCTCGGTGCGGCATCGCAATGCCTGCGCCGCTCGTGCCGAGCAGCTCGGCGTGCCAACCGCCGTAGTTGATCGCGAGCGGCTTGCCGGCCGCGAGCGCGTCGAAGAACTTGTTCGCGCTGTTCGCCTGCATCTCTGGCAGCGGCATGAACAACGACGTCGCGATCGTGGCGCAACCGAGCAAGCCCGGCATCTCGCGCTTGGGCACCGGCGGCAACACGTGCACGCGATCGCCGAGCACGCCGCGGCTCTGCGCACGCGCGAGCAGCTCGGCCTTCCCTGCACCATCGCCGACGAACGCGAACGACAGCGGCGAGCCCGACGCCTTCGCGGCGGCGGCGACATCGACCAGCCACGGCACGTCGTTGATCGCTCCGAACGTGCCGGCGTAGAGCACCAGCGGTCCCTGCGGCAACCCGAGACGCGCGCGCACTCCCTCGGCCTGCGCATCCGCGTTCGCGAAGGCTGCGACGTCGCACGCGTTGGGGATCACGTGGATGTGCTCGCGGGGAATTCCACGCGCGGCGACACCGTCGGCCATGCCGGGCGACAGCGCGACGACGCGCGCCGAGCCGTGGTACGCGAGCCACTCGAGCCCGCGCGCAGCGACGCGCATCAGCGGATTCTTCAGCGCACCCATCGCGATCGGCAGCTCGGGCCAGAGGTCGCGGACCTCGAACACCATGGGGATCTTCTGCCCGAGGCTCGCGGCCAGCCCGGGCACCGCGATCGTGAGCGGCGTGCTGGTGGCGAAGACGACGTCGGCCTTGCGCTGCACCGCTTCGCGCGTCGCCATCGCGGCGAACCGTGCGAACGCGACCATGCGCGCCTTGTAGCTCATCTGGTTGGCGTACTTCACCGGCAGCACGACCAGCCGGATGCCATCCATTTCCGTCTCGGTGACGCGATCGAGGTCGCGCCACTGCTTCGGCATCATCGCGTTCGAGGTCACGAGCGTGACTTCGTGGCCGCGCGCGACCATGCGTCGCGCGAGCTCGTACGAGCGTGTGCCACCCGCGGCGTCGGGCGACACGAAGTACTGGTGTAGATAGAGGATACGCATGGCGCTCACCCGACGTTCGCGACGCCTTCGTCGGTCTCGATGACGAAGTCCAGATCATCGAGCGCATCGTCGTCGACGACCTGCGGACCGAGCCCGGGCTTGTAGCCGGTGCCGAGCGCGAGCAGCTGTCGCACTGCGGCCGCATCGCGGCGATCGCAGGCGGACTCGAGCCGTGCGACCCACGGAAGGATCGTGGGCGCGTCGAGCGTCTGCGGCGTGACGATGTTGATGCCGTCGATCCCGGAGGGACGCGTGGTCTCGCCGTCGTGCACGAGCTCCTCGTAGAGTTTCTCGCCCGGGCGCAGCCCGACGTACTCGATCGCGACCTCGCCCTCGTGACCCGCGAGCCGGATCATCTGCGCGGCCATGTCGGCGATGCGCACGGGCTCGCCCATGTCGAGCAGGAACACCTCGCCGCCCTTGCCGGCGGCGCCGGCCTGCAGCACCAGCCGCACCGCCTCGGGGATCGTCATGAAGAAGCGCGTCATGTCGGGGTGCGTCACCGTGACCGGGCCGCCGTTCTCGATCTGGCGGCGGAAGGTGTGCAGCACCGAGCCGCGCGAGCCGAGCACGTTGCCGAAGCGCACGCAGCACATCTTGGTGCTGCTCGCCCGCGCCTTCGCCTGCACGATC
>DASZPU010000504.1:0-6075 GCA_035550195.1 Nannocystaceae bacterium
CGGTGCGTACTACGTCGACAACACGCATGCGAACGCGACCGACGACGAGGCTGCGAGCGGGACACCCGATGCGCCGCGGCGCACGATCCCCAGCGCGCTCGCGGCCGGCGCGACGGTGTGGATCGCGGGCGGTCCGTACGACGGCTTCGCGCTCGCGGCGGGCGGCACGATCGATGCGCCGGTGTTCGTGACCGCGGCCGATCCCACGACGCCGCCGGCGATCCAGGGCGGCGTCGGTCTGTCGGGCAGCTACCTCGTCGTCGAGTACCTCGACATCGTCGGCGCGACTGCGGGCGTCGGCATCGCGACGCCGAGCGATCACATCGCGGTGCGGCACAGCGAGATCCACGACGGTGAAGGCGGTGGATCCGGGCTCTACACCGGCCGGTGGGAGCCCGAGGACGATCCCGCGGTCGCGCAGCACATCGTGTTCTGGGACAACTTCGTGCACGACAACGGTGACGTGAACGCCGATTTCGACGAGGACCACCACGGCGTCTCGCTCGGTCATCACGTCGAGCACGTGTGGATCCTCGACAACGAGATGGCGCGCAACAGCGGCGACGGCCTGCAGATCAACGCGAAGAAGGCCTATCTCGCGGAGACGCTGCATCACGTGTGGGTCGGTCGCAACCACACCCACGAGAACAAGCAGACCGGCTTGTGGACGAAGCAGGCCACCGACGTGGTGTTCTCGCAGAACGTCGCGTGGGGCCATCGTCCGTCGGACTCGTCGGAGGGCGCGTGCATGGGCTTCCAGTACGGGCCCGAGCGCGTGTGGTTCATCTTCAACGTGATGTACGACTGCGAGAGCGGCGTGCGCTCGTCCACCAACGTCGGCGACGAGGACGACGTCGCAGGCAGCGGGCAAGACGTCTACATCCTCGGCAACATCATCTTCACGATCCACAAGGGCGACGGCAGCGGGCCCAGCACGGATCCGTGGCAAGCCGGCGCGGGCATCGGGCTCACCGATCAGGACGCGACGAAGCACGTCGCGTTCAACACGATCGTCGACACCGATGTCGCGTTCACCTACGCGCGTGGTACCGGTGGCGTCGAGATCGTGAACAACCTCTTCGTCGCGAGCGCGGGCATGGCGATCAATATCGAGACGCCGGAAGCCGCCGCGGCCTCGAGCGTCGATCACACGCTGTTCGACACGGGCGCGCAGATCGGTTGGGGCGGTGTCGAGTCCGACGTCACGGCGCAGTGCGGCACGTGCCCGCAGGGCGATCCGCTGTTCGTCGATCCGATGACGGGCGACCTGCAGCTGCAGCCGGGCAGCCCCGCGATCGATGCGGGTGCACCCACCGACTTCGCGGCGATCTACGAAGGGCGCTACGGGGTCACGATCGACGTCGACTTCGACCGTATGCCCCGCAGCGTGGGCGCGGCGGTCGACCTGGGCGCGTACGAGCGCGAGTAGAGGCGGGCCCGAGCGCCGTAGACGGGGCCTTCCGACGTCGTGTTACGGGCAGATTTCGCTTGCCGGGCCATTTTAGCTCGGTATTCTCAGACGTATGAGAAAAAATTACCGCGCCGGCGGGGTGGTGCTCGGGGTGCTGGCCGTGCTCGCGGCGGGCTGCGATCGCGGCCAGGCGGAGACCGAGGCGTGGCAGGGCATCGTCGAGTTCGACGAGCGACTGCTCGCGTTCGAGATCCCCGGACGCGTGAAGTCGATCGCCGTCGACGAAGGCGACCTCGTCGATGCGAGTGCCGAGCTCGCGCGCCTCGACGACACGCTCGATCGCCTCGAGCGCGAGGCCAGGGCCGCCGAAGCGCGCGCGGTGCATGCCGAGCTCGCGCTCATCGAAGCGGGCACGCGCAGCGAGGACGTGAAGTCGTTGCAAGCATCGCTCTCGGCCGCGAAGTCGGCCGAGTCGCTCGCGAAGCAGACGCTCGCGCGCGAGCAACAGCTCGCGAAGAGCGGAGACAGCCGCGCCGCCGACATGGACGCGGCGCAGAGCGGCATGGCCACCGCGAGCGCGAACCGGCGCGACCTCGAGGCACGGCTCGCGCGCGCGAAGCATGGCGCGCGTCCCCAGGAGATCGAAGCCGCACAGGCGCGCGCCGACGCAGCCGATACCGCGGTGCGTGCCGCCGACGAACGCATCGCCCGTCGCGTGCTGCGTACCGACACCGCCGGTGTCGTGCTCGACGTGCACGTCGACCCCGACGAGTTCGCGCAGAGCGGCGCCACCATCGTCACGCTCGGCGACGTGCACCATCCCTACGTCGACGTGTTCGTGCCGCAGGGCCGAGTCGACGGCATCGACGTCGGCGATTCCGCGCTCGTGAAGGTCGACGCACACAGCGAGGCGTTCACCGGGAAGATCGAGCATGTCGCGCGCGAGACCGAGTTCACGCCGAAGTTCCTCTTCAGCGATCGCGAGCGCCCCAACCTGGTGATGCGCGTGCGCGTGCGCGTGGATGCGCCCGCGGGCGATCTGCACGCCGGCCTGCCCGCGTTCGTCACGCTCGCCGCGGAGGCGTCGTGAACGCGCGCATCGAACCCGTGGTGGTCGCCGACCACCTCTCGCGTCACTTCGGTTCGCTCGTCGCCGTGCGCGACGTGTCGTTCACGATCGACAAGGGCGAGGTCTTCGGCGTGCTCGGCCCCAACGGCGCGGGTAAGTCGACCACGATCCGCATGCTGTGCGGCCTGCTCGATCCGAGCAGCGGCACCGCGACCGTGGTCGGCCACGACGTCGCGAAGGAGCCCGAGCTGGTCAAGGCGCGCATCGGCTACATGACGCAGCGCTTCAGCCTCTACGAGGATCTGTCGGTGATCGAGAACCTCGAGTTCTACGCGGCGATCTACGGTGTGGCGCGGCGCGTGCGTCGTAGTCGCGTCGATCAGGTGATCGAGCAGACCGGGCTCGCCGATCGCCGCAAGCAGGTGTCGGGCACGCTCTCGGGCGGATGGAAGCAACGGCTCGCGCTCGCGTGCGCGACGATCCACGAGCCGTTGCTGCTCTTCCTCGACGAGCCCACCGCGGGCGTCGATCCGGTGAGTCGCCGTGCGTTCTGGGAGCGCATCCACGCGATCGCGGCCGAGGGCACGACGATCGTCGTCACCACGCACTACATGGACGAGGCCGAGCGCTGCCACCGGCTCGCGTTCATCTTCAAAGGCACCGTCCTCGACATCGGCACGCCGGCCGAGGTGGTCGCACGTCGCGATCTGCGGGTCATCGAGGTCGAGGTCGACAAGCCCGTGGAGGCCACGCGTGCGCTCGAAGCCGAGCCGCGCGTCGAGGAGTGCGCGCACTTCGGCAAGCTCTTGCGGGTCGCGGTGCGCAACGCAGAACCGGAGCCCATCGTACGCGAGGTGCTCGAGCAGGCCGGCGTCGGCATTGTCGCAGTCGCACGCGGTCGCGCCGACGTGGAAGACGCATTCGTCTCGATCGTACGGGAGGAATCCGAATGAGCCGCCTCGTCGCACTCGCGAAGAAGGAGCTGCTGCAGCTGCGCCGCGATCGCATGACGCTCGCGATGACGTTCATGCTGCCGCTCGTGCAGATCCTGCTCTTCGGCTACGCGATCAACACCGACGTGCGGCACATCCCCACGGTGGTGTTCGATCAGGATCACTCGGCGGCGTCGCGCGATCTGGTGCGGCGCATGGAAGCGACCGGCTACTACGACATCGTCGGGCAGGTCGAGAGCTACGATCAGATCGCTCGCGCGCTGCGTAGCGGCCGTGCACGCGTCGCGCTCGTCGTGCCGCCGGAGCTCGGCTCCCAGCAGACGCTCGGCCGCAAGGCCACCGTGCAGCTCGTCGTCGACGGTTCGGATCCACAGACCGTCGGCAGCGCGACCAACACCGCGGCCACGCTCGTCGCACAGCGCTCGGCCGAGCTACAGGTCGCGCGACTGCGCGAGCGCGGCGTCATGGCCACGGGCGGCGGCCTCTCGGTCGAGCCGACGATCTGGTACAACCCCGAGCAGCTCACTGCGGTCTACGTCGTGCCCGGTCTGGTCGGCGTGATCCTCACGATGACGATGGTCATGCTCACCGCGATGGCGGTCGCACGCGAGCGCGAGCGCGGCACGCTCGAAGCGCTGATCGTCTCGCCTGCACGCCGCATCGAGATCGTGCTCGGCAAGATCGTGCCGTACATCCTCATCGGCTACGTACAGATGAGCATCGTGCTGCTGGCCGGCAAGCTGATCTTCAAGGTGCCGCTCGCGGGCTCGCTGTGGCTGCTCTACGGCTGCGCGATGATCTTCATCGCGGCGAGCCTGTCGATCGGGCTGGTCTTCTCGACCATTGCGAAGACGCAGCAGCAGGCGATGCAGATGTCGTTCTTCTTCTTCCTGCCCAACATCCTCTTGTCGGGCTTCATGTTCCCGTTCGAGGGCATGCCTCGGCCGGCGCAGTACCTGTCGCAGGCGCTGCCGCTGACCCACTTCCTGCGCATCGTCCGACGCATCACGCTGCAAGGCGCAGGCATCCCCGACGTCGAGGGCGAGCTGGTGTGGCTCGGCGGGATCCTGCTCGTGCTCTTGGTGCTCGCGTCGGCGCGCTTCAAGAAGAAGCTGGTGTCGTAGCCATGGCGCGCACTCGCGGAGACATCGACGCGCGCATCGTGCAGGCCGCACGCGCGCGCTTCCTGAACGAAGGGGTCGACGGCGCATCGCTGCGCGCGATCGCGAAGGATGCCGGCACCAACGTCGGGATGATCTACTACTACTTCCCGACCAAGGACGATCTGTTCCTCGCGGTGATCGAGGACGTCTACGCCGGGCTGCTCGACGATCTCGGCGTCGCGATGCGCGAGGAGACGCAGGTGGAAGCGCGGCTGCGTCGGCTCTATCGCCGTGTGGCTTCGATGACCGAGGTCGAGTTCGACGTGATCCGCATCGTGATCCGCGAGGCGCTGGTGTCGTCGGAGCGGCTCGCGAAGGTGTTCCAGCGCTTCACCACCGGACACGTGCCGATGATCCTGTCGACGGTGCAGCAAGGGATCCAAGACGGCACGTTCGACGCCCGTCGCCCGCTCGCGGCGATCGTGGCGGCGCTCGCGACCACGGCGATCTTTCCCCAGCTGATGCGGCGGCGGATCGCGGGGCAGCTGCCTGCGATCGACGGCCTCGTCCCCGAGCCCACCGTGCTCGCGGACGCGCTGCTCGACATCCTGCTGCACGGCGCATCGCGGTGATACGATCGCGAACATGGTCGGTCGTCGCGTTGGCATCGTCGCAGGGGTCGCGCTGCTGTCGTCGAGCTCGGCCCGCGCCGACTTCAACCTGCCCGATCCCGACGTCACGCCGCCGATCGTGACGATCGTCGCGCCGGTCGACGGCATCCAGCTCGACGCGCCCGCGACCGTCGACGTCGCGATCGAAGCCAGTGATCCGCTCGGGCCTGGTCGCGACTACGCGGCCGGCATCTCGGCGGTGTGGCTCGAGGTCGACGGCGTCGCCGTCACGCCGATGCGCGCCGAGACCTACGCGTACAGCCTCGAGCTCGATGTCGCGGGCACGTACGAGCTGCGCGCCCATGCGGTCGACTTCGATGGCAACTCGGCGCAGTCGCAGATCGTCCGGGTGAACATCGCGGGCGCGACGGACACGAGCGCGGCCAACGAATCGTCCGGCGGAGGCACGGGCGACAGCTCGTCGGGCGGTGCGGGCACGAACGGCACGAACGGCACGAACGGTGACGGCAGCAGCGGCGCATCGCCGTCGGACGACCCCACGACCTCGCGCGGCTGCGCGTGCACGCTCGACCACGACGCACCGTACTTTGCATGGGCTCTGCTCGCGCTGACGCTGCGTCGGCGTCGCGCGAAGACGGTATCCTCGCGCGCGAGATGACCCGCCCTTCGGCTCTGCTGTTGTTCGTCGCCGCGTGTCGCCCCACCGAGGCTTCGTCGCCGCCGATCGAGCATCCGCCGGTGGTCGAGCAACCGACGAAGCCACTGCCGCGTCGCGTCGACTACCGTCTGTCGCCGGTGATCGACAAGGGCGAGCTCACCGCGCTGGCGGTCGAGCTCACCTTCGTCGGCGAGCACTCGGGCAGCACCATGGTGATGCTGCCCAAGCAGTGGGCCAGCGAGACCGAGC
>DASZPU010000505.1:0-1811 GCA_035550195.1 Nannocystaceae bacterium
GAACAGCTCGAGCAACGCACCGAGCTCGTCGATGCGCCGCGACAGACACAGCATGCGTGCGTCGAGCAGCGCGTCGGACTGCTCGCCGCGCACGTGCGTCGCTTCGCACGCGTCGACGTATGCGCCCGACCACTGCTTCGCGTAGCTCTGCAGCTCGGCGCGCAAGACCGGCCACTGTTCCTCGACGTACGAGAGCCCGGTCTGCGCGAAGCGGGCGTGGATCGCTTCGGCGCGCGCGGAGTTCCACACCGCCGCGATGCGATCGGCGCCGGCGCTGCACGGCGCCGGCTCGCGATCGAGCGCGAAGCCGGCGTACACACCGGTGAGCGCGGCTGCACCGACGCCCGCTGCGATCGCCCACCAACGCGGACGCCAGCTGCGATCGCGCACGAGCTCGTCGAGCAGCGCGTGCATGTCGGGATAGCGCGTGCGCGGATCGATCGCGAGCGCACGCACGAGCACGCGCGCGAGCCAACCCGGTACGTTGCTCTGCGCCGGCGGCTCGCGCAGATTGCCGGCGGTGACGTGGTACGCGAGCGATGCGACGTCGTCGCCGGGGAACGGGCGCTGGCCGTAGATACCTTCGTACAGCACCACCGCGAACGCGAACTGATCGCTGCGCGCGTCCGCGGGCCGACCGAGGTGTTGCTCGGGCGCCATGTATGCGGGCGTGCCCATGATCGCACCGACGGCCGTGACGGTCGCCGCGAGCGTGCCCTTGCCCGCGAGCCTGCTCACCGACGCATCGTGCTCGTCGGGCTTCATCGGCAACGCACCCGAGTCCTCGTTGTTGCCGGCCGCGCGCGCGAGCCCGAAGTCGGTCACCACCACGCGGCCGAGGCCCGCGGACTCGTTCGCGATCATCACGTTGTCGGGCTTGAAGTCGCGGTGCACGAGCCCGGCATCGTGGGCGGCCGCGAGCCCCTGCCCGGCTTCGACGAGCACGCCGAGCACCTCGGACCAGCTCGGCTTCGGCGTGCTCGCGAGCCAGGCCGCGAGGCTGCGTCCGTCGATGAACTCCATCGCGACGAACACCTGATCGTCGAAGGTGCCGACGTCGTGCACGACGATCACGTTGCGATGGGAGAGCCGCGCCATCGCCTGGGCCTCGCGCACGAGTCGGAGCCGACGCGCTTCGGCGCGATCGCCCGTGTCGTGGTGCAGCAGCTTCAGCGCGAGCTTGCGATCGAGCTCGGGATCGTAGGCGGCATAGACGATGCCCATACCGCCTTCGCCGATGCGATCGATGACGACGTAGCGACCGATGGTCTCGCCGCGCGCGAAGGTGCGTCCGCGCTCGTCCCCGCGATGGCCGTCGTCGGAGGCGAGCGTGACCGCGGGTGCTTCGTCGCGCAGATCGGACACGCGGAGCTATCGTAGCGCGCGCACGCGTCCGCTCCAGCTCGGCACACCACGCTTGCCATTTGCATCACACGCCGCGTCGCACTAAACCTGCGGCGTGCCGTCCATCGACATGGGTTTGGTCAGTGTTTCCACCGAGCGGCTGGAGATCCTGTTGAAGGGCATCCACCGCGAGACGATCACGTGTCCGCTGACGCCGGCAGCGCTCGCCGGGCACGGGTTGCAAGACGACACGAACGCGCTGCTCGGCCACATGCGTGGGCTCGATCGCGCCGGCGTGCACGCGGTCGTCGTGGCGGTGCTCGCGGAGCGCATGGCCGCCGCGGCGCAGGCGAAAGCCCGCGCGAACGCTTGACACTGTTCGCATGTTCAGCCATGGTGTCGGCATGCCGGCACCGGCGCTGCGTCTGCTCGAATCGGTGCTCGATCCGCTCGCCGCGCGGCTGCAG
>DASZPU010000506.1:0-2762 GCA_035550195.1 Nannocystaceae bacterium
CCTCGTGCTCGTGCTCGCGGCCTGCGAGCGCGAGGCGCCGAGCACCGCGCCCACGCAAGCCGCGGTCCCCGAGGTCACGACGGGTCCGCTCGCGATCGCTGCGCCCGATCTGTTCGCCGAAGGGCTCGCCTGGGATCCGATCGGCGAGCGCATCCTGATCGGCGGCATCGTCGGGCAAGCGATCGTCGCGAGCACGCGCGACGGCAAGAGCGTGCAGCGCTTCGCTGCACCGAGTCGTGGTTGGTCGGTGTTCGGGCTCGCGGTCGATCGCGATCGCGAGCTCGTGTGGGCCGCGTGCGCTGCGGTGCCGCAGGGCCGCACGCTGCCCGAGGACGTCGGTCGTGCGGGCGTCTTCGCATTCGCCCTGAAGGACGGCGCGCAGGTGCACGAGCGCCTCACGCCCGAAGGCGACGGCGCGCAGCATCTCTTCGGCGATCTCACCCTGCTCGCCGATGGCCGCGTGATCGTCACCGACACGCTCGGCGGTGGCGTGCTCTCGACGAGCGCGGACACCGACACGCTCGCGGTCGTTGTCGAATCCGGCACCTTCAAGTCACCGCAGGGTGTGGTCGCGATCGATGCGCGCACGCTCGTCGTCGCCGACTACTCCGCGGGGCTCGTGCGCGTGCAGCTCGACGAGGCCGGCGTCGCAACGGCGGCCGCCGTCATCCCGCCGCCCGCAGGCGAGGATCTGCGCGGCATCGACGGGCTCGCACACGAAGGCCACGTGCTCGCGGCGGTGCAGAACGGCGCGATGCCCCATCGCATCCTTCGCGTCGAGCTCGCGCCTGCGCTCGACGCGGTCACGCGCGTCGAAGTGCTGCAGTCGATCGCGCCGCCGGCGGGCGAGCCGACGCTCGCGACCGTGGTCGGCGACGCCGTGTGGGTGATGCAGACCGATCGCTGGGATCGCGTCTTCGCGCAGGACGGCCGTCCTCGGGACGGGGTCGAGCTCGCGACTCCCACGATCCTGCGCTTCGCGTTCGAGTAGCTCAAGATCCGCGCGAGTTGGTGCGATGCCGCTCGACGATGGTGTCCTCATCGTTGGCCGGCCGCGCGCTGACCCCGACCGTCGAGCTCGAGTCGTTCGCGATCGGCGACGTCGTCGACGAGCGCTACGAGCTGCTCGACGTCATCGCGACCGGTGCGGTCGGCGTGGTCTATCGCGCGCAGCAGCGTGCGACGCAACGTGTCGTCGCGCTCAAGCTGTTGCACCCGTGGCTCGGCGAGGACGCGGGACTCGTCGAACGCACCGCCCGTGAAGCGCGGTTCGCCGGCTCGATCCGCCACCCCAACATCATCGAGATCGTCGATGCCGGACGCACCGAGAGCGGGCAGCCCTTCATCGCGATGGAGCACCTCGTGGGCTGGACCCTGCGGGAGCACCTGCGCAGGAACGGCCGGCTCACGCTCGTAGCCGCGGCGGGCATCATGACGCCGATCGTGGCCGCGATCGCGGCGGCGCACGGCGTCGGCATCGTGCACCGCGACATCAAGCCCGCGAATGTCGTGCTCGTCGAAGGCGAGCACGGGCCGATCCCGAAGGTCGTCGACTTCGGGCTCGCGGGCGTGATCGCGACCGCGAACGAGCGCGAGCGCCTCACCGCGACCGGCACGGTCATGGGCACGTTCGAGTACATGGCACCCGAGCAGGCGATCGGCGCGATGCCGAAGCCGGCGTTCGACGTGTATGCGCTCGGCGTGGTGCTGCACGAGCTGCTGACTGGCGTCCGTCCGTTCACCGGCGAGAGCGAGGCCGAGCTCATGCAGGCGAAGCTGGTCGGTCTGCTCGACGAACGCCCGATGCTCTACGCGCGCGTGCCCGAGCC
The DNA here is from genome assembly GCA_035550195.1 of Nannocystaceae bacterium. GTDB lineage: Bacteria > Myxococcota_A > Polyangia > Nannocystales > Nannocystaceae > Xiheibacterium. The sequence goes on from DASZPU010000506.1 coordinate 1,830, forward strand.
GTGGCGCAATCTCGTGAGTCGCTGCGTCGCCCACGATCCGCTGGCACGGCCGACCGCGATGCAGCTCCTGCGCGAGCTCGAGCTGCTCGCCGGCGATGGCCCGCGCGTCGAAGCGCCGACGCCGAAGCGCGCCGGTCTGCGCGGCGTCGTGTTCGCGCTCGGCTTCGCGATCGGCGGGCTCGTGGCGTTCGTCACGAGCGGCTGATTCAGCGCGCGAGCTCGATGCGCGCGACGAAGCCGCGGCCGCGCTCGTGCGCGTCGGCAGCGATCGCCTTGCCGTCGCCGAAGTCCAGCTCGTGGCGCGCGTTGCCGACCACCCACACCGCGCCGTCGTGCGTCGCGGCGATGCCGGTGACCTCGTCGGCCTCGCGGCCGTGGCCGTGGGCGATCGCGACGATCTCGTCGCCCGCGAGCACGAGCACGACGACATCGCCGGCGCCCGACTTGCGGCCGCCTTCGACGACGTCCCACGCCGCGAACGTGCGCCCGGCGAAGTCGAGCTCGTCGTGGAGCTGACCGGCGAACACCATGCGGTCGCCCTGCGTCGCGACGGCATCCACGCGCACGTGGCCCTTGCCCGGCAGGGCCAGCGGACGATCGCGCGTGACCGTGCCGTCCTTCGCGAGCTGGAAGATACGCGCAGGCGCGCACGCGACGATCGTCGCGTTGCCCGCTTCATCGACCACGATGGGCGCGGAGTAGTCGGTGCGACACAGCGCGCGGCGCCAACGCTCGCGACCGTCCTGCGCCACCGCGATCGCGACGATCTCGTCGCTGCTGCCGACGCCCGACACCGTCGCGATCACGCCACCATCGGCAGTCGCCGCGAGCGTGTATGCGAGCGTCGCGTCCACGCTCCACGCACCACGCGTCGGGGTGGCGAGCGCGTCGTGGACGAACGCTTGCGACGGCGACAGCGCGGTCGCGAGCACC
>DASZPU010000507.1:0-5617 GCA_035550195.1 Nannocystaceae bacterium
CGGCTCGCGTGGATCCTCCTGTGGGGAGTCGGCTGCACGACCACCAACGAGACCACGACGTCGGCGACCGACGACGGTGGCAGCAGCGGTGCGGGCACGTCGATCGGCTCGACGAACGCATCGACGACCGTCGGCACGACGGCGAGCAACGAAGCCGGCTCGAGCGGAGGCGTGACGACGGCCGGCAGCGAGAGCACCGGCGATGTCGAGACCAGCGACGCCGAAGACACCACCACCGGTCCGCCGCCGATCCATTTCTGCGGGCTCGAAGATCTCAAGCCCGGTGCACCGAATCCGATCGTCGCGGGCACCGAGCCGATGATGATCCCACCCGACATCGCAGTGCTGCTCGTCGACAACTGCGGCTGTCACTACGCCGACATGCTCACGGAACCAGCGGTGCCGGACTACTCGGGCCTGCTGCCGTTCAAGATGGAAACGTGGGAGCAGTGGCAGGGCATGTATGGCTTCCCCGGCCAGGAGAAGTCGACGATCGACGTGTCGCTCGAGCGCATTCGCGATGCGCCGACGCCCACGACGATGCCGCACAAGTGGTGCAACGTCGGCGACGGCGAGCACATGCTGTCCGACGAGCGGCAGATCCTCATCGACTGGCTCGTCGCAGGTGCGCCCGACGGCGCGACCTGGATGCCCTGATCACCTCGTGCTGCGCGCGGCGATGTGCAGCGGCGGATGTTCGTCGCTGTCGTCGTGCTCGTGCGCCTCGTCTTCGTGCGTCGGTAGGATGCGTCGCTCGGCACCCGGTAGATCGCACGTCGCAGGACCGGTGAGCAGCTCACCGGTCGCGCTGAAGCGACTGCCGTGCGCGGGGCAATCCCAGGTGCCTTCGATCGCGTTCCACTCGACGATCGCGCGCAAGTGCGGGCACACGGCGGAGCAGGCGTGCAGCTTGCCCTGGGGATCGCGATAGACCGCGAGCTTGTGCAATCCCTCGCGCACGATCGCACCACAGCCCGGTGCGATGTTCGCGGGGCTGTCGACGTCGCCGGGCGTGAGCGCGCCGAGCAGATGCGTGCCGGTGTTGAAGTTCTCGCGCACGTACCAACCCATGCTGCGCAGTCGTCGACGGCGCGGGTCGTAGAGCTCCGCCCAGGGATTGTCGCGACCCATGACGAGGTCGGTGACCAAGCGCGCGCCGAGTGTCGCGTGCGTGAGGCCATTGCCGCTGTCGCCGGTGATCACGAACACGTCCTCGCCCTTCGTCGGCGCGCGACCGATGAACGCGAGCCCGTCGAGCGGCTCCTGGATCTGCCCCGACCAACGCGACACCATCGCGCCGACGCCGGGATAGGTCTCGCGCGCCCATCGTTCGATGCGCAGGAACGGATCGATCGCGTGCGCGAGCTGGCCCACACGATGGTCCTCGCCGCCGACGATCAGCACGTCGTCTTCGTCGTCGGAGTCGGCGCGCAGACGCGCGTAGTGATAGGGATCGAGCGTGTCCCAGTACAGCGCGTCTTCGATGAGACCGCGCGGCACCTTCAATCCGATCACATAGCTGCGATACGCGGCCTGTTTGAAGTAGATGCCTGGCCAATCCATGATCGGCCCCGGCGTGTTGGTCGCGACGATCACCGCATCCGCGGGATAGGGCGCGTGGCCACCCGCGGGCTGTACCTGCGCGGGCTTGCCCTTGCGACGCCCCTGCACGCGCTCGATGCGGTGCTCGTAGATCCGCACCCCGATCGCTCGCGCCGCGCTCGCGAGCCCGGCGAGATATCGCATCGGCTCGAAGCGCGCCTGCGCCTCGTAGCACACGCTCGGTCCGCGCGCGGTCGCGAGATTGGGCACGCCCTCCACGAGATGTGCATCGAGCCCGGCTCGACGCGCGGCCTCGACCTCGCGCTGCAACGCCTCGCGCTCGTCGGGGTCGGTCGCCATCAGATACGCGGGCAGTCGCGCGAAGCCGCACTCGATCTCGTGCGCGTGTACGAGCTGCTCGATCAGATCGATGGCGGCCGCGTGCGATGCGTGGGCGATACGCGCGCCTCCGAGCCCGTGCATGCGCTCGAGCTCGACGAGATGCTCGTCGATTGCGCTCGCGAGGTGGCCGCTCGTGCGACCGGTCTCTGCGCCACCGATCGGCCCGGGATCGAAGACCGCGACGCGCCGCCCTTCCTTTGCGAGCAGGTACGCCGCAGTGATGCCTGCGATGCCGGCTCCGACGATCGCGACGTCGATCGGCTCGCGCGTCGCCGGGAGCGGATCACCGCGACCCGCGGCGCCTTCGGGTCCCCAGATCGGTTCGGTGAGGCCGTGCCGCGCGCGCATGAACGCGCATTGAAAGCAAGCGACGGACCACAAGCGCGCGACGGTGTGCTGCGTCGGGGCCGCGCGCGCTCCGAGCCACAGGAGCGCGTGTCGATCTTGTGCGAGCGCGTCGCGACCGCTCACCTTCGCGCGCGGTCGCCGGTTACGCTGGCCGTCGAGCGACCCACCGACGTATGAAACATGCTTTCTTGCTCCCGCTCGCGAGCGTGCTCGCCTGCTACACCCCCGCGAAGGAAGATCTCACCAGCGATACGACGACGGCGTCGACCGTTGGTGAAGAGAGCTCGACGACGAACGGCAACACGACGCTGACGACCACCGATACGACGGTGACGAGCGCAGAGGTCACGTCGACCTCGAACGATACGACGGTGTCGGAGTCGGAATCGGAGTCGGAAGCGTCCGCGTCGAGCAGCTCCACCACGGTCGTCGACGAGAGCTCGTCGTCGAGCGGCAGCGAGCCCAACGTGTGCGGCGATGGTGCTCGCGATCCCATGACCGAGGATTGCGACGACGGCAACCTCGATCCCGGCGATCTCTGCGACGCCGAATGCCACTTCGAGACGTTCACGTTCACGTATACCGGCGCGACGCAGACGCTCGACGTGCCCGCGTGGGTCGACACGCTGCGCATCGAAGCCTTCGGCGCGCAAGGTGGTGGATCCGAGTGCTGCGATGGCGTCGACGACGACGGGGGACTCGGCGGCTATGCAGCCGGCACGGTGTCGTCGCTCGCAGGCATGACGTTGTCGATCAACGTCGGCGGCGTCGGAGTGGTCGGCGGCGCGGGTGGTTGGAACGGTGGCGGCGGCGCGGGCCAGTATGGCGGCAGCGGTGGCGGTGCGTCCGACGTGCGCGTCGGCGATCCGCTCGAAGGTCGGCTCGTCGTCGGTGGTGGTGGTGGCGGTGGCAATTGCGGTTGCCCTGATCACGGCAGCGGCGGCGCCGGTGGTGGGCTCGACGGCGATGCCGGCATCAGCAGTCAGGGCTTCCCCGCACCCGGCGGCGGCACGCAGGTCGCAGGCGGTGCGCCGGGCGACGGCGGCACGGCGGGCACGCTCGGCAACGGCGGCTCCGCAACGTCGGACGTCTATCACATCGCTGGTGGTGGCGGTGGCTACTACGGCGGCGGAGGTGGCTTCGCGACGGGTGCCGGCGGTGGCTCCTCGTACTACGGCGCTGCGGTCGATCCCGAGACCACTGCCGCAGTACAGCCCGGCGACGGACAGATCATCATCACGCCGGTCGCTTCGCTCTGATCTGCGCTAACGTGATCGCGTGCCGGGTCGCGACTGGGCGCGCGTCGTCGATGCGGTGGTGCCGATCGGGCTCACCGCGATCGGCCTCTTGCACCCCGAGAGCCCAGCGACGTGGTTCGCGTGTCTCGGGCTCGCGTTCGCCGTGCTCGCGAGCGTGGTGCTCGGCGGCGCGGGCATCGTGATGCTGATCGCGGCGAAGATCGGCACGCGCATCCAAGGCCCACGCGTGCGGCCGGCTCGCATCGCCGCCGAAGCGTTCGAGACCACACGCGCGATGTACATCGCGGCCTGCCTCGCCGCGTGGCCGCTCGCGCAGTGGCGACTCGGCCACGAGACCGGGATGGTGTGGTCGCTCGACGGCCACATCTGGTGGGTCATCGCGCTGCAGACGTTCTTCGGCCTGCTCGTGATCGATGCGTGGCTGTACCTGAAGCACCGCTTGCTGCACACGCGCTGGTTGTTCCCGTTCCATCGCGCGCACCATGCCTTCCGCGATCCCACGCCCTTCGCCGGCTTCGCGGTCGCGCCGGTGGAAGCGGTGATGACGTTCTGGCCGATCCTGATCCTGTGCATTCCCGCGGCGACGCACTGGGCTCCGCTCTACTTCGGGCTCGTGCTCGGCTTCATCGCGCTCAACTTCTATCTGCACTGCGGCGTGACCTGGCGCATCGCCGAGGGCACGCTGCCGCGGGTGTTCCTCAACACCTCGGCGTTTCACAACGTGCACCACTCGCACGTGAAGGTGAACTTCGGCGAGGCGCTGTATCTGTGGGATCGGATCTGCCGCACGCGGCTCGCCGATCATCCCGAGCGACTGCCAGTGCCGTGATCACCCGCCGACGAGCGCGCGCGCACACGCGAGCTTGTCGGCGTCGGTCTTGGCTTTCACGACGCGGAGTTGTTGGACACCGTTGCGTTCGTTCGCGACGCGCAGACAGTGGCCGAACACGTGCGCGGGCAGCACGATCGTCTCGCCGCTGTCGATGTACTTCGCGACGTCGGCCGAGAGATCGGGTCCACCTTGCTCGACGTAGGTCGAGAGGAAGAGCGTGGCGGCATCGGGGGCGAGCTTCGTGTCGCCCGCGCTGCGGATCTTCTCGCGCATCGCGTGCAGCACGTCGTCGAGGCCCTTCGCGCCGTCCGTGGCTCGGCGCAGGCGTTGCTCCCAGATCGCCGCGAGCAGCGGACCGCGACGGTAGGGCAGCTTGCCCACCGCGGGATCGGTCCAATAGGCCTCGGCGATCTTCGAGTTGGGCTGGTTCTTCGCCGGCGACATCGCGTACTCGCGCAGCGCGTGATTCCAATCCGCGACGTAGTCGTCGAGCGTGTAGATGCCCGCGCGCAGGAGCAAGCGCCACGTGTAGAACTCGGTGAAGCCTTCGCTGAACCACTTGCCCAGCATCTCGGCCGTGCCGTCTTGCTGACCGCCGAGCCGATCCGCATTCCAGGTGTGGAAGTACTCGTGCGCGATGAGGTGGCGCACCGGCTCGATCGACGCGTCGTCGGACATCAGGATCGTGAAGCCGTCGGTGCGGCCGGTGCCACCGAGCGAGCGCGAGCCTTTCACGCCCAGGAGCGGCGCCATCGCGATCGTGAACGGCTCGCCGTGCTCGCCCCAGAAGTCGCGCTCGACCGCGATGATCGAGCGTGACATCGTCGCGAACGCAGCGTGCTCGAACGCGAACTTACCATGGATGCCGATGCGGATCTCCGCGTCGCCGACCTTCTCGGTGTAGACCTTGGTGTCGGGGCCGCCGACCACGATGCTGTCGAGCACGTCCTGCACGGTCGCGTTCGCGTCGAGCTGCTGCAGATCGGAGACGAACGCGTACTCGGCCGGCGCGCCCGACCACGTGAACGACGCGGGCAAGGCCGACGAGGCGCTGGGCTCGGCGAACAACGCCTCGCCGAACGCGTAGAACCAGCGCGGACGCACGATCGGCGCGAACGGTTGGCCGTCGTTCGCGGTGGGCTCGTGATCGTAGGCCGACACGACGCGATAGCGCATCGTGAGCGGCGCATCGGGCTCGTGCCGGATCGTGCGCAGCGCTGCGCCGTCGTCTTCG
>DASZPU010000508.1:0-5850 GCA_035550195.1 Nannocystaceae bacterium
GCGCTCGCGTGACCCAGAAGATGGGCCACGGCTGCGACGAGATCGCGAAGAAAGCCCTGAAGAAGGCGAAGTTCGCTCCGGCGATCGGCACCGACGGCAAGACCGCCGACTACGAGCTGCGCTACGAGTACGAGTTCGAGCTACGCGATTAGGCGAGCTTCTTCGTGATCGTGCGCAACGACGCGCCGGTCTTGCGATGGGCCTTCCAGGTCGCGCGCAAGGACCTGACGCGGGACTTGAGCTGGGCCTTGTCGCCCGAGTCGCTCGCAACCGCGAGCTGTTTCTTCGCGTCGGCGATCGCCGACGCTGCATCCGCAGCCGCGTCGTCGGCCCGCTGTCGAGCGACGGACACGAGCTCGGCGAGACGCTTGCGCTCGGCATCGTCGAGTCCATCGGCGCTCGCGGTCGACTCGAACGCAGCGATCGCCTCGACGTCCTTCACGACCAAGCCGGCGTGCGAGACCTGCGGGTCTTCGGCGGGCTGCAGCGACGCCCCCTCGAGCTGCGCCTGGGCACCGCGGAGGCGCTTCTTCTCCTCGAGCAGCTGCCGCTGCTTGGTCGCGCCTTCCATGACCTCCGAGTTCGCGTTCGCGGCCTGCATCTGCGTGACGGAGATGAGCTCCTTGATGCCGGCGAATCCAGCCTGTGCAGGCGTGGGGATCGCGAGCAAGCCGGAGGCGAGCGTGAGGACTTGGGCCACGGAGCGGATCGAGCGGGCGTTCATGGTGGTGACCCTGAAGACCGAGGCGGCGCCCGACTGATCACTGCGGATTGCCGCCCCGAGCCTCAGCCCTCCGGGGTGAAGTCGGCGCAGGCTTGTGCGACCACGTCGACCGCGTCTTCGACGAAGTCGCCGTAGTCGTCGAGGCAGATGCCGCCCGTGAAGCCGTGGTTGCCGAAGAGGTTCACCCACTCGACGATGTTCTGGCCGTCGTGGCCGTCGTCGGCCGGCACGCATGGGCCGCCCGCGTAGTTCGTGATCGCGAGTGCGGCGACGTTCTCTTCCATGCCGCCCTTCGCGGCGACGACGTCGTCGTGCCACGACTGCGGATCGCCGAGCGACGTCGGTGGATCCTCCGAGCCGCCGAGATCCTCGGGATCGCCGGGGCCGTCCCACTCGTCGGTGATGACGACGATCACCAGCAACGCGTCGTCGCGCAGGAAGCCCTCGTTGCACTGACCTACGCCCGCGAGCGACGGACCGAGCGCAGTGACCATCGCTTCCATCGGGCGCTCGAAGCCGTTGCCCATCGTGCCTACCTGCGCCGCGCAAGCGAACGTGCTGTCGAGATCGTCGGCCTCGGTCATGTAGCCGAGCCCTTCGGCATACGGGCCGCACACCGCGTTGCTCGAGTCGGCCCCTGCCCCCGTCGTCTCGGTGATGAGCGCACCGAGCAAGATGCACGCGCCGGGGTTGCCGGAGAACGCATCGGTCGCGATCACGCCGACGTGGAAGCTGTCGACCTCGCCCAACGTCGACTCGATGCCGGCGATGAACGTCGGGAAGTTCGCGACCAGGTTGGCTTGGTGCTCCGACATGCTCGAGCTATCGTCGACGACGAACAGGAAGTCGACCGCGGTGCAGCCGGGCCCGGACCTACCGACGTCGGGCTGCACGCCGAGATCGAAGGTCGCACCGCCGTCGCTCGAGCTGCTCGTGCTCTCGTCGGCGACGGTCGTCGCGTTGCTCGTCGCAGTGGTCGCGGTGGTCGTGGTCGCACCGGTCTCCGTCGTCGTTTCGCCCTCCGACGAGCTGCCCGCGCTGCTCGTCGAGGCCGTCGACGACGACGCGGTGACCTGCGCACCATCGTCGTCACCGCTGCAGGCGCACAACGCGAAGGCGATGAAGAATGCACGGCGGTCCATCACACCGCGATCGTACCACGCGTCAGTGCTTCCACAGCATCATCGTCGCGTCCATCTCGTCGCCCACTTGTCGCATGAACGCGATCACGCCGAGCTCCGGCAGCGAGACCGCGATCCACTGCTTGTTGGTCGCGCCGCCGATGAACTCGACGAATTCCGGCTGGCCCGTGAAGCCGTCGAGGGCGCCGGACCATGCATCGGCGACCTCGTCGTACTCGTAGAGCTCGGCGTTCTGGCGGATCGCCAACAAACGATGCGCCGGGCTCGCGGCGCCGATCAGCATCGCCGCGTTGTTCCACGCGTCGTGCACCGCGACCGGCACCGGCGGGTTCGCGATCCGCGTCGCGATCGCATCCGCGTCGATGCGCCAGATCGCACCGTCGTCACCGTAGTTGCCGACGTACACGCTGCGATCCTTGCCGCTCCATGCCGACGCGCCCGCGGAGTCGGCCATCTCGGTGCCCGCGGGATTGTCGTGCAACACGTCGAACGTTTCGCTCGCGGGATCGAACGTGCGAATGCCCCAGACCTGTCCGATCACGAGCACGCCGAGATCGGGATGCCACTCGACGTTCGCCCAACCCGGCTGCGGATTCGTGCGCTCGATCCACTCGCCGCTCGCCGAGCGCGTCCACAAGCGGTCGCCGCCGTTGCCCTCGTGATAGAAGGTCGTGCCGCTCGCAGCATCGCACGCGGTGCCGGAGTAGCCGTGCCGTGGATCGTCGCGACCATCGGGCACGAGCTCCTGCGCCCACGCATCGCTCGGCAGCTCGTACTCGGCGTACTGCGCCCACCCGCCGACGTGCGAGACACCGACGAAACGGATCCTCGCGTGCTGCGGATCCCACAGCGCACGCGAGACGTACTCCATGATGCTCGCGCCCGGTTGCATGCTGATCTGCGGCGTGCCGCCCATCGTGAACGTGCCGAACGCATCGGGTGCCAACGCGGCCGCCGCGAGCGACAGCGGCGAGTCGTCGAACGGCTCACCGGTCTCGACGCCGCCGTCGCTCGAGCTCGCGTCGTCGTCGCTCGCAACCGACGTCGCGTCGGCGCCTTCGGAGCTCGCGGTGCTGCCGTGATCACTCGCGACGCTCGTGCCGTCGTCATCGCTCGCGGGGCTCGACGTGCTCGTCGTGGCGCCGCCTTCGGACGAGGTCGCGGCGAGCGAAGTCTGCTCGTCGTCGGCGGCGGCACACGCCGCAGCGATCGCGGTGGTCACGAACAAGGCGCGCAGCTGCATGCCCGCGGAAGAGCAAGGCGCGGGCCAGCGCGCGTGCACTGCGATCGCGCCCGCGCCGACGCGTGGTCGCGGCTGCTCGCCCCCAGACGTTGGCAGGGTCCGGCCTGCAACGACTACTGCTCGTCGGCGAGCCGCGAATTCCGCCTGCCGTACAGGAAGTAGATCGCGAGCCCGAGGCCCATCCAGATGATGAGGCGCAGCCACGTCTCGGCGCCGAGGCCCCACATCAGGTAGCCGCACATCAAGATGCCGAGGATCGGCACGACCGGCACCCACGGCGTGCGGAAGGCTCGCGGCGCGTCGGGGTCCTGGCGACGCAACAGCCACACGCCCGCGCACACGATCATGAACGCGAAGAGCGTACCGATCGACACCAGGTGACCGAGGATGTCGATCGGGAACAAGCCACCGAGCACCGCGGCCACGCTGCCGGTGAGCAGCGTCGCGACGTACGGCGTCTTGTACTTCGGGTGCACCTTCGCGAGCGACTTCGGCAGCAAGCCGTCGCGCGCCATCGTGTAGAAGATGCGCGGCTGCGCCATGATCATCACGAGCACGACGGAGGCGAGGCCCGCGATCGCGCCGATGTCGACGATCATCGCGAGCCACGACAGCGCGGGGCCGGCCTTGCTCACCGCGACATCCACGGGATGCGGCACGTTGAGCTCCGTGTACGGCGCGATGCCGGTCATCACCAGCGCCATCAGGATGTAGAGCACGGTGCACACCGCGAGCGAGCCGAGGATGCCGATCGGCAGATCGCGCTGGGGATTCTTGGCCTCCTGCGCCGCAGTGGAGACCGCGTCGAAGCCGATGTACGCGAAGAAGATGACGCCTGCGCCCGCTGCGATGCCGCCCCAACCGAACTCGCCGTGCTTGCCGGTGGGCTCGGGGATGAAGGGCGACCAGTTCGCGGAGTCGACGTACGACGCGCCGAAGACGATCACCAGCACGACGACGATGAGCTTCAAGACGACGATCGCGTTGTTCACCGCCGCCGACTCGCGGATGCCGACGATCAGCAAGCCCGTGAGCAACACGCAGAGCAACACCGCGGGCACGTTGACGATCGCGCCGGTCGCGACGAGATCACCGGCCTTGTCGACGACGTACGGCGCACTCGTGAACGCCGAAGGTAAGTCGACCCCGAGCCGATGCAGGAACGCGACGACGTAGCCCGACCAACCCACCGCCACCGCGGACGCGGACACGAGATACTCGAGGATGAGGTCCCAGCCGATGATCCACGCGAACAGCTCGCCGAGCGTCGCGTAGCCGTAGGTGTACGCGCTGCCGGCGATGGGGATCATCGCGGCGAACTCCGCATAGCAGAGCCCGGCGAAGAGGCAGCCGAGGCCCGCGAACACGAACGAGATGATGATCGCGGGGCCGGCGTGCTGCGCTGCGGCGGTGCCGGTGAGCACGAAGATGCCCGCGCCGATGATCGCTCCGATGCCGAGCAACACGAGGTGGCTGGCGCCGAGCGAACGGCGCAGCGTGTGCTCGCTCTCTCCTTCGCCGTCGGCTTCCTTCACGAGGCGATCGAGCGGCTTGCGTGACCAGAGACCCATCGTGGGCAGGACGGTATCACACGGACGCGACCGCGTGCCCTATCCTGCGGCTCGCTCATGTCCGCGATCGGGGCCGCGCTCGCGCTCGCCATCGTGCTCGCCGAGCCGGCCGAGCGCGCGCCCGCGGACCTCGTCGCGCCGGTCTTGCACGCGCCGGTCGAGCTCGACCTGCCGCCCGAGCTCGCGAACGATGCCGAGCGGCCGAGCGGCGACGTCGTGGTGAAGTACGTCGTCGGCATCGACGGTGTGCCGCACTCGCTCGAGGTCGAGCGTTCGCTCGATCCGCGGCTCGACGCGCTCGCGATCGCAGCGGTGGCGAAGCTGCGCTACGACCCCGCGCGCTACCAAGGCGAAGCGGTCGAGGTGGTGCTGCGGCAGACGATCCCGTTCGCGGCTCCGAAGCCGCCGCCGAAGATCGATCCGCCGCGCAAGCCCGAGCTGCTCGAGCTGCCGCCACCGCGCCAGCCCGCACCGGTCGGCGACGCGCCGTTGCGCGGCATGATCCGCGAAGCCGGCACGCGTGTGGCGTTGCCCGCCGCGACGATCATCGTCGTGCCCGCGCCCGCAGACGCGGAGCTCGGGCGCGTGCGCAAGCGCGACTATGCGGCGATCGACACGCCCGCATGGCAGTCCCAGGTGCGCTCCGCCGACGACGGCACGTTCGCCGTGCCCGACGCGAAGCCCGGCAAGCTGCGCGTCGTCGTCACCGCCCCCGGCTTCGAGCGCCACGAGACGATCGTCGCGATCGGAACATCGGAACGCGTCGACATCGAGGTGTACCTCGTGCGCGCGTCCGACAATCCGTATCGCACCGTCGTCAGCAGCGATCGCAATGCGCGCGAAGAAGTCACGCGTCGCACGATCACGCCACAGGAGATCGGCAACCTGCCCGGCACGCAGGGCGACGCGCTCAAGTCGATCCAGAATTTCCCCGGGGTCGCACGCGCACCGTTCGGCATCGGCCTGCTCGTCATCCGCGGCGCCGATCCGACCGACTCGTCGGTCTACCTCGGCGAGCACGAGATCCCGCAGCTCTTCCACTTCGGCGGCCTCACCAGCGTCTTCAACGCGGACGTCATCACGCAGATCGACTACCTGCCCGGCAACTTCGACGCGCGCTACGGCGACGCGATCGGCGGTGTCATCGACGTGAAGACGCGCGGTGGTCGG
>DASZPU010000509.1:0-11041 GCA_035550195.1 Nannocystaceae bacterium
GATGTTGGTCACGCCCCACTCCCACGGCGGTGCGTAGAGCCGTTCGACCGGCTGGCTGTCGAGGTAGAGCACGACGTCGGCGATGACGCGATCGTCGCTGACGTCCGCGGTGATGATGAAGTCGGCGCCGGGATCGAACACGTCGCCGTCGCTCGGATACGTGATCGCGACCGTCGGCGCGGTGACGTCGGCGGGATAGGGCACCTCGGCGCACTCGAGCGAGCCGACCGCACCGGCTTCTTCCACCGGCGCATCGCCGCCCTTGCAGCTCGGCGAGCCGGTGCCGCCATCGGGGAACGTCACCTCGATCACCGCGTGCGTCTCGTTGGTCTCGACGACGGTGAAGCTCACCGTGTCCTCGGGATCGGTGAACGACTCGCCGGCGTAGATGAAGCCGTTGTGCCCGACCTTGTCGAGGATGTAGGGGCTCGGGCCGTACTCTTCGAGCTCGTCGGCGAGATGGATCAGCACACCGCCGGGCGAGAGCGAGTCGTCGAAGCGACCGATCGGCGTGCGGTACTCGAGGTAGTACCAGCGCCCGTCGTACGCAGGGAAGCGCAGCACCTGCGTGCCGTTGCACGGCAGCTCGAGCGGCAACAGATTGAACGTACCGTCACCGCGCGTGCTCACCATGTTGCAGCCGTCGAGCCACCCCATGTAGAGCTTCTGCACCGCGTTGATGTGGCCGCAGCCGCCACCCATCGGATCGTAGGGATCGCCGTACTCGATGTGCTCGCAGGTCGTGTCGAACGCGATCGGCTGCCCTTCGTCGTCGTAGCCGCAATCGTACGAGTGCGAGTGCCCCATGCCGTAGTTGTGGCCGAGCTCTTGATTGCGCACGGTGCAGCCGAAGCTGCTGTGATACCAGCTGTCGCGCGCGGGAAACTGCGGCGAGCCGAGATCCGCGAGGCCGGCGAAGCCGCAACCGACGGACGGGAACTGGTACATCAGCTGGCTGTACGCGTCGGGATCGTGGCCGTTGTCGGCCATCGCTTCGCGGGCCATCTCGCCGATCGAGTAGGGATTGCATCCGCCCGGGTCCGCGATCTCGTAGGGCCCGAACACTTCGCCGATGATCTGCTCGCGACCGTAGGAGTTCTCGCCGTAGAAGACGGTGGTGGAGTCGTCGCTCTCGAACATCCCCTGCACGCCGTAGGGATTGGTGAGGCCCGGAGCTTCGGGCCACTGCACGAGGATCACCGCGATGTTGCGCGGAGCGAACGGCACCGCGTCGATGATCGGCGTGGGCGCGGGCGCGACGATCTCGTAGTCGTCGACCTGCCAGATGCCGTCGTCGTCCATCGCACCGTAGGCGCGCACGGTGGCGTCGCGATCGATGCGCAGCTCGGGCGGAAGCGCGAGCTCGACCTCGCCACCGGGGATGCGCAGATGATGAGTGGTGCGCGAAGTGCCGTCGTACTGCTGTGCGATGCGCGTGACCCACGAGCCCTGCACCGCGCCGTCGGTGATCCCTTCGAAGCTGCGATCGCTCGCGAGGCGATCGACGTCGGTGGCCGAACAGCCGACGAGCGCGAACGCGAGCACGAGCGAGCTACGAAGGGAAGCCAGCATCAGCGGATGGTAGCCGTCGCGGCGAGGGCGTCTACGCAGAACCATCGCAGCCACTGCACGCGGTGTGGGCCTGGCTCGCAGCTCGTGGGTCACAGTTGTGCGACAACTCGCGGGCACGCAGGTGAGAGCACCGTTGTGGCGCAAAGCCCAGGCCCCCTAATCTGCCAGCACCTTGCGGCTCTCTGCCCACCGCGGGGTCGGACCACTCATGCGCGCGCGCCACTGCCTTGCACCCTCGATCGCGTTCCTCCTCGCCTGCGGCGCCGATGCGCGCAAAGACGAGCAGATGACGGCGGGCATCGACTCGGTGTCGACCACCGCGCCCGGTGGTGGTGGCACTTCGAGCGGTGGTGGCGAGAGCAGCAGCAGCGAAGGCGCAGGTGCCGAAGCCGACAGTGGTGATCCCGCGCCGTCGGACTCGAGCAGCGACAGCGGTCCGAGCAACCTTCCGAAGTTCGACATCGGCGGCAACACCGGCGCGTCGATGGACGAGTGCATGAGCGGTCCCAACGACGACGCCGACGGCGACGGGTGGACGCCATCGACGGGTGATTGCAACGACTGCGATCCCAACGCGAACCCCGGTGCGATCGAAGTCATCATCACGCAGCCCAACGACATGGGCGTGATCCCCGATCCCGCCGACGAGGATTGCGACGGCGGTGTCGACAACGTCGAAGGTCCGTGCGACGCGGGCATCTCGTTCGACGACACGGATCCGTACAACGCGGCGGCGGCGATCGGTCTGTGCCACGTCGCCGAAGACGGCGAGGACTACGGCATCATCGACGCGGCGTGGGTGCGCGCGGATGGTTCGGCGGTGGTCGGTGGCGATCTGCAGTTCGGGATCCAGACCGACTTCGGTCCCAACGTCGCCGTGCACGAAGGCGCGACGATGCTCGCGCTGTCGTCGGGCCACGCGCGACTGCCCGCGCAGGTCGGCTCGTGCGGCTCGCTCACCTGCTACGGAACCGGCCCTGGCACCGCGCCGACCGGCTTTCCGCAGGACGTGCCGGCATGCCCGGGCTCGACCGCGATCAACGACGACATCGCGCTCGAGGTCACGTTGCGCGCGCCGACGAACGCGACCGGCTTCTCGTACAACTTCGACTTCTACTCGTTCGAGTATCCCGAGTGGGTGTGCACGTCGTACAACGACCAGTACATCGCGCTCGTGAATCCGCCGCCGATGGGATCGATCGACGGCAACATCTCGTTCGACTCGATGGGCAATCCCGTCAGCGTCAACATCGCGTTCTTCGACGTGTGCAGCGGCTGTGCGCTCGGCACCGGCGAGCTGCAGAACACCGGCTTCGACACGTGGGACGATGCGGGCGCGACGAGCTGGCTCGTCACGACGTCGCCGGTCGACGGTGGTACGGAGCTCACCATCCGCTTCGCGATCTGGGACACCGGTGACGCCGCGTGGGACTCCACCGTGCTCATCGACAACTTCCGCTGGATCGCCGACGGTGCAGAGGTCGACGTCGGCACCGAACCCGAAGGTTGAGTGAGCCAACGCGGTGTCGCCTGTAGGCCACGGGATCCGTGGTCCAACGGCACCGCGTGCTAGACATCGTTTTCGCGCGCGTGCGCGCTGAAATGCTCGCGATCCGCCGGTCATCCTTGCGCGCGCTGTTAAGCTGCGAGCGCTCGGGGGGGCAGGCGCGATGCGATCGACTTCATTGATTTTGTGGGCAGGCATGGTCGCCTGCGCAGTCGAGACCTCGACCGACGACAGCTTCGGCGACGTCACCGGCAACGGCACCGACGTGTCGACGACGATGCGACTCACCGCCGCGGAAGACTCCGGCAGCGACGAAGGCAACACCACCGCGAGCACGACGGCGACGTCGTCGAACGACGAGAGCGACACCGCACCCGCGGAGTGTCCGGCCGATCGGCAGTGCATCAGTGCGGTGCCCGACGACTGGTATGGCCCGCTCGCGGTGCACATGGGCGACGAGGACGAGACGCCGCCGGAGTGTCCCGAGAGCTTCCCCAACAGCGGCCCGACGATGATGTCGGGCTACACCGATCCTGGCCCAGCGGTGTGCGAGTGCGAGTGCCTGCTCGACATCACGAGCTCCTGTTACTCGTACGCGTACGACTACGACGCGAGCTGCTCGACGTTCGAGAACTTCTACCAGATCACGATGGACTGCCAGCCCGCCACGCTCGACGGTGGTGTGTGGTTCTACATGGGGTTGCAAGGCACGCCGACGTGTCACTCGGAAGTCACCGACACGATTCCGCCGCCCATCTGGGACAACAAGGTGATGAGCTGCCGCGATCCGGTGGAGGGCCAGGAGTGCAGCACCGGCGTGTGCATGCCGGTCGCACCGGAGGGCTTCGAGGCCGGGCTCTGCATCTACCGCGAAGGCAATCACAACTGTCCCGACGGCGACTATTCGGTGCGCTACTCGCATCACGCGGGTGTCGACGACTCGCGTAGCTGCAGCTACTGCGGATGCGGCTCGGGCAGTGCGAGCTGCACCGGCGATCTGCAGGTGTACCAGAGCGGCGACTGCACGGGCGCGTCGCAGAACGCCGCGCTCAACGTGTGCACGGCGGGCATCAGCGGCGGCCAGTCGGTGTCGATCGCGTTCAGCGGTGACGGTGGCTGCCCGGTGGCGTCGCCTCCGGAAGCGCAGGGCGAGATCGCGGTGATGGGCGAGACCACCTACTGCTGCACGCAGTAGAGTCGGCCGGTGCGCCGGCTGATCGTCGTCATCGCGTTGCTCCTCGGTTGCGCCACCGCTCCGCGAACGTTCGCAGAAAACGATCGCGCAGTGTTCGAGGCGCGTGATCGCGAGGCGATCACGCGCGTGCTCTTCGATCAGCGCGACGCGTGGAATCGCGGTGACCTCGACGCATTCATGATCGGCTACGTGCCCACCGACGAGCTCGTGTTCACCTCGGGCGCGAAGGTGCGGCGCGGCTACGCCGAGACGCAGACGCGTTACCGCGAGCGCTACGGCCAGGGCGGCGCGATGGGGCGGCTCGCGTTCTCCGAGCTCGAGGTCCACGCGCTCGGTGCCGACGCCGCGTGGGTGCTCGGCCGCTGGGAGCTGACGCAGACGCCGGAAGCGGGCAGCGGGATCTTCACGCTGGTGTTCGTGCGGCACGAGGGAAAGTGGCGCATCGTCCACGATCACACCTCGGCCACGGCAGCGGTATGCTCCACCGCGATGCTCACCCGGAAGCTGGCGCTCCTGTCGATCTTCGCTCTCGCTTGCGACAACTCCGATCGCAACGAACGCATCGCCGACGTGCAGAAGAAGCCGGCGGAAGAAGATCCCGCGGAGAAGGCGAAGGCCGAGGCGCGCAAGGCCGAGCGGCAGGCGAAGGAGAAGGCCAAGGCGGATGCCGAAGAAGCAGTGCGCGTGGAGATCGCGAAGATCGCCGTGCTGCCGGACAAGCTGCCGAAGAAGCTCGACGAGGCCTGTCAGTCGGTGTCCGAGGCGCACGATCGTTTCATGCAGCGCACCAAGCAGGGTGACGAGCTCGCAGCGTGGAACGCCGGCAAGGAAGAAGAGCTGCCGATGACGTTCGTGCAGTGCGCGGGGGCGGACAGCATCGAAGCGGCGTCGTGTCAGAAAATGGCGCTCGATGCCGCATCGCCTGCGCTCGCGGATCACTTCAAAGAGATCTTCCAGGCCTGCATCACCAAGTACGCGCCGGCGCGACCGGCCGCGATGGCCGGTGGTGGCGGCGGCGGATTGCCGAGCGTGCCCAAGAAGGGCCCGCGCTAGCGCTTGCCGAACACGACGTCGCGCCACGGGGGCGTGCGGCCGACGACGAGCACTGCGATCGCGACGAGGCCTTGCAGCCATGCGAGCGCGATGAACGAGCCGAGGCCGCCGTCCTCGAGCAGCACGAGCACGGCTGCGATGGCGAGGTTCACGATCGCGAGCGCAGTGAGCCAGCGTCGCCAGCCGATGCGCGCGATGGCGGCGATCGCCAGTATCACCAGCGACACCGGGCCCACGAACACATCGATCATGAACGCGAGGATCGCGATGACGTCCGCGTTGTCGAACGGCGCGGCCGAAGCCAGCATCAGCGCCCCCGTTTCGCCGCGAGCTCGTGCTCGAACGTGTCGATGAGCTTCAGCACGGCGTCGCGCGAAGGATCGTCGGCGGGAATCTTCGCGAAGTCTTCGCGGGTCTGGGCCAGCGTCGCGCGCGTCTTCGCCAGGCCTTGGCCGGCACCGTACTGCGCGCGCGCGAGCATGAGTCGCAGCTGCGTGATGAACTCGGGCGGGCCATCGACGCCGATCACGATCGGCAGCGCGCGCTCGATGGGCGGGATCGCTTCGGCGGGGCGCTGCAACGCGAGCAGCTCTTCGGCGACGTGCTCGAGGCTCTCGCTGACCTGCGGGTGCTCGAGCCCGAGCGTCTTCTCGCGGATCGACAGGCCGATGCGATGGCGTGCGAGCGCGTCCTCGTGGCGGCCGAGCAAGCCGAGCTGGACGCCGGCGTTGTGCTGCGTGATCGCGATGGTCGGATGCGTGTCGCCCTGCGCCGCGAGCCCGATCGCGAGCACGCGCTCGTGGATCGCCAGCGCACGCTCGTGCTCGCCGCGATCGCCGTAGACCAGCGCGAGGCCGTTGAGCGGGCCGGCGAGATCCTCGTGGGTGTCGCCGTAGGCCCGCTCGAGCAGCTCGACCGCGGCCGCGAACTCGCGCTCGGCCTCGTCGAGCTTGCCCGAACGATGCGCGACGTTGCCGAGCATGTGCAGCGGATCGGCGAGCTGGGGATGGCCGTCACCGAGCCGCGCGCGCCAGATCTCGAGCGCACGGCGGTAGTGTGCGGCCGCGCCTTCGTCGTCGTTGCGCATGAACTCGACGTTGCCGAGGTCGTGCTCGGCGACCGCGACATCGATGCCGTCTTCGCCACCGATGCGCTTCCAGATCGCGAGCGCTTCGCCGTGGTACTGCTCCGCGCGATCGAGCTCGAACTGCGCGGTGGCGACCATGCCGAGCGTGTCGAGCAAGCGCGCCTTCAGCTCGCCTTCGTCGCCGAGTCGCTCGACGTCGGCGCGCGCCTGCTGCTCCCACAGCTTCGCGTCCTGCGGGCGGGACTCGGCGATCTGGCCCATCAGCTCGGAGGAGAGCTGCGCGGCGATGCGATCGTTGCCGCTCTTGCGCGCGATCCAGTAGCCGTCGGTGAGCGTGCGCTCGGCGGCGATCGGATCGCCGAGGATCTGCTGGGTCTGCGCGCGCGCGAACATCAGCTCGGCGCGCAGCGGTGGCCAGTCTTCGCGATCGAGCTCGGCGAGCGCGGCCTCGATGGTCGCGCTCGATTCCTTCATGCGCCCGGCGACGCGCTGCGCCATCGCGGTGGCGAGCTGACCCTGCAGCGACGCGACGCGGCGGCGCTCCTCGGCGTCGTCCGGCTCGGCGGCGGCGGCGAGCAGGCGCTCGACGTCGGTGCAGGAGTCGAGCAAGGTGGTGCGCTCGATGCCTGCGATCGCGCGATCGATCATCGCGCGGCTGGGTTGCTCGAGCTCGGTGAGCATCGCGTCGAGCTCGCCGAGCCGGCGATGCAGGCACGACATGCGGCGATCGAGCAGCTCGGGCGACTGCACCGCGCGCACGTTGGTGGCCTCGCATGCGTCGCGGAACTGCGCGGACCAATTCGTCGCGAAGGTGTCGACCGCCGCCTCGACGCGCGTACGCGTGTCGTCGGCGTGGCCGAGGCCGGTGGCGTGCATGGCCTGCGCGATCGTCTGCTTGCGCGCGTCGTTCCACACCGGCGCGAGCTCGTCCTGGCCGTCGCTGCAGGTCGGAGAAGCGGGCTCGTTGCCGAGGCGATCGAGCGCGAACGCACCGGCGATTGCGAGCGCGGGCACGGCTGCGATCGCGAGCACGCGACGACGTTTGCGTGCGGGATCGCGGGCGAGCTCGTCGAGCAGCGCGCGCATGTCGGGCCAGCGATCGCCGGGCTCGACCGCGAGGCCGCGCACGATCGCGCGATGGATCCGCGACGGCACGCCGCGGTGATCGTCGGGATCGCTGCGCTTGCCGGAGCTCACCGCGAGCGCGAGCGCGGCGAGCGTGTCGCCCTTGAACGGACGCACGCCGAAGAGCGCCTCGTGCAGCGCCACGCAGAACGAGAACTGATCGCTCTGCGCCGAGGTGGGCAGCCCGAGGTGTTGCTCGGGTGCCATGTAGGCCGGCGTGCCCAGCATCGCGCCCGTCTGCGTCAGCCGGGGATCGCCGTCGCTCGACGCGAGCTGACCGGTCGACTGATCCTCGACGTCGATGGTGGTGCGCGCGAGGCCGAAGTCCATCACCACCACGCGATGGTCGGCGGTGATCATCACGTTGTCGGGCTTGAAGTCGCGGTGCACGAGGCCGACGTGGTGCGCGGCCGCGAGGCCTTCACCGGCGGCCAGGAACACGCGCAGCACCTCGCGCCACGGGTGACGCGATTGCTCGGTCCACGCGGCGAGCGTGTGCCCGTCGATGAACTCCATCGCGACGAAGACGCTGCGATCGACGGTGCCGACGTCGTGCACGACGACGACGTTGCGGTGGCTGAGCCGCGCCATCGCCCGCGCTTCGCGGAGCATGCGTTGCTGTCCGCTCGAGCTGCCGAGGCTGCCGCGCGCGTGCGGGTGCAGCACCTTGATCGCGAGCCGCCGATCGAGCTCCGGATCGTGCGCCGCATAGACGATGCCCATGCCGCCGCGACCGAGCTGCGCGGTGATCTGGTAGCGACCCACGGTGTCGCCGCGCTGCAGCAAGCGCGCGTCGTCCTCGGGTTCGCCGTCGCCGAGCGTGCGCTCGTGGTCCGGCGATGCCTCGTCCGAAGGCATCGAATCGCTCACGCGGGGCGAGCTTAGCAGCCTTTTACGCGCAGACCATCAGGCCGCCGTTGAGCGCGCGGCACGACATCGGCGGCGGGCAGGTCTTGCCACCGGAGCAATCGAGCGCGCAGGCCTGGTCGGCCATGTTGTTCACGGTGACCGGCATGCACATGGGTGTGGCGGTGCCGCCGGGCGACGCGTCGCAGTTGGTGCCGTTGTTCATGCATCCGGTCTCGGAGCAGAAGCCCGCGAGTGGATTCATCATCGCGTCTTGGATCGTGATGCACAGCGTCGGCACGACGCCGCACTCTTCGGGATCGGTGCACGCGGAGTACATGCCCTCGTCGGGTTGCGTGCCCATCGGATTGCCGCCGGTGGTGTCGCCACCGTCGGAGCTCGACTCGGCCATCGCACCGGTGCTGCTCTCGGCGGCGCCGGTGCTGCTCTCGGCGGCGTCGCTGCTGCTGCTGCTCTCCGCTTCGCCGGTCTCTCCGCTGCCGCTCGATCCACTCTCGTCGGAAGACGGCACGGTGGTCGACACGCTGGTCGTGTACGTCGTGGCGCTGGTCGCCCCGAACGGATTGCTGCTGTCATCGACGGTGCACCCGAGGGCGAGCACCGAGACCACAAAGACGCGCCGCATGCCCATGGGACACCACACTACGCGAAATCTCCGGCAGCACGACACGATGCCGAGCCCCCGCGGCCAAGAATCGTACGACACCTCCGCCGCACGACTCGGTGCCCGCATCCGCGCGGTCACACGGGAAGCGTGCGCGCGCATCGTTCTGCGCGATCGCAGGAACCTCGTGCGTTGCTGCTAAGGTGGTTGCGTGCATGTCCCTCGACGTCTCGCTGCCGCCTTCGCGCTCGTCGTGAGGTGCAACGCGTCCGAGCCGGGCGGAATCGATTTCTGGCTCTCGGCCGGCTCCCGGTCGATGCACGAGCTCGTCGCGCACGACATGCTGCCAGCGTCGCAGCTGCTGGCCGCGGATCTCGACGGGGACGGGATCTCCGAGCTCGTTGCGGCGCAGAACGACCACGTAGTGGTCGTCGGCACCGACGGCGAGGTCGTGCCGTTGTTGGACCTCGAAGAAGAAGTCGTCGCGATGCGATGGCAGGAGCAAGAGCTCTTCACGCTGTTCGCCGAAGAGGAGGGGACCTCGATCCTCGTTCGTGCGGGTTGTGACGACGGTGTCGCGCGCTGCAGCGAGACCGACGTGACAACACTGCCGGAGCACACGACAGCCTTCGAGCTCGTCGATCTCGATCGCGACGGCTTGATCGATCTACTGACGCGCGATCATGATGGCCTCGCATGGTCGCGCGGAGAGTCGGACGAACGGTGGGCTTCGTTCGAGCGTCTTGCGGTCGCACCGAGCGGATACTTCAGTGACAACGGATACGCGACATCGATCGCGACGGGCGACATCGACGGCGACGGTGCGATCGACGTCGCAACGGTCGACGAAGAGCATGGCGTGCTGGTGTTCCTCGGCGCGGCGGCACGTGACGACGCACCGCTCGTGCTGGGGAACCCGGACGCCTGGATCAACATCGACATCTCTGACGTGACCGGAGACGGAATCGACGACCTCGTCGCCGATCAGCTCGAACACACGTGGGTGTTTCACCGCGCAGAGGGATCGGCGCTGGAGGACGAGGTCGGCCCGACGGAGCGCTACCCTGCGCGCTCCGTGATCGGCGACTTCGACGAAGCGCCGGGTCGTGATCTACTTCTCCTCGGCGAAACCCCGCCGCAGCTCGCGAAGTGGATGGATGCGCAATGGCAACTATCTGCGCTGCACGTATCGGAGGCGAGGCGCGGATATCCAAGCGCCGTCGCAGCGGCCGACTTCGATGGCGACGGGCGCGACGACTTCGCGCTCGCACGGCCGGAGCTCTCCTACGAACTACCCTGATCTGTCTATCGGCGACCTTCAGCCGCCTGCGAGCACCGTGAGCGTGTTGCGGAGCATCGGTTCGCCTTCTTCGGGGTAGTTTGCGAGCGCGGCTGCGGCGATCGACTGTGCTTCGGTGGTGGCGCCCGTCGAGATCAACGCGTGCGAGAGTGCGGCGGCGACTTGCGCGGAGACTCGTGCGTCGAAGCCGGTGAGTGCGGCGGCTTCGCGCAGGAACGGGATCGCTTCGCTGCCGCGGGCGTTGGCGAGCAGTGCTTCGCCGAGCTCGAGTAGCACCGGCATGCGCCACGGCGGTGGGAGGCCTTCGAAGGCGGCGGCTCGTTCCGCGGCGGACAGTGCCGCCGGTGCGTCGCCGCGGCGGCGTGCGGTCGCGGCTTCCGAGGCGAGCACCATTGCGCGCGCGGGATGCTCCGCCGGCGCGACCGCGTCGAGCTCCGTGCTCGCGCGTGCGACGGCCGTACGTGCGCCGTCGTGATCGCCCTGCAGTGACAGTGCTTCGGCGAGGTTCACCAATATCTGCACGCGCTCGAGCGCGTCGCCCTCTCGGTGTCGTTCCGCGTCCGCGAGTGCGGTGCGGTAGGTCGCGATCGCGTCCGCCGTCTTGCCGCGACATTGCTGCGCGATGCCGACGTTGATGCGATAGGCGATCGCGCCCGCGCCGTGCTCGTCGCCGAGCGACAACGCGTGCGTCGCGGCTGCTTCGGCTTCGCGGTAGCGGCCCTGCGCGAGCA
>DASZPU010000510.1:0-3748 GCA_035550195.1 Nannocystaceae bacterium
AAGCGCTGGCGCTGCGACAGGTGCCAACGCGCGCCGACGGTGAGCGGCAGGATCATCGAACGCTCGGCGATGCGCGTGCCCGAGTCGCCGTACGTCACCCACTCGCGGCGATACTGCACCTCGGGTTTCCAGCGCAGCTCCATGCGACCGAGGAACGCGGAGCGCTTCGCGACCGGATACGGCACCGCGGTCGACAGCTCGACCGCGAGGTTCAGTGCGAAGCGACGCTGTTGCAGCGACACCGGGCGCGTCGTGCCCGAGCTCGCATCGAGATCGTTCTGCGGACGCGGATCGGTCTGCTTCATGCTGCCGAGCCAACCACCCACGTCGCCGAGCAGACGGATGCGACTGCGACCACCGTCGAGCCACAGCGACGGACCGAAGCGCAACGCCATGAGCGGCGGATGGCGCTCGTCGACCACCGAGTTGGTCTGTCCGCGCAGCTCGAGGCCGAGCGTCTCGCGACGGATGCGATCGCCGAGCCTGGGACCGTCTTTCATCGCGCGTCCGGCCAGCATTCCGAGCAGCGCGCCGCCACCCGCGACCGCACCGGTGCCGACGAGCACCGTGCCGAAGTCACCCTTGGTGTTCTTGTCGCCGAGCGCGAACAGGATCGCCGCCGCGGTCGCGCCCGCGATCGCGCCGAGCGACAACAGCAACACCCGTGCAGGACCCGGGCGCACGCACGGCTCCTCGCCCGGCAGACAGCACGCCGCCTTCAGCCGCGGACAGCCGGCGGGCTCGCGCTCGCGCGGCGCCGGAGCTGCGGACGCACGTCGATCAGCGCCGAGCACGAGCATCGGCACGATCGCGACCGCCACGGCCCGCCCGATCGCACGCACTGTCCACGCGGATACCATGCGCACCCGCACGGGCCGAAGAACCCGGCGAGCAGCCGATGCTTCGCCCTTGGCCGATCTGCGGCGAGCTGGCAAATTCTCGACATGCGTTGCGTAGCGGGGTGGTCGACGGTCGCGTTGTTGATGGGCGCGTGCGTCGAAGCGATCGATGCGCCGATTCCGGCGGAGTGGCAGGCGCGCGCGGACGAGCTCACCGCGCGCGCATGCACACAGGCCGAGGCCTGCGCATGCGAGCTGTCGACCGCGAGCTCGCCCTGCGAATCGGTGCTCGCCGATCGCTGGCGCGCGCGGCTCGTCGCCGGACACGATCGCGACCTCGAGTGGAACGACGACTGCGTCGCTGCGATCGGCGAAGCGATCGACGCGAGCGCGTGCGGCTGGCCCGCGGAGGGCGCCAACCACCCATGCCACTCCTTTTGTCAGGTGCTCCACGGCGATCGCAAGCTCGGTCAGAGCTGTCACGGCTTCGACGCGTTGGTCAGCGACTGCGAGGAGAATCTGCTCTGCGATCGCGGCCGCTGCGTCGAGCCGTGCAGTCGACTCACCGGCCTCGCGCAGGGCGAAACCTGTCGCGACTCCACGGGCACGATGCTGGATCGCTGCGCCGACGAGCTCGTGTGCGACGGCTACAGCAATCGCTGTCAGCTCGCGATCCCGATCGGATCACCTTGCGACAACGGACAATGCGGCTTCGATGCCTACTGCGCGTGGTTCGAGGAGCCGCCGGTGTGTCGAGCGGCCGGCGTCGAAGGCAGCAACTGCGACTACGCCGACTGTGCAACCGGCTTCTCGTGTCGCTACGACGAATCGCTCGGCTATCCGACGTGTCTCGCCGATGCCGATGTCGGCGAGAGCTGCAGCGTGCGCGACTGCAGCGACGGCCTGTGGTGCGGCAACACCGGAACGTGCGTCGGTCCGGCCGGGCTCGGCGCCTCGTGCTACGAAGTCCCGTGCGCCGACGATCTCGTCTGCGACTACGACTCGAGCTACGTCTGCACTGCACCGCCGGCGATCGGAGCGCCTTGCGATCAGGGCATCTGCGCGCTGGGTGCTTGGTGCGACACCAGCAGCACCACGACATCCGCGTCGTGCCGCGCCGTGCTCGCCGATGGTGAGCCCTGCAGTGGTCACACGCAGTGCGCGAGTCGTTTCTGCCCAGCAGGTGCGTGCCGGCCGCGGCCTACGCTGGGTGAGGACTGCTCCGGAACGCTGGGCTGTGCGACGGGCCTCAGCTGCGACGGCTCGGTCTGTCGCGAAAGCGCGACGATCGGGCCCGCGATCTGCGTGTACGACGGCTGGTGACGCAGATCGCTGCGACCGCGGTGCGCTGCTGGTTTTGCTCGCGCGATCGCACCAAACCACGCCAGAATCAACGCATGGTTTCCATCTCGAAGCTCGTTCGATCCGGCGTGACCTGTCTGCTGTGCTCGCCGCTGGTCGCGGGCTGTCTGATCACCACCAACAGTGACGACGACGACGGCAACAGCTCGGCGGACACGGGCAACAGCTCGGTCGAGACCAGCTTCTCGTCGTTCAGCGACACGCAGCAGGTCGACACTTCGTCGGGCGTCGACGAGAGCGGCACCGAGAGCGTCGGCGAGACCACCGTGGGGCCGATGGGCGACTGCAGCGAGACGCGCATCGTCGATGGCGGCTTCGAAGCGGGCGCGGGCGCGATGATCTGGGATGAGGCGTCGGAGCAGTTCGGCACGCCCATCTGCGACGCCGGCTGCACCGAGGATGAAGGCGCGGAGCCCTACGCCGGCGACTTCTTCGCGTGGTACGGCGGCGTCGCGGAAGAAGAGCACGCGTCGGTCAGCCAAGACGTGATGTTCGAGGGCGACAACGCGTATCTCAGCTTCCGCTTCGAGATCAACGCGGGCGCGGGTACCGGTGACGACGTGTTCAGCGTGCTCATCGGCGACGAGACCGTGTTCATGGCGACCGATCTCGAGGTCGACGACTACGCGAGCTACACACTGGTCTCGCTCGACGTCAGCGACTTCGTCGCGGGCGGTGAGCAGAGCGTGGAGTTCCGCAGCGATCATCTCGGCACGGGCTTGTCGAACTTCTTCCTCGACGAGGTCGTGCTCGTGACCTGCACGACCGGTGGCGCGTCGAGCAGCTCGAGTGGCTCCGACACCACCGCGGCCGACAGCAGCTCCGGCTCGGGCTCGAGCGACAGCAGTGGCAGCGGCTCGTCCGACAGCGGCAGCAGCGACAGCGGCAGCAGCTCGACCAGCATGTGACGCGCGCGCGGACGCGCGCGCACAGCTTTCGCCGGCGGCTGGCCCTCGTGCTCGCGTTGACGCATACTCTGTGATCGCGTGCCTTACTCTTGGCGTGTCGGTCTCGCTTCGCTGATCGTCGGCTGCACCGTCGACGGGCCCGACGGAGCGACGTCGCTCGGCGATCCGACCTACGGCACGACGGCGACCACGACGGTCGGCACGACGGCGACCACGACGACACCGGGCAGCGAGAGCGACAGCGGCAGCTCGTCGGGCGAAGAAGAAGATGCCGAAGCGAGCTCGGCCGGTTCGACCGCGCCCGACTCCGAAGAGAGCAGCGGCGACGCCGAGTCGGCGGGCAGCAGCGGCGGCGGTGTCGACGAGCAGCCGGCCAACGGCGTGTTCGCAGCGTGCGAGAGCTCGATCGATTGCGTCGGCGCGCAGTACTGCGTCGCGGTGATGCCCAACGTCGGCTTCTGCAGCAAGGACTGCGAGGATCCGGCGGCCGATTGTCCGGCGTCGCCCGGCGGCACTGCGACGACGGCGTGCGTCGCCGCGATGCCGATCGGTGCACCCGCGATGGTGTGCGCGCTCGACTGCAGCGGCGGCAAGACCTGCCCCGGCGGGATGGAATGCGCGATGCTCGACGCAGCGATG
>DASZPU010000511.1:0-2590 GCA_035550195.1 Nannocystaceae bacterium
AAGATCGCCGCGACGTAGATCGCGTCACGCAGCTTCTCGCGGTCGACACCCGCGGCGCGCGTGGCCGCGACATGATCGGTGGTGAGCCCGTCGGGATCGAGCGTCATCTGGCGCAGGAACTCCAGCGTCGCGCGCAGCTCGTCGGAGATCGGTGCAGTCTGCGGATCCCGCAGCACCGCATCGGTGAGGTCTTTGCCCAGCTCGTGCGACGCGACCGCGCCGTGTGCAGCCGTTCAAAACCTGCAGCGATTGAGATTCGAGACGAAGGCCGCGAAGAGCTCGCGCTCACCGACCGACCACTTCGATTCGCCGCGCATCGCCGCTTGGAACAGCTCGTTGGCCGCGGTGCCGAACACCTCGGGCCGGTACAGCAGCGTCTTCACGACGTCGGGTGCAGGACGGCCGGTGACCAGCCGCATCATCGTCAGCTTGAGCTTCGCGCCGAGCCGGTGGCCGGAGCGGATCTTCTCGAGTCTCATCGGTCCCACTCCGCGTCGAGCACCGCGAGCGCGCGTGCGCAGCGATGCGAAGCGGCGCCCACCGCAGCGGCGACCGTGATCTCGAAGATCGCGTCGTCGTCGTAGCCGGCTTTGTGCAGCGCTGCGATGTCGGGTGTGCCGATGCGATCGGCGTGCTCGTGCAGCATGTCGACGTAGCCGGCGAGCGTGTCGGGCAGATCGCCGCGCTGGGCGGCGGCACGACGCAGCTCGGTGGTGGTGGAGCCCGGCGTATGCAGCACGGTCTTGCGCAGATCCGCGAGCAGCGGGGCGTAACGATCGCTCATGCCGGCGAGGGTAGCAGCACCACGTGCGATCCGGTCGCGCGCGACAGGTAGCCGCGGCGGTTGCCTTCGACCGGCACCGCCGCGAGCGTGCGCGCATCCACACGCGCCGCTCTAGGTGGCGTGCCGAAGTTCACGATGAACTCGTCGCCGGAGACGCTGAGCGAGATACCCCGCGGCACCGGCACGCGCAGCTTGTGCACCAGCGTGCCGTCGCCGAGCCGCCAGAAGCTGACGACGTTGGCGAGCGGTGTGGTGGCGCCGACGATCCCGGTGGGCTCGTGGATCGCGACGCTCAACGTCTCGCCCAGCAAGCCATCGACGAGCGCTCGCGGCTCGCGGATCGAGATCAGCGCGCCCCCTCTGCGTCGCAACGCGATGCCACCGCGTGATGTCTCCGGCGGCAGACCGTCGCGTGGCGCGGACACGACCGCGAGCTCGCCCGCCTTCGTGTACGCGAGGTGTCCCGCGTTGACCGCGTCGTCGGGGATCACCACGCGCTCGCGCAGCTGCTGGGTCGCGACGTCGACCCACGCGACGTTGGGCGGATCGGGCTCGCCCGGCGGACTGCCACCGTTGCTCACCAGCAGCGTCGCACCGTCGTCGACCAGCATGCAGTCGTGCGGCGCGCGACCGTAGCTGGGGAACTCGCCCCGCAGCGAGAAGTCGTGGGCGTCGCGCACCGCGATCACGCCGCGGTTGCGATCGCCGACGACGGTCTCGGTGCACAGCAGCAACGCACCATCGGCGGTGAACACTCCGTGGCCGTAGAACTGCCGCCCTTCACCGGGCGGGATGGTCTGCACGACCTCGCCGGTGCCGTTGCGCAGATCGAGATCGACCACGCAGCAACCCGGCCCGTGCTTCTCGAACATCACGAAGCGCCGCGGATCGTGGGGGCTCTGCGTGATGCCGTGCGCCATGAACTCGATCGCGATCACGCGCGAGCGATCCTCGTGCTCGTCGATCGGCGCATGGCCGAGCGCGTCGAGGTCGAGCAGGGCGAGGTGGAACGAAGTCGCGCCGCTGTCGACGTGCCGGATCGCGCCGCCGCCCAGCATCACGCCGACCGGGCCCGCGGCGAGGTCGTTCGTCGAGGTTCCCGCGCTGCGCTCGGTCGCGGCCGACGGCCGATCCGTGCGATCGCCCTGTTCGCTTTTCGCCACGGGCCGGCGATCGTAGCAAGATGCTTGCTGGGGGGTGCTTGGATGCGACGTGAAACCAAAGGTGCTGCGCTGGCGGGGCTCGGCGCGACCCTGGCGATCGCGTGCGGCGACACCGACGGCGGACGCGGCGGTGCGAGCGGTGCGAGCGGCATCGGCAGCATCGGCTCGGCGTCGGCGAGCGCGTCGGACGACAGCGGCAGCGATCCCGACAGCGGCGACGAAGTGGACAGCGGCGGTTCGCAGGGCACGAACCCGGCCGGCACTGCCGACGACGAGGACGATCACGGCGATGGTCCGGTCTTCGATCTCGGCATCCAACCCGACGTGAATCAAGTGCCCGAGATGGGCTGCACGAAGGTCGACTTCCTCTTCGTGATCGACAACTCCGGATCGATGGGTGACAACCAAGTCGATCTCGCGAACAACTTCCCGAACTTCATCGACGGCATCCAGAACACGCTCACCGAGGTGAACGAGTACCAAGTCGGCGTGGTGACGTCGGACGCGTACCAGTTCAACAGCAACGGCTGCAAGCAGCTCGGCGCGTTGGTCACGAAGACCGGCGGCACCGACTCGAGCAACGCGCAGTGTGGCCCGTATGCCGAGGGCCACAACTACATGACCGAGGCCGACGATCTCGCGA
>DASZPU010000512.1:0-5649 GCA_035550195.1 Nannocystaceae bacterium
GCCCTCTTCGCCGCCGCCTTCCTCGGCTCCGCCTTCTTCGCCGCCGCCTTCTTCAGCGCCCCCCTCTTCAGCGCCGCCTTCTTCAGCGCCGCCCTCTTCAGCGCCGCCCTCTTCGGCTCCGCCCTCGTCGCCCTCGCCGTCTTCGTCACCCTCGCCGTCGCCGTCTTCGATCTCGCAACCGAGCGGCGCAGTCACGAGCGCGACCGCAAAGAGGCAAGAGACCGTGAGTCCACGAAAGAGGCCATTGGAGAAGCGCTTCATGTTGGATCGTCCGTCCTTCCGACCGACGTCCGTCACGCGACTCCTGCCTCGATTACAACGTCACGCGAAAAAAGTTCGCGCGCGATCAATCGGTGACGCAGATCTCGCCCACGTCGTGCCACGTGCAACCCTCGGTCGCCGCGCACATCTCCATGCCGTACTCGCCACACGGTGGGCACTCGATCTCGAAGCACATCGCTTCGATCCACGTGCACGCCGGCTCGTCGACACACGCGCCCATCTCGAGCTCGCCGCACGCTGCCGCCGCGCACGATCCCGTCTCGATGTCGCCTTCCCAGTGGCACAGCGGCGCGAGCTCGCAGCCATCCATGCCGAGGTCGCCGCACGTCGTGTACGCATCGGGATGGCAGGGATCGGCCCAGCACACCTGCCCCTCGCCTTCGCCGTAGAGATCGCAGGCCGCGAGGTCTTCGCAATCGCCGAGCGAAGTGTCCGCGCAATCGAGCACGCCACCTTCACCGGTTTCGCCGCCGCTCGTGGTCGTCTCGACGCCGCCTTCGAGCGTCGCCTCCACACCGGTCTCGAGCGTGGCTTCACCCGCGGTCGCCTCGGTGCTCGTGGTCGGATCGCCGCTCGGATCTCCACTCGGATCTCCGGTGGGCTCACCGGTCGGATCGCCGCTCGTCGGATCGCCGCTCGTCGTCGGCTCGATCGTCGTCGCTTCTTCCGCACCGCTCGCCGACGTCGGACCGCCTTCGAGCGTGCTCGTCGGCGATCCTTCCGCGGCCCCCGAGCTGCTCGCCCCGCCTTCGGTCGTGCCTTCGCCGATGAGAAAGTCCGCCGTGCACGCGCTCGCGCAGAGCAGCGCTACACACCAATGCCCGCGCTGCGCACTCGCGCTCACGGGCTGCCGGCGACCTCGCGCTCCGCCTGTGCGCGGAACGACCCCGCGGGAAAATCGTCGAGGTACTCGCGCCAACACTTCACGCGCCCGTCCGCGCTCGCGCGACGACACAGCCCTGCGCGCGCGTCGTCGGCGAAGCGCCCGTCGGGGAAGCGCGACAGGTAGCGCTTCCACAGCGCGCTCTCGCGGCTCGCATCACCCGTGCGGCGCGCGAGCGTGAACAGATCGCCGTACGCGAGATCGGCGAGCCGCGACGAGCCCGCGAGCTCGATCAACGCCTCGAAGCGATCCTCGGCCTTCGCATAGTCGCGCGCCTTCCAGGCCGCGTGCGCCTCGGCATCGATCGCCGCGATGCGCTCGGCGAGGCTCGGCAGCGGCGCAGCGGCGGCGGCCTTCGGCTTCGCCTTCGCCGCGACCTTCGGCTTCTTCGCGGGCTCCTCGAGCGGCGCGGGCTCGGCGGGGATGGTGGTCTCCTCCTCCGGTGCGATCGCCTGCGGCACCGCGCGTGGCTGCGCCCGCACGTGCTCGCCGTCGTCGATGATCGCCTGCTCCACCGTCGTCGCGTTGGGATCGCCTTCGTGCAGCGCCGCGTCGGCGGGCAGGCTGCGATCGCGCTGCACGTAGCGCACGCCCTCGAGCAATCCGAACGTGAGCACGAGCGCAGCGGCCAGCGCGATCGCGCCCCATACCAGCTTGCGCAGCGGCTTGGGCTCCGCGCGCTTCGGCAATGCGGTGACGCCGTGCATGCGCAGCGCAGCGTCGTGCTCGGCGTCGACGCGCACGTCGGCGATGATCTGCTCGAACGCCGCATCGTCGCGCGTCGGTCGACGACGCCGCTCGTGCGCGAGCGAGACCACCGGCGCAGCGAGCTGCGCTTCGGCGACATCGTCCGCGCTGACGCGCGAAGGATCGAGCGCGTGCGCGCGGGCGATCACTGCCGCGAAATCCCACGGCACCGGCGACTGCCGCAGCTCGTCGTCGATCGTCGCGCACGTGTCGGCGAGCATCTCGTCGAGCGCGGGATCGAAGAGCTCGTCGCTCGCGGCCTTCACGACGCGCCCTCCTCCAGCGGTGCGAGCCATCCGAGCCGCTCGAGCTCGGCGCGCAGCCGCTGACGTGCACGGGTCGCGCGAACGGCGAGGTTGCCGGTGGAGATGCCGAGCTGCGCCGCGGCCTCGACCGGCGGCACGCCCTCGAGATCGCGCAGCACGAACGCCTCGCGCAGGTGCTCGGGCATCTCCGCGAGGATCGCGTAGACCGCCCGCGCACGCTCGCGTGCGAGGTGCGTGCGATCGACGTCGGCTTGCGGCACGCCGGCACCGCGCACGTCGTGGATCGCCTTCAAGCGATCGTGTGCCGTCGCGGTGCTGCTCTGCGAGCGCCAGTGATTGCGCACGACGTTGATCGCGATGCCGTGCAGCCACGTCGAGAACGACGAGCGTCGATCGAAGTCGCGCAACGACACCAGCGCCCGCGCGAACGATTCCTGCACGAGATCTTCGACCGCCGCATGCTCGCCGACGAGATAACGAACGTGGCGGAACACCGGCTCGTAGTGGAGCTGGTAGAGCCGCGCCCACGCATCGGTGCGCCCGCTCTTCGCGGCCTCGACCCACACCGCGACGTCGGAGCCCGCATGCGGAAGCTCCGCGGGCCGCGTCAGCTGGGGGTCGGTGGTCATGCGCGCCATGGGCCGTCCAAGAGATGAGTCGCGCGAACGCTCCGCCGATTACGTGGGCTCGCTAGCGCGCGAAGCAGGATCGCCCCGGGCCCGCGGGCGCGGCAAAGGCCCCGTGATTCCGCCGCGCTGCGCCGTGCCTCGCGTTCGCGGCCGCGTGTCCGGCGGGCTCCGACACGGCGTTCACTCGCACGCGACGCTGCGCACGATCGCGTGATCCCCCGCCGGGCCGTAGCCCAGCACGACCTCGGCGGCGCCGTCGTCGTCGAGGTCGACGGGCGTGCCCCAATCGGCCACCGGATATGCGGCGAGCGCCACGGCGGTCGCGTCCTCGCCGAGCAACCCCGACTCGTTCCAGTGCACCTCGACGAGCTCGCCGTCGTTCACCATCGCGTCGACGAAACCATCGCCGTCGAAGTCGCCGACCTGCGCACCGACGGCGAGCAGCAGCGGCGTGGGCTCGGCATGGTCGGGCCCACGCCACACGACCAGCGAACCGTCTTGCAGCGCGAAGACATCGAGTGCGCCGTCGTGATCGAGATCCGTGATCGCCACGATCTCATTCGCCCAGATCGTGCCGAGCACGCTC
The DNA here is from genome assembly GCA_035550195.1 of Nannocystaceae bacterium. Taxonomy (GTDB): domain Bacteria; phylum Myxococcota_A; class Polyangia; order Nannocystales; family Nannocystaceae; genus Xiheibacterium. The sequence goes on from DASZPU010000512.1 coordinate 3,394, forward strand.
GCGGTGCCGTTGCTCTCCACGCGGAAGAGCCAGCTGCCGTCGGCGCAGAAGCCGATGCAGTCGATCCTGAAGCGGCCGACCTCGAGCAGCCCTTCGCCGTGCGCGACGACGGGTGGACCGGGGCCGTAGTCCATTTCGGGACTCGGCGTGATCGTCGACGGCGAGAACGTGCCGTCACCGCTGCCGAGCATCACCTCGAGCTCGAGCCCGGCGTACGCGCGCGCGGCCCGGGGATCGTCGGGGATCTGCAGGAGCGTGTCGCCATCGCTCTCGTCGACGATCGGACCGGCCTCCGCGAGCACGCCGGCGGCATCGGGGCGCCACCACGCCGCGTCGCCGCCCGAGTGCATGACGACGTCGTCGCGCGCGTCGCCGTCGATGTCGACCACCTCTGCGGGCTCGTGCGCTTCGATCGTCTGCACGGTGGTCCAGGGGTCGTCGATGGCCGCGGCGGCGGCCACGTACGTGCGATCGGCCTGGTAGTCGACGAAGAGCAGCTGCGTCGGCCCTTCGTCGCGCAGCCGCGCAGCGTCGACGTATGTCGACGCATCCACATCGATCGCGATGGTCTCGAAGCAGCGCCGCGGGCCGCTCGGCGCGACGCCGGTGCTCGAGCTCTCGTCGACGCTCGTCGCAGTCGAGCTCGTCGCAGTCGTGCTCGTCGTGCTCGTCGTCGTGTCGCTCGAGCTGCCTTCGCTGCCGTCGCCGTCCTGCGTCGCGACCTGCGGGCCGCACGCTGCGATCATCCCGATCATCCACCCCAGCCGCATGATCGAATCATGCCACCGAAAGCGCGGCGCGGCACGCTCAGCGTTGCAGTGCGAGCGCACCGAGCGACGAAGGATCGCGCCCGAGCGCGCGTGCGATCGCGACGGCCGTGCGCACGCCGTCGAGCGCCGCGCTCATGATGCCGCCGGCGTAGCCCGCTCCTTCGCCGCATGGGAAGAGACACGGATTCGTGGGTGACTGGCCATCAGGGTCGCGGACGATCCGCACCGGTGCGCTCGTGCGACTCTCGAGCGCGACCGCGATGCCTTCGGGGCCGACGAAGCCCGGCATCTTCTTGCCCACTGCACGCAGCGCCTCGCGCATCGGCGTCGCGAGCTCGCCGAGCGCGTCGTCGAGCACCGCCGGCACCACACCGCGCGGATAGCTGCACTCGGGCAGCTCGCGCGACGCTCGGCCGGCGAGGAAATCGTCGATGCGTTGCGCGGGTGCGACGAAACCACCGCCGCCCGCTGCGTACGCGCGCTGCTCGAGCATGCGCTGGTACGCGACGCCGGCGAGCGGATCCTCGGGCGACAGCTTCGCACGCGCGAGCGTGGCCGCACCGACCTCGACGACGAAGCCGCTGTTCGCGAAGCGACCGCGGCGCGACGACGGGCTCCAACCGTTGACCACCTGCTCGCCGTCGCTGGTCGCCGCCGGCACGATGAAGCCGCCGGGGCACATGCAGAACGAGAACACGCCGACGCCGCACGCTTGCTCGACCAAGCGATAGCTGGCCGAGCCCAGCGCAGGATGGCCCGCGAGCGCGCCGTACTGCTGGCGATCGACCAGCGCCTGCGGATGCTCGACGCGCACGCCGATCGCGAACGGCTTGAACGCGATCGCGACGCCGGCGTCGCGACAGAACGACTGCACGTCGCGCGCGGAGTGACCGGGCGCGACGACGACTGCACGCGCGTCGATGGTGCTGCCGTTCGCGAGCGTGACACCCTGCACACGCGATCCGTTGGTGCGCAGCGCCGTGACGCGCGACTCGAACGCGAACTGCACACCCGCTGCTTCGAGGTGCGCACGCATGCCCTCGATCACGCGCGGCAGCCGATTCGTGCCGATGTGCGGCCGCGCATCGACGAGGATCTCGTGCGGCGCACCGTAGCCGACCAGCGCACGCAGGATCGCCGCCACTTCGCCACGCTTGTCGGCGCGCGTGTAGAGCTTGCCGTCGCTGAACGTGCCCGCACCGCCTTCACCGAAGCAGTAGTTGCTGTCGGGATCGACGATGCCCTTCTTCGTGAGCGCGGCGAGATCGTGTCTGCGTCCGCGCACCGGCTTGCCGCGCTCGAGCACGCGCACCGCGATGCCGAGCCGCGCGAGCGCCCACGCGCAGAACATCCCGGCCGGCCCCGCACCGACGACGACGACCTCGGGCTCGCCATGGCTGTGCGGCAACGCCACCGGCGCGATGACCTCGGCGCGCTCGTCCGGTGCACCGAGCTCGACGACGATGTGCATGCGCACCTGGCCGCG
>DASZPU010000513.1:0-13629 GCA_035550195.1 Nannocystaceae bacterium
TCTCCAGCTCGATCCGATCGGCTTCGGGCTCGAACGCTTCGATTCGATCGGTCGGCTGCGCACGAGCTATGCGAGCGGCGATCCGGTGCGACTCGACGGCACGATCACGATCGATGGTGTCGAGCAGAGCTTCGCCGGCGGCATCGAGCTCGGCGCGCTGGTGGCCGGCAGCAAGCAGGCCGAGAAGTGCGTCGTCGCGCAGGGCTGGCGCTGGGCGATGGGCCGCGGCGACGACGTCGCGGACGACTGCGGACGCGGAGCCGCACAACAGGACTTCGTCGCGAGCGGCCGCTCGTTCGGCGAGCTCATCGTCGCGATCGCGCAGAGCGACGCCTTCCGTTACCGCCGCATCGAGCAGTGAAGGAGCCTCACATGCGAACGATCAAGCTCAGCCGTCGTGCGATGTTGCGTAGCTCCGGGATCGCCGGCATCGCGATCGGTCTGCCGATCCTCGAAGCGATGGTGAACGACAACGGTGTCCTCCACGGCACCGCGCGCGCGGGCACCAACGATCCCGCGCGGCTCATCCTCTTCCACTGGCCGCAGGGTCTGCCGGTCGGGTGGGGCGCGCAGGACAGCGGGTGGTGGTATCCGACGACGTACGGCGCCGGCTGGACGGTGACGCCGGGGCTGCAACCGCTCGACGACCTCGCGCTCATCGGCGAGGTCAACGTGATCAACGGGCTCACCTATCGTCAGATCAGCGAGCACGTCGGATCGCACGGTCACTCGGTCGGCTACGTCACCGGATTCAAGGCGGTGCCCGATGCTCCCGGTTCGTCGGAGCCGAGCTCGCAGGGGCCTTCGGTCGATCAGTTCGCCGCGCAACGGCTCGGTGGAAGCACGAAGTTCGCGAGCCTCACCACCGGGCTCTACGATCAAGGCGAAGGTTGGTGGTCGTGGTCGTCGGCGGGCGTGCGTTCGCCACTCGAGCTCGATCCGAAGCTGTTCTGGCAGCGGCTCTTCGCCGATCTCGATCTCGACCCCGATGCGGCGCTCGCGGCCGCGGCCCGCACGAAGAGCGTGCTCGACTTCGTGCAGGACGACATCGGCACGCTGCAAGGCAAGCTCGGCGCCGGCGATCGGATGCGGCTCGATCAGCACCTCGAAACGATCCGCGAGCTCGAGAAGCAGGTCGACTTCACGCCGGGGGCCGACTGCGCGCTGCCGCCCGAGCCGGGACAGGTGGCGTACGGCGACGGCGACTGCGATGCGTACGCGAAGCTCATGGTCGATCTGATGGTGATGGCGCTGCGCTGCGATCTCACCCGCGTCGCCTTCACGTCGCTCGGACCGTCGCAGAACTACCGCACGTTCCCGCACCTCGGGATCCCGTACACGTATCACAACGTCTGTCATTCGGGCGGCAACAACGGCGGCCCAGACATCGACGAGAGCGGCGAAGACCGCGACACGATCTATCGGAAGATCGCGACGTGGCACATGGAGATCCTCGCGTACTACCTCGATCGCCTGCGCGGTGAGGACGAGCTCTCGAACTTGCTGAGCAACTCGGTGTTCGTCGCGTCGAGCGAATTCTCGAGCGGCGGGCTGCACTACGACGAGTTCGTGCCGGTGGTGGTCGCCGGCCATGCGGGCGGGATGGCGACCGGCAACGTGATCGCGTTGCCCTGCACGTTCGCGGAGGAGTGGCAGACGCCGCCGTGGTGCAGCCAACCCGGCAGCAAGAGCGACGTGTGCGTGAACGATCTCTGGACGACGGCGTTGCGCGCCGTCGGTGCGCTCGCCGACGACGAGATCTTCGGCGATCCCGGCATCGGCACCGACACGCTCGCGGGGTTGTGGGGCACGTGATGCGGCGCGCGTGCACGATCGTGCTGTTCGCGTGTGCGTGCTACCGCGGACACAACGGTGGCGACGGCGACGAAGCGGCGGGCGACGACGCGGGCGACAGCGAGGGTGCGAGCGAAGGCGCGAGCGAAGGCGCGGGCGACGAGAGCGGCGCGGCCGCGTGCGCGGACGAACGCCCCGGTCCGACGCACCTGCGCAAGCTGAGCGCGCGCGAGTATCGCGGCAGCATCGACGTGTTGCTGGGCGCAGGGCTGCCCGATCCCACCACCGACTTCCCCGACGATCCCGTCGTCGGTGGCTACACGAACAACGCGGAGACGATGGCGATCACCGACCTGCACGCGGAGCGCTGGCGCGACGCGTCCGAGCGGCTCGCGGCGGCGGTGATCGCCGACGAAGCGCGGCGTGCCCTCGTCGTCGGCTGTGATCCGACGGGAGCCGATCGCGAGGCTTGCATCGCCGACTTCGCTGCGCGCTTCGGTCGGCTCGCGTGGCGCCACACCCTCGACGGCGACGAGCTCGCGGGCCTCGTCGCGGTCGCGCATGCGGGCGACGACGATCCCGATCCGTGGACCGCGATCGCGCTGGTGCTCGAAGCCTCGCTGCAGTCGCCGAGCTTCCTGTTCCGCGTCGAGCTCGGCGCGCCCGATCCCGACGCGCCCGATCGCATCGCGTTGCGCGGCGTCGAGATCGCGACGCGCCTGTCGTTCCTGCTGGTCGGCGCGACGCCGTCGTCGGAGCTGATCGAGCTCGCCGAAGCGGGTGGGCTCGACGATGTCGACGGTGTCGAAGCCGTGGCACGCGAGCTGCTCGCCGATCCGCGCGCGACCGCGGCGTTGCGCGACTTCCACGGGCAGTGGCTGCAGCTACCGAGGCTCGCGCACGCGGCCCCCGATGCGACCACGTATCCCGCGTGGACGCCCACACTCGGCGCTGCGATGGCCGAGTCGACGATGCTGCTGGTCGACGAGCACCTGTGGAGCGACGGCGTCGATTTCCTCGACGTGCTGTCCGCTCGCCACGCGTACCTCGACGCGGAGCTCGCGGCGCTCTACGGCGTCGCGATCGACGGCGATGGCTTCGTGCGCACGGACCTGCCCGCCGATCAACGGCGCGCCGGCATCCTCTCGCAGGCGAGCACCGCGACCGTCACCGGCAAGAACGACGCGGGCCTCGCGATCTTCCGCGGCAAGTTCATCCGCGAAGCGCTGCTGTGCGAGAGCTTGCCGCCACCGCCCCCGGACATTCCTGCGGTGCCCGATCCGGTCGAAGGCGAGTCCGATCAACAACGGCTCTCGCGCCATCGCACCGATCCCGCGTGCGCCGGTTGTCACGCGCTGCTCGATCCCCTCGGATTCGGACTCGCGGAGCTCGACGCGATCGGCCGTCGTCGCACGCTCGACTCCACCGGTGCGCCCGTCGACGCACGCGGCTCGCTCACCGGCTGGGACGGCTACGAGTTCGACGGTGCGGTGGAGCTCGCGGCGCTCTTGCAGACCGATCCCCAGGTGTCCGACTGCATCGTGCGCCAGCTCCTCCGCTGGAGCGCGGGGCGACGCGAGACCGAGGCCGACACCTGCACGCTCGAAACACTCGCGCAGGAATTCGCCGGCACCGATCACAGCGTGCTCGCGCTGCTCGTCGCATACGTGCGCAGCGACGCGTTCCGCTACCGCGAGCCGTCACCGGAGGGCACATGAAGATCCACAGACGAAAGGTGCTGCGCGGCGCCGGGGTTGCGCTCGCGTTGCCGTGGCTCGAAGCGATGACGCCGCGGCGCGCCCACGCAGCACCCGGCGACCTGCCGCGGCTCGTCACGTTCTTCGTGCCCAACGGATTGCCGCTCGAGTTCTTCACGCCGAGTGCGACCGGCACCGCGTTCGACAGCACGCCGCTGCTCGATCCGATCGCCGCCCATCTCGCGAAGTCGGTGGTGGTCAGCGGCATCATGGGCGTCGGCGGACCCGACTCGCATGCCGCAGGTATCTGCGCGTTCGCGACCGGTCGGCTGTGCACGCAGCTCGGCGCCGCGGGTCCGTCGATCGAGCAGGTCGCGGCCGCGCAGGCCGGTGGCGACACGGCCTTCGGCTCGCTCACGGTGTCGGTGCAGGACTCCGGGCAGTGGTCGAGCAACGGCTACTCGAGCGCGTGCTTCACCAACACGTCGTGGAGCGCCGCCGAGACGCCGCTGCCACCCGAGCGCGATCCCGACCTGTTGTTCATGCGGCTGTTCGGCGACGGCACACCGGAGGCGGCCGAACAAGCGGCACGGCGGGCGGTGTATCGCCACAGCGTGATCGATAACGTGAAGTCGGATCTGTCGCGCTTGCAGACGAAGCTCGGCGGCGAGGACCGCCAGCGCATCGACGCGCACCTCGAAGCGGTGCGCGAGCTCGAGCAACGCATCGACGTCACGATCTCGTGCGAGGTGCCGCCGGCACCGACCGACGTGCCGGCGGAGATCTGGCAGACCGGCTACTACCGGCGCGCGCGCATGCAGCTCGACCTGCTCGCGATGGCGCTGTCGTGCGGGCTCACGCGCTACGCGAGCTTCATGCTCTGCGACGGCGCGGGCAATGGTGCGCCCGATCTCGACGAGGCGCTGGAGGGGCAGCAACACGAGCTCGCGCATGCCGGCGAGCGCGAAGCCATGCGCGACTTCTCGAGCGTGCACATGCAGACGTTCGCGTACTTCCTCGATCGTCTCGCAGCGACGAACGACGGCGACGGCACGTTGCTCGATCACTCGCTCGTCCTGATGGGCACCGAGCTCGGTGACGGCACCGGTCACACACCGAACGACCTCCCGTTCGTGCTCGCCGGTGGGGCGAACGGAGCGATCGAAACCGGTCGACATGTCCGCTTCCAGGACGCGCCGATCGCGTCGCTGCAGCTGACGATCTTGCGCCGTTGTGGCATCGAGGTGGACGCATTCGCGGACGAGGAGGCCGAACTGGGGCTGTGACGTCGCCGTCGAGTTCGCTAACATGAGTTCTGGATGGGAGCCCGCGCCCAGGAGGCCTTTCTCGAGGCGGAGCGCCTCGCCGGTGTCGTCGGCAAGATGCGACTGGCGTCGATGTGCTCGGTGACGTCCGTCGAAGCGGTCTCGCGCGCGGACAGTCCGGAGCTGCTGGAGCGGCTGCAGAAGGGGCTCACGCGGCTGCGCGAGCAGTTTGCCCGCCGTGCTCCGCCGTCCACCGGTGCGCCGCTCGGCAACGACACCGAGATCATCGCGGATCTGCGCCGACAGCTGCGCGCACATCTCGAGCTGCTGTCGCAGCGCGATCTGTTGATCGGTGACGCCCAGCTGACGATGCGACGCGTGTGCGAGACCGCGGCCGAGACGCTGCGCGTGCACCGGGTGAGCGTGTGGTTGCTCGCGCGCGAGCCCGAGCGCATCCGCTGCATGGACCTGTACGAGCGTGCAGAGCAGCGGCACAGCGACGGCATGCAGCTGCTGGAGTCGGACTTCCCCAGCTACTTCGCCGCGCTCGCAACCGAGCGCACGATCGCCGCCCACGATGCGGTGCGCGACCCCAGGACCTCCTGTTTCGCCGACGTCTACCTCAAGCCGCTGTCGATCGAGTCGATGCTCGACGTCCCGATCTGGGTGCGCGGGGAGATGCGCGGAGTCGTCTGCCACGAGCATATCGGCCCGCCGCGCGTGTGGAACGCCGACGAGGAGACCTTCGCGTATCTGATGTCGGGGTTCGTCGCGCTCGCGCTCGAGGTCGAGCTGTCCCGCGCCGGCGTATGATCCGGCGGGATGCCGAACCCGTGCACGCGGGGGATCGCGGCCCAGGCCGCGCTCGAGCACGTCGACGCCTATCGCAAGGGCGCAGGTGCGCGCGTGCTCGCGCGTGTGCCCGCCGACAGTCTCGCCGCGATCGCTGCATGTCCGGGCACCGACTGGATCGACGTCGAGCACGAGCGCTGGGTGACGCACTCGATCTTCGCCGAGCTCGGTGACGACGCGGTCGAGTACTTCCGCTGGATGGTCGCGCGCCGACTGATCGACACGCCGCTGTTGCGACCGATCGTCGAGCGCACGACGCGAATGTTCGGGATCACGCCGGGCACCTACCTGCGCTTCGCACCGCTCGCGTTCGGGCTCATGTTCCGCGACTTCTGCACGCTGCGCGTCGCCGAGCGTGGGCAGCACCACGGCACGGTCGAGCTGATCGACTGCCACGCCGAGGTGTTCGCCAACCCGGATTACATCCGGTCGTGGCAAGGCGCGCTCGGGTCCACCTTCGATCTGGCGCACGTGCAGGGCGAGGTGAGCTACGAGGTCGACGACCGGGCGCGCACGATCGGTTATCTGCTGCGCTGGTGATCGTGACATGATGGCGACGTGGGCTCGCTCGACGCGACGCCGCGACGACAGGGCGATGTGGTGCCGATGGGCGATCGCACGCCGAGGGTGCGCGCGCCGGACGGCGACGAGATCGTGCGCGGCACGCCGATCGGCCGCTACATCGTGCTCGGCAAGCTCGGCGAAGGCGGCATGGGCACGGTCGCGTCGGCCTTCGATCCCGAGCTCGATCGCAAGGTCGCGCTCAAGCTCGTGCGTGGCGACGGCGATGCCGAAGGCGCGGCACGATTGCTGCGCGAGGCGAGGGCGCTCGCGCGACTGCGTCATCCCAACGTCGTCGCTGTGCACGACGTCGGCGAGTACGAGCGCGGCGTGTGGATCGCGATGGAGCTCGTCGACGGTGTCACGCTGCGCGAGTGGATGTCGTCGCGTCCGGCGTGGCGCGACGTGCTGCGCGTGTTCTGTGCCGCGGGGCAGGGGCTCGCGGCTGCGCACGCGGCGGGGCTCGTGCACCGGGACTTCAAGCCCAGCAACGTGATCCTCGGACAAGACGGTCGCGTGCGCGTCGTGGACTTCGGGCTCGCGCGCACGAGTCGATCGCTCGCGTCCGAGTCCGAGTCAGCGCCGATCGGATCGCCGAGCACGGTCGACGTCGTCGTGACGATCGCGGCGATGGTCGGCACGCCGGCCTACATGGCGCCGGAGCAGCACCTCGGTCAGCCGATCGATGCGCGCGCGGATCAGTGGGCGTTCTGCGTCGCGTTGCACGAGGCGTTGTGGGGCGTGCGTCCGTTCGTCGGCAACGACGAAGCGCAGCTGCGACGTGCGGTGTTGGCCGGTGAGATCGTCGCGACTGCGGAGGCCGGCGTTCCGGCTGCGGTGCGCCGCGCGGTGCTGCGTGGCCTCTCGTACGAGCCCGGCGCCCGTCATCGCGATCTGCCCGAGCTGATCGCGGAGCTCGAGCGCGCGCGCCGGCGTCGTGGTCGCCAGCTCTTCGCGCTCGCGGGTGCGCTCGTGCTCGGCGGTGCGCTCGGTGCCACGGCGTGGGCGCTCGGCGATCGAACGCGTGAAGCGAGCGCGTGGGTCGAGCGTGCGGGTCAGGATGCGCGCGCGGCCGCAGCGAAGGCGTGGTTCGTGTATCCGCCGCCCAGCGATCCCGAGTATGCGACCGCGCTCGTGCAGGTGCTCGCGCTGGAGAAGAGCGGCGACGACGAAGCGCGCGCGGCTGCGGCTGCGCTGCGCGAGGAGTTCGCAGCGACGCTCGCGCGCCTCGGTGATCGCTACTGGGAGCGCGAAGGCGGGCGGCCGTTCGCGATCGACTACTACACGCAGGCGCTCGTGTTCGATCCGGAGCATGCGCATGCGCGCGAGCGTGCGGTGGTGACCGCGGGCGAGCTCGTGGCGTTGCGGCAGCGTGCGGACGAGCGCACGTTCTCGCCGGCCGAGCTCGACGCGGCGGAAGTGTTGGCGATCCTCGCGGATCCCGACGAGCCCGCGCGTGATCGGGCGCTCGCAGTGTCGTCGCCGAAGCGCGGGCTGGCGACGCGTGCAGCGATCGACGAGCTGCTCGCCGCGAAGCGCGAGGCGAAGCCGCGCGAGCGCGACCAGCCGAACGCGCCGAAGACGGTCGCCCCGATCGCAGTGCCACCGCCCGCGAAGCCGACGACCGCCGCACCCGAGGCCGCGCGCGCGAGCGACAAGGCCGGCGCGACCCAGCTGGTCGCCGACGGCAAGGCCGCGCAGAAGCGCGGCGACACGAAGGCGGCCGAGTCGGCGTTCCATCGCGCGCTCGCAGCCGATGCGAAGAACGTCGCTGCGCTCGCCGCTCTCGGCGATCTCCACTTCGATCGCGGCGCCTATCCGAAGGCGGTCGACTTCACCGCGCGAGCGGTCGCGCTCGCACCGAAGCGCGCCGATCTCCGCATCGCGCTCGGCGACGCGTACTTCAAGGTGCTGCGCTACGCCGACGCGCGCGCGCAATACCAGCGCGCGAAAGATCTCGGGCACAAGTCGGCCGCCGCCCGCATCGCCCAGGTGGACGCGAAGCTCGGCAAGTAGGATTCACCGCGCTTTCACGCCGCGTCGCTTGCCGTGGCGACCGCCGGTGCCATGCTCTCGCGATGCTTCGCGTGCTCTCGCTCAACGTCGCACACGGTCGCGCCGACGGCATGCATCAGCTCTTCCAGCGCGCGGGGCAGCGCGAGCGCACGCTGTCGCGCATCGCTGCGTTGCTCGAGCGCGAACGCCCCGACGTGGTCGCACTGCAAGAGGTCGATGGGCCCTCGTTCTGGAGCGGCCGCTTCTGTCACGTCGATCTGCTCGCGCGCCGTGCCGGCTTCGAGTTCAGCGCGCATGGTCGGCACGTCGAGCGCACCTGGCTGAAGTACGGCACCGGATTGCTCAGCCGACTCGAGCTGCACGATCCGCAGGCGCACGCGTTCGCGCGCTCGTTGCCGACGCCGACGAAGGGCTTCACGCTCGCGACGGTGCGCGTCGCCGGCGACGTCGAGCTCGACGTCGTCTCGGTGCATCTCGATTTCCTGCGCGCGAAGGTACGCGCGCGGCAGGTCGCGCAGATGGTCGAAGTGCTCGCGCCACGCCGACGCCCGCGGGTGGTGATGGGCGACTTCAACGCGGGCTGGAACGATCGCCGCTCCGCGGTACGCGAGCTCGCCGATGCGCTCGAGCTGGTCGCGTACGCTCCCAACGCGCGCATGCGGACCTTCAAGACGCTGCCGGTGCGCCTCGACTGGATCCTCGCATCGCCGCAGCTCGCCTTCGCGCGCCACGAGGTGCTGAACGACAAGGTCTCCGATCACTTGCCGGTGCTCGCCGAGCTGCGGCTGGCGTGAGCGTCAGCGCCGGCGACCGCGAGCGACCAGCATCGCGATGCCGGCGACCAGCAGCGCGCCGCCGATCGAGGTGATCGCGATGCCGACGGTCCGGGTGTCGTGGCGGAAGCGGCAGCGACCCGCGAAGTCGATGTCGTCACCGCTGCAGCGCCCGCGATAGGGGTGGCCGTCGATCGCCAGCAACACCGCGCCCGCGCCGAGCATGATCGCGCCACCGCCGAGCAGCGCACCGCCGGCCGCACGCAACGGCTTTCGCGCGCGCGGCAGCACGACGTGCACGTTCTCGTCGACGCCGGGCAGCGCATCGATCGGGCGCTTCACCGCCTCGAAGCCGTGCTTGTCGAAGACGAGCTCGTGCGCGCCCGCGGGGATCTCGACCGACAGCGGCGTGCGCCCCAGCTCGCGATCGCCGATGCGCACGCGCGCGCCGCTGGGATCGCTGGCCGCCGTGAGCCGTGGCGGCGGCGGCTCGTCGGGCGCGAGCTTCGGTGCGATCGCGGCCAGCTGATCGCCGAGCAGCGTCGCGAGCTCGGCGGTGCCGCACAGCTCGCAGCTCGCCTGTGTCGTTGCGGTGGGCTCGCCGGTCTTCGGATCGAGCAACGCGATCGCGATCGCATAGTTGCGATCGTCCACCGTGATCGCGACGCGCACCGCCGATCGTGCGCCCACGGCCTCGTCGCGTACGCACTCCGCATCGGCACACACGCGCTCGCCCTCGCGCAACGGGACGCCGGCGCGCGCGAGTCCGGCAATGGCCGCGGTGCGCAGCTCGGCCCGCGCAGGCTCGGGCAGCTCGCCGGCGACCGCGATCGGGAAGAGCAACACGTCCTTCGCCCGCGATGGTGCGGCCTGCAGCGGCGCAGCGATCAGCGCCACCGCGACGGCGATCGCGATCTCACTGCAGCTGCGCATGGCGTTACGCGACCTCCTCTGCCGACAGCGCACGCGTCCACACGCGGATCGACGCGAGCTCGCAGCCGAGGTTGTCGCCTCCGCTGCCGCGCCCCGCGACGGTGACGATCTGCTCGCCGTAGTCGAAGTCGTTGGCGTCGAGCCCACCCGCGACGGCGATCGGATCGAGCGGAGCTTCGCCATCGACGTAGAGCTGGGCCTGCGCGCCGTCGTACACGCCGTGCACGGTGACCCAGTCGGACTCGTACAGCTGATCGCGATACAGCTCTTCGTGCACGTCACCGGCGACGAGCTCGAACTGCAGCCGCTGCGCGGCGGTGTTCACCACGAGGCCGAGCCCGTACGTGCCGGTGCTGCTGGTCTGCGGCACGAAGAGGATCGGCCGCGACATGAAGTCGTCGGTGGTATCGGTGATGCGCACGCGCGCCTCGAGCGTGATCGCTGCGAGCCCGGGCACGAGGTCCTGCAGATCGGGGCCGAGCCCGATGTCGTCGTCGCCGTCGAAGCGCGCGAGCTCGCCGTCGATCATCGCGCCTTCGAGTGCGAGCTCGTTGCCGTTGCCGCTGTCGTCGCGCACCGGCGCGTCATCGAAGCTCCACGCGATCAGCAGATCGGAGCGCGGATCGACGAACGACGGATCGGGCTCGATCAGACAGCCGGAGACCCCGAAGAGCAGCAGCGCCGCGCGCATGCTCAGCTCCGCCCCGGATCGGCGACCAGCAACCCCGCGGCGGCGAGCTGCGTGACCAGTGCGGCACGCGACGAGATCCCCAACCGCGTGTAGACGTGATCGAGGTGGCTCGTGACCGTACGCGGACTGATCTGGAGCTTCTCTGCGATCGCGGCGTTGGTGAGCCCGGCGGCGACGAGCCGCGCGATGTCGAGCTGGCGATCGGTCAGGCCGAGCGCCGACGCACCGCTCGCTGCGGAAGCGCTCGCGGCTGCGGCATCGACCAGACGCAGCCGCACGTCGGGCCCGAGCGCGAGCGTGTCGCCGAGCTGCAGCAGCCCGAAGTCGACCTGGGCACCGTTGACGAACACGCCGTTCGTCGATCCGAGATCGAGCACGTTCACGAAGCCGCCCGCCGCACGCACCACCTTCGCATGCTTGCGAGAGACGCCCTCGTCGTCGATCTGCAGATCCACCTCGTCGCCGCGGCCGATCACGGGTTGCGTGCGATCGAGCGCGTGAATCGTGCCCGGTGCGGGTCCCTGCACGACGAGCAGCGCCAGCTCCACCGCCTTTTGCTCGGTGCCACGCGGCGGTCCGGGACGACGCTTCGTCTTGTCGTCCGCCATCTTCGGTCCCCGCGTCGAGACTACTCGAAGATGTGCGGCTTCGCGCGCAGCGAAGGCACGCGACGCGAGCGCAGGAGGCTGCTACCGTGCAGTCATGACTCCGGGCACCGCACTGGCGCGCTCGCGCGCCGGTGTCATCGGCGTATGCACTGCGACGGCGCTCGGGGCTGCGCTCGTCGCCGTGCGCTCGCCGCCCTTCTCACCGAGCGCCGCCGTGGTCGCGCTCGGTGCTGCAGGTGTCTGCGTGATCGTTGCGTTCGCGTGGCTGCTCACCGTGCGACGCATGTCGCAACGCTCGCGTACGGTCGAGACCCAAGAGCTCGATGCGCTGCGCCACGTGGTCGAGCTCGCGGGCGTCGGCGAGTGGCGCTGGGATCTCCGCAGCAATCGCGTCGTGTACAGCCGCGCGTGCGCGACGATGCTGGGCTACTCACCCACCGAGATCGATTCCACGTTGTCGGCGTGGGGCAAGCTCGCGCACCCCGACGACATCGCGCGCGTACGCAGAGCCGTCGACGATCTCTGCGAAGGTCGCGTCGCGCACTACGAGCAGCGCGTCCGACTGCGCGCGGCCGACGGTAGCTGGCAGACCATCATCGACTGCGGTCGCATTACCGCCCGCGACGCGAGCGGAAAAGCGATCCTCGCCGTCGGCGTGCACATCGATCTCTCGCGCTTCGTCGGGCCCGGCGTCCCGATCGAAGCCGTGTCTGCGGCACCGGCGGATCCCGATGCACCGACGCGCGGTGCGTTCGTCGTGGTCGACGACGATCCCAGCGTGCGCGTCGTCGTGGAAGTCGCGGGTCGTCGCGCCGGCATGCGCATGCAGACGTTTCCCGACGCCGAGGCTGCGTGGGCGGCGATCGTGCAAGGCGGCCCGCCGATGGCGATCATCACCGACTTCGACATGCCGAAGACCACCGGCATCGAGCTGGCGGAGCGCGTTCGGGCCGCAGGCCTCGAGTGTCCGGTGTTGCTCATGACCGGTCATCCCGTCGAGCAGTTCGCGGGTTGCGACGCGGTGCGCGGCGTGCTGAGCAAGCCGTTTTCGCTCGGCGAGCTGTCGGCGTGGTTGACGGTGCTCGCGATGGCCGCGGGGCAGCGCTCGCGACGCGAGTGAGCCGCGAACGTTTGGACCGAGCAGTGGACGCGCATTCCAGGCGTGCCATGCTTGGCGTGTCGAACGGACTCGCGAGGGTGCGCTGCTTTGACGCTGATGCTCCACACCATGCCCGAACGTGTAGCCTTCGAAGCGGTGAGTCCCCCCCGCGACGAGCCGGCAGCGCGCGTCGACTGCTTCGGAATCGACGTCGCACGTGTCGGCTGGGACGAGGTACGCGCGTGGTTCTTCTCCGCGATCGAGCGGCGTGACGCCGGCACGCTCTACTTCGTCAACGCGCACACGCTGAACCTCGCGTGGGGCGACGCGGACTATCGAGCGATCGTCGCACGCGGTGACATGGTCCTGAACGATGGTCTGGGGCTCGACCTCTACAGTCGGCTCGCGGGCAGCCGCTTCGGCGAGAACTTCAACGGCACCGATCTGCTGCCGCGGCTCTTCTCCGCGAGTGATCCGCAACGGCCACTGCGCGTGTTTCTCTACGGTGCCGTGCCCGGGCGCGCCGAGGTGGCCGCGCGCAACATCGTGCGTGACCATCCCGGCGTCGAGATCGCCGGCACGATCGATGGCTTCCAGCGCGAGGGCGTCATCGAACGCATCAACGCGGCGTCGCCCGACGTGCTGCTGGTCGGCATGGGCAACCCCGTGCAGGAGCGCTGGATCGACACGCACCGCGACGAGCTCGACGTGGGCGTGGCCGCCGGCATCGGTGCGCTGATCGATTTCCTCAGCGGTGCGATCCGCCGCGCGCCCGCGTGGATGCGCGATCTACAGCTCGAGTGGGCCTATCGGCTCGGGCTCGAGCCGCGTCGGCTCTTCCGTCGCTACGTGATCGGCAACCCGCTGTTCCTCGCACGAACCGCGGGCTACCTGCGGCTCGGCCTGCGGCCGAGACGCTAGCGACGCTTCTCCGCCAGGTGGCGCGTGTACCAGTCGTAGGACTTCTTCAGTCCTTCGCCGAGGTTGTGCTTCGTGCGGAAGCCGAGCACGCGCAGCGCCTTGGCGCTGTCGAGGTGCTGCTCGCGGATCTCCGCCTTCGCGGTGTTGAGGATCTGCGGCTCGACCGGCTTGCCGTGGATCTCGATCAGCTTGCCCACCACCTCGAGCACCGTGGCGCGCTCGCCCGTCGAGATGTTGAACGCCTGCCCGCGCACGTCGGCATCGTTGGTGCGCTCGGCCAGGCGCAGATAGCCCTCGGCCGCGTCCTCGACGTAGAGGTAGTCGCGCACGAACTTGCCGTCGCTGCGAATGACCGGCGCACGATCTTCGACCAACGCCTTGATCGTGTCGGGCACGATGCGATTCCAGTTGAGGTCGCC
>DASZPU010000514.1:0-2112 GCA_035550195.1 Nannocystaceae bacterium
TCGCCACACACCGCACCGACGCCGCAATCACCGGGCACACAGACCTTGCGGTTCGCGCTACCGCCACCGCTGCTGCGGCAGATGAAGTCGTAGCTGACCTGCTCGTGGCAGTAGCTCTGCTCGTCGGGCGCACCCGAAGCATCGACGTGCTCGCCCTCGCACGAAAGGAAGCACATGTTCATGCCGGTCGACTCGAACGGCGAGCACACCTGCGGGAGCTCGCTGATGCACTCGCCGTCGACCGCACAGCAGTCCATGTCGTCGGCGCATTGGTGCGTGCAGTAGCCGGTGCGCACGCGATCGAGGCAGAGCACCTCGCCTTGCAGCAGCGTGTGATCGATCTCGGGATAGCAGTCGTCGGCGACCTGGCAGGCCGAGCCGACTTGATCGGGGCTGCCTTCGTCGCCCGCGTCGTCGTCGGGATCGCCCTTGTCGTGGCACGCGAGCGGAAGCGCGATCAGGACTGCGAGCACGGCACCGATGGGCGTCTTGATCATGAAAACCTCGTCCGGGACCGGTTCGACCGGCCCTCCGCAGGCGATTCCAAGCGCTGTGTAAGGTCGCGGTCGCGTCGCGCCAACAGGCGTACATGCGGCGAGGATGGCGGTCGGCCTTCGTGCTGGCGTTCACCGGTTGTGCACCTGTCGGCGACGATCACGAAGGGCCGAGCGGCGAGCTGCCGTCACCCTACGAAGACGACGGCGAGCCCGATGGTTCGCCCGCGCTGTCGCGCGAACAAGTCGGTGCCGCCGCGACCGCTGGCTTGCGCGCGTTCACCAGCTTGCAGCCGCAGACCGTCGTCGATCTCTACCGAGCGATCGCGGTGCACGACGACGAGTGCCCCGAAGAGTTCGAAGAGATCGTCGAGAACGGCACGACCGCGCAGACTTGGTACACCGACGGATGCACCACTGCCGCGGGCGTGCAGTTCGCCGGCGGCGGCCGCATCGAGATCTACACCCGCACGGAAGAACCGGGCTACGACGTCACCGGCGCGATCCTCAACGCCGAGGGTGCATCGCTGTCGGTGGTCGCCGCGGACGGTCGCTCGCTGACGTTGTCGGGCTACGTCGCGTGGCAACACGGCACCTCGGAAGACTCGACCGACAGCTCGCTCGAGATCTACGGCCACGCGCTCGCCGATGCCGCGAGCGCAGCCGGCAACCCGCTGCTCGACGGCAGCATCTCCGTGCAGGGCTACATGTACAGCTACGCCGGCGAAGGCAGCAAGGAGATCGGCGGCGAAGGTGCGATCTCCGGTGCCCGCATCGGTGACGCGCGCGCGTTCTCCTTCGCGGGCATCGGCGTGTACTCGGACGGGTGCACCGCCGAGCCGATGGGCACCGTGTCGGTGCGCGACGTGAACGGCTTCTGGCACGACATCGCGTTCGACGGGATCGTGATGGTCGACGAAGAGCCGACGTTCGATGCCGCGGCCTGCGATGGCTGCGGCGAGTATCTCGCGGCCGGCGAGCCCGATGGCGAAGCGTGCGTGGCCGCGGGCGAGCTCGCGCAGCTGCTCGCGTGGGAGGAGTTCGCATGGTGAGGCACACGATCTTGCTGCTCGCGCTCGCCGCTGCGGCATGCCGCGAGCCCGACGACGACGTCGTCGGTCGCGATGCGCTCTCGCCCGCGCAGGTACTCACGCGCGCGAGTCTCGATCTGCGCGGACGCAGACCGAGCCTCGAAGAGCTCGACGCGCTCGCCGACGATCCGACGCGCCTCGACGCGATGATGGCGGGCTTCACCGACGACCCCGCGTTCGCGGATCGCATCGCCGACATGTTCGCGGGCGCGTGGCGTACGCGCATCGACAGCTACGCGCTGCCCGAGGAGTCGTACGACGACGCGGCGATCGCCAAGATCAGCGCAGCGATCGGCGACGAGCCGCTCTCGCTGGTCGCGTTCATCGCGTTGAACGATCTGCCGTACACGCAGCTCGTGCGTGCGACCGAGACCTTCGTCGATCCTGCGCTGCTCGAGCTGTGGCCGCTCGCGGAGGTGCCCGACGACGGCAGCGCGGTGCCGGCCGGCAAGGTGCGCGCGCGCTACACCGATGGGCGCCCGCTCGCGGGCGTGCTCACCCACAACGCGTTCTTCTGGCGGCACCCA
>DASZPU010000515.1:0-18197 GCA_035550195.1 Nannocystaceae bacterium
AGCTGCGCATCTCGTCTTCGATGTTCAGCGCGGACTTCTGCTCGATGGCCATGCGTCTTCGGGAGCGGTGAAAGGGCCGCTCGGGTGCGGGAGAATAGCGTAAGGGAGCCTCGTCGGCGACGCGTCGCAGACGTGGCTCGAGGTGACGTTGCGCTTCGTCGCAGCGCACGATCTCGCGACGGTGCTGCGGGCTCTTGCCGTCCGGTGGCCGCATGGCGGTCCGCCCGCGCCGGCCGAGCGTGGGTGATGGGGATGATCCCGGATCTCTCGCCGGCCCGAGCACCGACCGGCTGCAATCGGTGCCGGGGGCGATCCGTCTACCGGGTAGCATCTCGTCGTGTCCGCCTGGTTCGCGCATCCGCTCGGGTGTGCCGCGCTGCTCTTCGCGGCGTGGTGGATCGCCGATCGCGTGTGGACCGGGGTGTGGTCGCCCGAGCGCTTCTTGCTGCGGCGGCGCGACATCGATCGGTTTCGTGCCCGGCTCGCGCACAATCCCGGCGATCGCGACGCGCGTCATCGGCTCGCGGCCGCGCTGCTCGAGCGCGGTGGGAATCGCGAAGCGCTGTCGCTGCTCGAACAGAACCTCGCCGATGGCGAGAACGATGCGGAGACGCTCGCGCTCGCGGGCAACGCCCTGCTCGCGCGCCGCGATGCGGCCTCGTGCGATCGCGGTGTCGAGCTGCTCGAGCGTGCGCGCGCCGCCGCGAGTCGCGTCGCGCTGCCGGGGATCGATCTCACGATGGCGCGCGGCTTCGCGGATCATCGGCGTTGGAGCGATGCACGTGCGGCGCTGCTGCGCTTCCTCGACGCGCGGCCGGGATCGATCGAAGGCCACGCACGGCTCGCGCGCGCGCACGAACGGCTCGGCGACGAAGCGGCGGCCGCCGACGCGCGGCGGCGCGGGTGGATCGGTTGGCGCGAGCAACCGCCGTTCCAGCGCCGCTTCGATCGTCCGTGGGCGTGGCGCTTGCGTCCGGCGTTCGCCGCTGCGCATGTCGGCGCTGCGGCTGCCGGTGCGATCGTGTTGGGCTGGGCACTGTCACGCATCGAGCTGCCGCGGATGCCGACGCCGAACGATGCGGCGGTCGTGTTCGGGGACGAAGAGCTCGAGGAGCAGGGCTGGCGCGTGCCCCGGATCACGCCGTCGCCGTCGCCCGATCGCTTCGTTCGCACCGACGCACAGCGCGACGATCGACCGGCGATGCTCCTGCGGACGCGCGCCGATCTCGACAACGACCTGGCCATCGACATGCTGCACAAGCTCGCGGTCGGCGACTTCGCGTGCCGGCTCCCGCTGGAGCTCGGCGCGCCCGCCGACGACAACGGCATCGACGCGTGGACGTTCGACGATCGCGAGACCGGCGCGCGCATCCACGTGCAGCTCGACTACGTCTCCGTGCTGTACTTCGTCGATGCGCACGACGCCGCGACCGCGCAGCAGAGCCTCTTCGCGTTCGAGCAGATGATCGAAGACCAACCGCTGCGGGACTGCGAGCTGCGCGTGCGCGAGCCCGCCGGCGAAGTGATCGGCGTCCGCAACGGCAAACCCTTCGGCGGCGAAACCGAGTGGGACTGATCTACCGCCGCGGGGACGCGGCGTGTCGCAGGCGCGCGTCGGCCAAGCACAACAACACTGCGCCGAGTGCCGGATGACGACGCGCACGATCGCGACGCACCGTGCGGCCACCGTTGGCCGGATCGGCCCGACCTACCGCTGGCCCGATCAGCCGCGGGCGAAGATCATCACGAAGTTCTCTTCGAGCAGCTTCGGCTCCGCGAGCAGCGTGAAGCCGGCGCTCTCGATCTCTGCGCGGAACTCCGCTGGGTCGGCGCGGATGTGGTCGCGCATCCACGCGCGCGTGGACTTGCGCGTGCGATCGTAGTCGACGATCACGAGCTTGCCGCCGTCGCGCAGCGCGGCATGGAGGTCCGCGAGGTAGGTCTTCGGGAGCTCGAGGTGGTGATAGACGTCGCACATGAACGCGACGTCGATCGAACCCTTCGCGAGGCCGCTGCCGCGCTGATCGGCGTGGATCGTGCGCACGTTGTCGAGCTTCGCGTCGCGGGCGCGCGCGGCGACGTGCTCGAGGAAGTACGACTGCGGATCGACGGCGTACGCGATGCCACCGGGCAGCACCGCGCGCGCGAGCTCCACCGTGAACATGCCCGTGCCCGCGCCGACGTCCGCGACCGCCATGCCGGGCTTCAGCTCCATCAACGCGACGATGTCGGCGCGGCGATCGTGGGCCTCGCGACCCTCGCGCTCGAAGGAGCGCTCCCACGACTTCGCGGTGCGGCCTTCGTACTCGCGGTTGATGCGGACCGCGACCGGTTGCGGTGTCTCCTCGACGGCCGCCGCCGCGGGCAACGGCTCGGGCGCGCGCGTCTCGACCGGCGTCGGCGTCGTGCCGCAGCCGAGCACCAACGCGAACGCCAGCGCGCGCGTCACCGCGACTCCCGCTCGATCACCTCGATCACCAGCGTCGCGATCGCAGCCTGCGCGAGCCCGAACACGAACGGTCCGGCGATCGGCACCGCCATCACCAACACGAACGGCAACGCGAACCCGAGCAGCGGCGCTTGGTGCCGCCGCAACAGCTCGCGCTGCTGCGCGCGCGTCCAGCCGAGCTTGTCGAAGTACGGATCGAGCAGCTCCCAGCCCAGCGCCAGCGCAGTGCGCCACGCCTGCAGCACCGGCCCCGCGATCGAGCCCAACACCGGCACGAACGACAGCACGAACAACGACACCGATACGAGCAGGAACAACGCCAGTCGCACGAGCGCGTTGAAGAGTCCCGTGGCGAACGACAGACCTTCGCGCGCCGAGAGCTCGTCGGCGCGCGCCGGCGCGATCTGGCGCATGCCCGCGAAGAAGACCCGCTCGCCGAGGAACGGAAACAACCCGTTCACGACGAACAACGCGACGATCGGCGCGACCAACAGCACGATGCAGATGCCGGCGATGCGCAGCAGCACCATCGCGATCGTCCACCACAGCCCGTCGTCGCCACCGCGCGTCCACTGCACGACGGCCCAGATGCCGGCGGCATCGAGCGCCGTCGCGATCGCGACGAGCACGAGCACGAGCTGCAGGTACACGCGGCGCACCTGCGCGCTGCCCCACGCGATCGCGAGCCCACGCTTCGCGGCCGACGCTCCCGTGACGAGGCCCGAGCCGGCGGCGCCCAGCGTTTCGTTCATCGGTCTCTCGACTCCTGGCGTGCTCGCAGCATTTCCCGCGCCATCATATCTGGGGAGAGAAGCGCGCGGCTTCGGAGCGCTCCGTGGTGGGCCCAGCGCGCGGGATCAGTGTGCAATCCGGGAACGCCGACACGCGGCACGTGCCTTCGCACCAGCTGCGATCGATGCGCGCCATGAGCACCGGCGCGGCCTCGATGATGGTGCGATGGAGGTTGGACTCGCCGATGAGCTCGACCATTCCGGTGCGCGCGAGCACGTCGCGCACGGGACCGATCGGACCGATGAGGTGCAGGTCGTTGCCGCGTGCGCGCAGCGTCTGCACGAGCCCGCGCAACATCTGGATCGCGGTGGCATCGACGTCGCCGATCGCACTGCAGTCGAGCGCGAGCAGCTTCATCTGCAGGCGCTCGGCGAACATGCGATGGATGCGATCCTCGAGGAAGCGCGCGTTGGCGAAGTAGAGCGGCGCGTCGACGCGCAGGATGCCGACCTGCGGACACACCTCGACCGCGAAGCGCGTCGTGTTGCGATAGACCATCGAGCCGGGGATCCGCCCGAGCTCGGCGGTGTGCGGCGCGACCGTGCGCGCGACGAACAACACGAGCGCGATCAAGAGCCCGGCCGCGAGCCCTTCGACGAGCCCGACGATCATCGTGACCGCGAACGTGATGAGCATCGTGATGCCGTCGCTGCGATGCGTCTTCCACACCGATCGCGCCTCGCGGACGTCGACCAGCGAGAGCGCGCCTTGGATCACGATCGCGGCGAGCACCGTGAGCGGCAGCCACGCGAAGACGTCGGAGACGCCGAGCGCGACCAGTGCGACCCAGATCGCCACGAACACGCCGGTCTTGCGCGTGCGTCCGCCGGCCTGCTGCGTCAGCATGCTGCGCGCGAAGCTGCCGGCGACCGGGAACGCACCGACGATCGCGGACACCAGGTTCGCCGCGCCCAGCCCCCGCAGCTCCGCATCGGGATCGACCTGCTCGCGGTGACGGCTCGCGAGCGCCTTCGCGATCGCGAGCGAGGTGCCGTACGCGACGACCGCGACCGACAGCGCAGTGGGCACGAGCGCGAGCAGATCGGCGACGGCGAACGAAGGCAAGCGCATGCGCGGCAGCACCGTCGGCACCGCGCCGACCATCTCGACGCCGCGTTCGCGTAGGCCGAGCACGAGCGTGGCAACGATGGCGAGCGCGCACGCCACCAGCGGCGCGGGCAGTCGTTTCACGCGCTTGGGCAGCCAGATCACCAGCGCGAGCGTGACGACGCCGAGCACGAGCGTCGGCACGTGTGCGCGGTGCAGCGTGCCGAACATCGGCCATGGATTCTCCGAGCCGGCATCTGCGTGCGCCGGCAATCCACACAGCGCGCGCACCTGACTCGCGGCCGTGAGCATCGCGGCGGCGGCGTTGAAGCCGAGCGTCGCGGGATGGCCGAAGAAGTTCGCGATGACGCCGGCGCGCACGAGCCCGAGCAGGAACAGCAGCACGCCGACCTCGAGCGCGAGCAACGAGGCGAGCTCGACTTAGCGCTCGCTGCCGGGCGGTGCGAGCGTCTCGAGCCCCGCGGCCGACACCAACGCGACGAGCGCGACCGGGCCCACGGCGAGATAGCGACTGCCGACGAAGCACGCGTACGCGAGCGGCGGCGCGAACGAGGCCAAGAGCCCGAGCGCAGGCGGCACGCCCGCGAGCAACGCGTACGCGAGCGCTTGCGGCACCACCAACGCGACGACGGCGATGCTCGCGATCAGATCGCCGCGCAAGTCTTCGCGGAGCTGCTTCGAATCACTCACGCTTCGCCCGCGATCGCGGCCCTCGCAGCTTCCCAGTCGGCGGGCTCGTTGCAAGCGCGCACCGCCTCGGGATCGGGCAGCGTCGACGCGCCGACCCGCCGCGCCGCGAGGCCGTCGTAGAGGCTGCGCAGCGCGCGTTGACCCGACTGCACGAGCGCGTGCGCGGTGGCACGTGCGACCGGCAATCGCACCGCGCCGCTCGTCGCATGCACGATGCGCGTGCCGTCTTCGAAGGGGCCGCTCTCCGGCACCACCGCCATCGCGCTGTTGGTGCGCTCGAGCACGTCGAGCACGTGGCGAACGTGACGCGTGGTGAGCCACGCCGCATCGCACGCGCCGACGTACACGAGCTCGGCGGAGAGATCGCCGAGCGCGGTGAGGCCGGTGAGCGCGCCTGCGAGCGGACCTTGGCCCGCGTGCTCCGGCGGATCGTCGATGCGCGCGACGCCGTCGGGCAAAGGCGGCAGCGATTGCCCCGCGCTTCCGACCACGACCACCACGGGACACGCCTCGGCCACGAGGCGCGCGATGCGATGCAACAGCGGCTCGCCGCCCGCGTCCAGCCACGGCTTCGGCTGCCCCATGCGGTGCGAGCCACCGCCGGCGAGGATCACCGCTGCGCGTCGCGACTTCACGAGAGTCGCTACAATGCCGCCCGGTCCGTGGGAGAATCAAGCAACCCATGAAGATCCGGATCCGCGGCGATTCGCTGCGCCTGCGACTGTCGCAGTCGGACGTGCGCGCGCTCGATCGCGAGGGCAGAGTCGACGACGCGCTGCACTTCCCCGCCGGCACCGCGCTGGGCTGCGAGCTGCACGTCGCCGACGTCGATGCGCTCGACGCGACGCTCGACGAACGCACGATCCGCGTCGCGATGCCGCGCGCATGGGCGCGCAAGCTGATCGACACCGACGAGGTCGGCGTGCGCAGCGAGGTCGCGCTCGAAGGCGGGCGCACGCTCGTGCTGCTGGTCGAGAAGGACTTCCGCTGCCTCGTGCCGCGCGAAGGCGAAGAGGACGGCGACGGCTTCGATCGCAGCGGTTGCTAGGGGCGCACGCGCTGCGCGTTGCTGTACACGCACGCGCGATCGCCCCGCACGAAACCGATGAGCGTGATGCCGCTTCGGCCCGCGAGCTCGACCGCGAGCGACGTGGGTGCAGACACGGCCACGATGGTCGCGATGCCGGCGGCGAGCGACTTCTGCACGATCTCGAACGACGTGCGCCCGGAGATCGCGAGCACGAGGTCGTGCAGCGGCCACGCGCGGTGCAGCGCGGCCCAGCCGATCACCTTGTCGACCGCGTTGTGACGACCGACGTCTTCGCGGACGACGAGCGGCGTGCCGCTCGTGTCGCACAGCGCGGCACCGTGCAAGCCACCGGTGCGATCGAAGATCTGCTGGCCCGCGCGCAGACGATCGGGCAGCGATCGCATCGTCGCGATCGACACCGTCGCGTCGCCCGCGAGCGCCGGTGCACACGCCATCGCCTGCTCGATGCTGGCCTTGCCACACACGCCGCAGCTGCTGCTCGCGAACGAGTGCCGTCGCAGCTTCACGAGATCCACGTGCACGTCGTCGGCGAGCACGAGCTGCACGACGTTGTCCTCCGCGTCGGGCACCTCGACGCGATCGCAGTGACGCACCGCGATGATCTCGCGCGGATGCGCCACGATGCGCTCGGTGAGCGCGAAGCCGCGGGCGAGCTCGAGGTCGTGCCCGGGCGTGCGCATCACCACCGCGATCGACACGCCGGCGATGCGCAGCTCCAGCGGCTCCTCGCGCGCGAGCGTGTCGATGCCGCTCGTGGCCTGCGCACCGATCCACTCCACACGCGTGGCCGTGGCGGTGCCGGCCTCGTCGTCGTCGCTCACGTCGCGCCGAATTTCTCGGCGCAGCGTGCCATCACCATGAGCGCGGCCTCGCTGCGCTCGATGCCGACCAGGCTGGGCAGCTCGGCCGACAACGCCTGCGCTTCGCAGGCCGCGACCGGGATCTTGCCCTGCGTCACGCAAGCCGCACGACGCTCGCCGATCTTCTTGCGCCGACCGCCCTGGTACCAGTTCAGCACGTCTTTCTCGGGCCCACGCTTCATGAACGCGTCGTGGGCGTTCACCACCGCATCGCACGCGGCTGCGAGGTCCGTGGGCATCGTCGCAGGCAACACCGCCGCGGCATCGATCTCCGCGGCACGCGTCTGATCGACCGCTTGCTTCTCGGTCGCGCGTTCCTTGCGTTCCTCGCGTGCCTTCGCCTCGATGATCGCCGCATCGCGCTTCTGCGCATCTTCGACGGTCACGGCTTTCGCGATGGATTGCTCGACCGACGGTTGTGGCGTCGACGATCCGCACGCGAACAACGCGAGCGAACCGCCATAGAAGATCAGCTCTCGCATGGGTAGCACTTGACCGCACACAGCGTCACACGGTCGAATCCAGCGCGCAAGACGGCCCGCAACGGGCCTCGTAGGGCCTTCGTCACCGCATCGTGCACGAGGTGCGCGTGCGCATCGCAGCTCGAGGTCGCGAACGAGAGCTTCGCTACGCACGTGCAAAGCGCCGCGCGTGCACGCGTCAGCAATGGGGGCCTCGAGCCACATGCGACGATCGTGCACCACGCCACGCGATCGCATCTCGTGCACGCATCGAGCGGCCACGCAGCGCTCGTCGTGGTGTAGAGTCGATCGAGATCATGCGCGTCTACATGCACCATGGCTTCGTGCTCGCTGCTTGCCTGTCCACGACCGTGCTCGGGTGCAAGGAGACGAAGGACGAAGAAGGTGATCTGATCGCACGCGCGACCATCGGACCGATGGGCGGCACGCTCTCGGGCGGTGGCGTCCACCTCGACGTGCCCGCCAACGCGCTCACCGCCGAGACCGACTTCGAGCTGCGCACGTCCACGCGGAACCTCTCCGCGCGAGACTTCGAGCAAGACGGCACCGCCTTCGCGCTGAGCCCCGAAGGGCTCATCCTGCGCGTGCCTGCGGAGCTGTCCTTCGACATCGGGCCGTCGGAGCCCGCGGTGCTGTTCGAGCAAGACGGCCTCACCGTCGCGGCCAAGGGATCGAGCGCGTGGATCAACGAGCTCTCCACGATCGCGGTCGCGAAGGCCGGCATGCAGCTGTCGATGGTGATCGAGCCACCGCTCGGCGACTCGCCCGATCAAGCCGGCGCGCCGATCCGCGACCTCGCGCACTTCAAGGTCGCGCTCACCGATACGCCCACGTTCAACGTCGCGTACACGCTCTACGACACCGCACAGGCCTACGACAAGCCGCTCAACGGCAGCGGTGAGGGCGACTGCGGCTTCGAGCTCTCCGGCGTGCAAGGCGGCTCGCTCGCGTCGGGTTGCTCCGAAGGCCCGCTCACCGCGAAGATCCGAGTGACGAGCGCAGAGGTAGCCTACGACGTCGCGCCGTTCCAGTCCGGCAAGCTCGACACGCCGGTCGTCGTCGGCCTCGTCGGTGGTGGCGATCGCGAAGACGACAACCTCGCCTACCAGCTGGGCTTCTTCGCGTTCGACACCAGCCCTTGTTACGCGGAGACGTGCTCGGGCTACGGCACGTGCGAGGTGGTCGGCGACGCGGCGCAGTGCACGTGCAACGACGGCTACGCGCCGGGTGAAGAGCTCAGCTGCGTGTGCGTGCCCAACTGCGCCGGGAAAGAATGCGGCGGTGACAACTGCGGCGGCGGCTGTGCACCGGGCTGCGGCGACAACGAGTTCTGCGACGACGCAGGTCAGTGCCAACCGAACGGTGGCGAAGAGACCGGTCCGATGGACACCGGACCGTCCGATTCCAGCACCACCGATCCCACGACGGATCCGACGACGGACGGCAGCACGACCGATCCGAGCACGAGCAGTGGCGGCAGCGACAGCACGTCGACCACGATGTGATCTCCGGTCGCGTTTGATCTGCGCGTAGGTTCGATCGCAACGAGTTCGCGCAGCGCGGAGCGTGTGTGTTGCGCATGTTCGACGCGCGCCGAGACTCGCGCGTGCGTCGAAGAAAAATTCTCACCCCGTTTTTCAGCGCTCACTCACGCGAATTCGTGGGGGCCCGAGTCCCCGTCGTGCCTGGGTCGCCAAACCGCGTTGCGTGTCCCGGATCAGGCGCAGGGTCGTTGCAGATCCAAGCATCGACCGCGTTCGTGCAGTGACACGCCGATCACGGCGTGCGGCTCGCGAGCGACACTCGATCGCGGAGCCTTTCGCGTGGGTGCCCGAGGCCCCAACGTGTTTCGCGCGCTGATCGAGAAACGACGAATTCACCCGTCTGCGATCGCGTTCTCGAAGTCGGAGCACCTCTGCACACCTTGCGGCTCGCGACGCGTTCCGCATAGGATGCGATCGCGGCAGGGGCGGGCTCTCGCCGGGGTTCTAGTGTCGGGCGGATTTCAACCGAGGAGCAAGACGATGCGGCGTACGAAATTGCAAACGCTCGGGCTTGGCGCAGCAGCGGGCATGTTGGCCGCGCTGGCGCTGAATGCCTGTGGCGAGGGCGCAGGCAAGGGTGACGACGGCCAGTGCGTCTCCAACGAGGACTTCTTCGCGGAGAAGATCTGGTCCAACGTCCTCAGTCAGAAGTGCGTCAAGTGCCACATCATCGGCGGGCAGGCGGAGGACTCCAAGTTCATCCTCCGCGACTCGAAGTGGGGGCCGGACTATCTCGAGAACAACCTCGAGGTGTTCGAGTCGCTCGCGAAGCTCGAGTTCGAAGGCACGCCCTGGATCTTGCTCAAGCCCACCCAGGACAAGGGCGTCACGCACGAAGGTGCGATGCAGCTCGAGAAGGGCAGCCAGGAGTACAAAGACTTCCAGGAGATGATCGATCGCCTGGAGAACCCGGTCTCCTGCGACGACGATGGTGACGAGGTCGAGCAGTTCTTCGACGGCGTGCAGATGCTCGACGAGGTCGCGACCCTGCGCAAGGCGTCGCTCTCGATCGTCGGCCGCGTGCCGACGCTCGAAGAGGAACAGCGCGTGCGCGACGGCGGCTTCGAAGCCCTCGACGCCGTGCTCGACGAGATGATGACGCAGGACGAGTTCTACGACCGCCTCATCGAGATCTACAACGACAACCTCCTCACCGATCGCTACTACCCCGACACGATGGCGATCGACCTGCTCGCAGCGCAGGGCGACGACGAGAACCCGACCTACCCCAACGCGTACTGGTTCGACGAGCTGCCCGACGATCAGCGCGACACGGCGGCCCGCTTCAGCAACCAAGCGGTCGCACGCGAGGCGCTGCAGCTCATCGCCTACGTCGTGCGCAACGACAAGCCGTTCAGCGAGGTCCTCACCGCCGACTACACGATGGTGAACTCGTACTCCGCGAAGGTGTACGGCCTCGACAACGTGCAGTTCAACGACCCCGCGGACTACGAAGAGTTCGCGCCGGCGAAGGTGCCGGGCATCCCGCACGCGGGTCTGCTCACCACCACCGTCTACCTGAACCGCTTCCCGACCACGGAGACCAACCGCAACCGTCACCGGTCGCGCATGGTCTACAAGCACTGGCTCGCGACCGACGTCCTCTTGCTCGGTCAGCGCCCGGTGTCGTCGTCGGCGATCCTCGGCGTCGCGCCGTGGCTCAACAACATCACCTGCGCCACGTGCCACTCGCCCACGGTCGACTCGATCGCCGGTGCGTTCCAGAACTTCGGCCCCATGGGCGAGTTCTCGCCGCCGACGATGGGCTGGTACGGCGACATGGTGCCGCCCGGCTTCGGCGACGAAGTCATGCCGCCGGAGCAGTACCCGCGCGGTCTGAACTGGCTCGCCGAGAAGGTCACCGCGGATCGCCGCTTCGCGATCGCGGCGATCCACACGATGTACAAGGGTCTGTCGGGTGACGACCCGCTCACCACGCCGACCGAGCCGAGCGAAGAGGGCTACCTCGAGAGCATCCGCGCGGTGGAGATGCAGCAGAAGATCTTCGACGACATCGCGACGAAGTTCATCGACAGCAACTACAACCTCAAGACGGTCATCAAGGAGATCGTCAAGACCCCGTACTACCGCGCCTACAACGCGACGGGGCTCGACGAGACCCGCGAGCTCGAGCTGGCCAAGCTCGGCACCGGCCGCTTGCTGATCCCCGAGCAGCTGCATCGCAAGATCGAAGCGGTGACGGGTCAGCCGTGGCGCGCCCAGAACGGCGTCGACAACACCGACCTGCTGCTCGACTTCGGTCAGTACCGCATCTTCTACGGCGGTATCGACAGCGACACGGTCGTCGATCGCATCACCGAGCCGAACGGCATCATGGCGAACACCGCCAAGCGGATGGGCAACGAGGTCGCGTGCTGGACGACGGCGGCCGACTTCACCCGCGCGCCTGGTGATCGCAAGCTGTTCCCGTTCGTCGATCCGAGCTTCAAGCCGGAGGACGAGAACGGCTTCGAGGTGCCGGCGGCTTCGTCCGCGATCCGGGCGAACATCCAGTACCTGCACGCGAAGCTGCTGGGCGAGTACCTCGACCAGAACGACCCGGAGATCAACCGCACCTTCGAGCTCTTCCTCAACGTGTGGAAGGAAGGTCAGCGCGGCATGGGCAACCTCGTCGACGACGGCATGGGCAACCAGATGCCGGAGTACGGGGCGCAGCTGCCGGGTCAGTGCCAGGCAACGATGGACTTCTGGACGGCCGCGCCGCTCAACGAGCGGGCGATCACCGAAGACCGCGACTACACCATCAGGGCGTGGATGGCCGTCATCAGCTATCTGATGTCCGACTACCGGTTCTTGCACGAGTAGGAAGAAGGAAGGGAACACAAGCCATGGATCGCCGCGACTTCCTCAAGATTGCCTCGTGCACCGGCCTCAGCGTCGTCGCTCCCACCGCGTTCGGTGGGCCCGGCGTCGCGTCCAAACCTCGCGTCTCCTTCGAGCCGTACACCGGCACGTTGGTGGTGACCGTGTCCGCCGGCGGCGGATGGGATCCGACCAGCTTCTGCGACCCCAAGGGTGCGAAGAGCGAGTCGGATCCGAACCCGATGAACGGCTCGTATCTCAGCGAAGAGATCGCGACGGCGGGCAACATCCGCTACGCGCCGCTGCCGTTCACCTCGTTGTACCAAGACACTGCGAATCAGCAGATGTTGACGTACGACATGACGACGTTCTTCGAGAAGTACTACCAACGTCTGACGGTCATCAACGGCATGGACGTGATGACGAACGGTCACGACGAAGGTCAGCGCACGACCTTCTCGGGTCGCCTCGCGGAAGGTCATCCCTCGTTCGCAGCCTTCGCTGCGGGTGCCTTCGGCAAGGAACAGCCGATGGCGTACCTCGCGTTCGGCGGCTACGCCGAGACGGCCGGCATCGCACCGCGCGTGCGTGCGGGTGGTGACACGGTGGGCGTGCTGTCGCGTCTCGCGTATCCGACGCGGCAGGACCCGATGGACGAGAACTCGGGCTTCCACCACCAGAAGGTGCAGGAGCTCATCGATGCTTCGCAGGCCGGTCGCGATCAGGCGCTCGCCACCAACCAGGGGCTGCCGAAGATCCGCAATGCCATCAACGCGATGTTCACCGCGCGTTCGGGAAGCAACGAGCTGAAGCGGTTGCAGGAGTTCCTGCCGCCGGCCGATCAGCTGCAGAACGGTCTCAAGGGCCAAGCGCAGATCGTCTGCGCGGCGTACAAGGCGGGCATCTGCATCTCCGCGGGTCTCGAGACCGGCGGCTTCGACACCCACGGCAACCACGATCAGGATCACATCCCGAACCTGCTCAACTTGCTCGAGGGCGTCGACTTCCTCATGGACGAGGCGGAGCGCCAGGGCATCGCCGACAAGATCATGGTGATCGTCGGCTCCGACTTCGGCCGCACGCCGTACTACAACGGCGGCAACGGCAAGGATCACTGGAACGTCAGCAGCATGATGATCATGGGCCCCGGCATCCCGGGCAACCGCGTGATCGGCACGACGAACGAAGAGCACCAAGCGATCGGCGTCACGACGTCTCTGACTGCGGATACCAGCGAGACGGCGCGGCGGATCCATCCCGGCGACGTGCACTACGCACTTCGTCGGGTGCTGGGCCTCGAGGGCAGCGAGCTCGACGCGATGTTCCCCCTCGATCTCGAGGGCGACCCGCTGCCGCTGTTCGGGTGAGCGAGACCTGAATCCATCGTAGCCGTCGAGCCGGCGTCGTCCTCTTCTCCCTCGGACGACGCCGGTTCTTTCTTTGGTTCAGCGCGAGAGCTCGGGGAATGCGTCGAGCAGGCGCGCGCGCTCTTCGAGCAGTGGTGCGAGCGATGTGTCCTTGCGATGCAGGAAGCCGCGGATCGCTTGCGCGTCTTCGCGGAGGCGTTCGAGCAGTGGCAACGCGATGAAGGCGAGCGCGGCGGCGAAGAGCGTCGTGAGCACGCCGCCGATGCCGAAGCGCAGGCCGGCGAGCGTCGTCAGCAGCGCGAGCCATGCCGGGAAGACGACGAGGCCGAGCAGGAACTTGTAGGTCGCGATCACGTCGAGCTCGAGCGAGAGCTTGCCGATCACGAAGCCGGTGAGGCGATACGCGGGCCAGAAGAGCAGGCCCACGGTGAGGATGAAGGGCATGAGCGCGAGCCGGAGCAGGAAGCCGGGCAGCCAGCGGCGCACGTCGTCGCTGCTGTATGCGAAGCCGAGCTGATCGGGACGCACGCCCGCGTCGGCGAGTGTCTCGCGCGCTCGTTCGACGCGCGCGGCGATGTCGGAGCGCGTGGTCGGATCGAGCGCACCGAGACGATCGGCGAGCGCACGCACGCGCGCGCGCACGTCGTCGAGCTTCGCACGCGTCGCCGGTGCTTCGGCGAGCAGCCACGCCAGGTGCTCGGCGAGGCGCAGCACCTCGTCGTCGCTGCCGTGCAGCGTCAACGGGTAGAGCGCGTCGCGGATGCGCTCGGAGAGTGCATCGACCGCGGCCGGGTCGGCACCTTGGCCGCGCAGATCGTCGTGCGCGATCGGCTCGCCGATCCGCAAGAGCACGCTGTGGCGGAAGCGTTCGCGTTCGCCGTACACGATGCCCGCGGGCACGAGCCGCACCGGATCCTTCGCCGCGAGCGCGATGCGAGCCGCACCGGTCTTGAGCGGCGCGAGATCGCGTCGGCCGTGGCTGATGCCTTCGGGGAAGAGCGCGATCGCATCGCCTTGCGCGAGCGCCTCGTGCACCGACGCGAACATCTTCTCGGTCGCACCTTCGGCGACCGCACCGTCTTGTCGACGATGCACCGGGATCGGATCGAACGCCGCGAGGAACGGACGCAGGATCGGCGTCTTCCACAGCGTCGCCTTCGCCAGCAACCGCGGCGGCCGCTCGAGCGTCGACGTCACCACCAACGGATCGAGCAGACCATTGGGATGATTGAGCACCCACAGCGTCGCGCCGCTCGTCGGCTCGTGACCCTCACGCTGCCGACTGCGGAACCAGATGGCCGCGAGCGCGCGCGCGAAGCTCCGCCGGAACGACAACGCGTCGATCATAGGCTCACGGCACGACCGCGAGGCGAGCTTCGATCGCACGCCGCTTCCAGTCGGCGGGCAGTGGGGTGCGGCCTTCGAGCGCCGCGGTCCATTGCTCGACCAGCTCGGACTTCGGGCCGCCCAGCTTGGCGAAGCGATCACGGGCCGACTCCGCCAGCACACGCGCGTGCGCGGGGTCGCTGTTGCGCAGCATCACCGCTTCGGCGAAGTCGACGTGCGCGAGCAGCTCGGCGTTGTCGATCCGCTTGCCGATCGTCGCGGCACGCCGCAGAAACGATCGCGCGAGCTCATCGTCGCCGAGCGCGATCGCATCGTGCGCGGCGAACATCGCTTGGCCTGCGGCGCGCGAGAACTCGGGACCGCGGATGTCCTCGTAGCGCTCGAACGAGCTGCGGTGCAGCACGAGCGCGCGCTCGTACTCGCCGAGCGCCCACAGTGCGTCGCCGTAGTTGCCGAGCACGCCCGCGACCAGCTCGGCGTCCTCGACTCCGTGCAGCTGCCGCGCACCTTCGACCGCGCGTGCGTAGGCCTCGGCGGCGCGCGCAGGATCGTGCAGTACCTCGATGCGCACCGAGCCGAGCTCGCTCGCCGCGATCACGAAGCGCGAGCTCGCGACGCCGTAGATCCCCTCGAGCCGCGACACCACGAGCTCGAGCTCGCGCTCGGCGTCTTCGGGGCGACCGACGTCACGCAGCGAGTGCGCGAGGTTCACGTGCGTGGCGATGCTGTTGGGGTGATCGGGCCCGAGCGACTCCTCGAATGCCGCGATCGATTGCTCGCGACTCGCGAGGGCTTCGTTCGGCTTGCCCGACTTCGCTTCCGCCGTGGCGCGCTCGTACAACGCGAGCGCGAGCGCGCGACGATCGGGCAGCGCACGCGCGAGCGCGACGGCTCGCTCCGCATGTGCGAGCGCGGCTTTGATGTCGCCGGCCGCGAGCTCGATGCCGCTCGCATCCGCGGCTTGGATCGCGGCGGTCTCGGGCGACAGCGCGTAGCGCTCGACCGCTGCGTTCGCGCGCGACATCCAACGCCGTGCTTCGTCGCTGCGCCGCAGCTGCTTGCCGAGCGTGATCGCGAGCGTGAGTGCAGCCTCGGCCTCGCGTTCGCCACGGCCGCGCTCGTACGCGAGCGCGTACGCGGTCTCGAGCTCGGGCAGCGCCGCCTCGGCCTGACCGACGCCGCGCAACGCTTGGCCCAGGCGAATGTGCGCACGAATGCGGAGATCGGCGTCATCGAGCGCATCGGCCTCGGCCGCGATCGCACGCAGCTCTCCGACGTGCTCGGTGATGCGTCCGGCGAGGCGCGCGGCATCGACGAGCTCGAGGCGTTGCGCGAGCGCGACGACGCGGGGATCGTCGGCCTGCGACGCGTCGTCGAAGTCGTCGGCGAGGCAATCGCTCGGCGCGGGCAACGAAGCACCGAACTCGCGCGCGCGTGCGATCGTACCCGCGTCGGGGCGACCGAGCCGATCGAGCGCGGCCGCGAACGCGCTGCGTTGGCGCTCGAGGCAAGCGACGCGCGCATCGCCCTCGGACGTGCCGGCGTCTGCGCTCTTGCACAGCTTCGTGCGCGCGTCGATCCACGCACGCGTCCATGCGTCGAACGCTGCGACGACCGGAGCCGCGCGCTCGCGACCACGATCTGCGACGCGTGCGAACGCATCGCCGAGCTCGTCTGCGCGCGCGGGCGTCCACAGTGTGGTCATCGGTTCGGTCACGCCGTCGCAACCATCGCGTGCAGGCAGCATCGCGATGCCCGCGAGCAGCACCGCGGTCGCCGCGACGAAGACGACCGGTCCCGCGCGCTTGCTGCGGGTGCCGCGACGCAGCGCCGCCCGCAGCTCGTCCATCGACGCGAAGCGATCGGCGGGATTCGGCCTCAGCCCGCGTGCGATCACGTCCGTCAGCCAGCCCGGTAGATCGCGGCGCGTGCTGGGCCACGCGAGCTCGCCTTCGGTCTTGCGCACGTACAACGCCGCCGCGCTCGAGCCGGTGAACGGCAAGCGCTCGCACAGCGCGAAGTACAGCGCGACGCAGAACGCATAGACGTCGGTGCGCGCGTCGACGGAATCGCCGCGCTGCTGCTCGGGCGACATGAACGCCGGCGTGCCCACGGCCGCACCATGGGCGGTGAGCACGGCATCGATCGGCGTGTCGGCGTCGTGGGTCGCGATGAAGTCGAGCTTCTCCGCGCCCGCGTCGTCGCGCGTGTCGTCGTGCGTGTCCGGCGTGAACACGCGCGCGAGCCCGAAGTCCGCGACGCGCACACGGCCGTCGTCACCGACGAGCACGTTCGCGGGCTTGAGATCCCGATGCAGCAAGCCGACGCGATGCGCAGCGGCGACGCCTGCTGCGATCGCGTCGAACACCGCGAGGATCTCCGCGGTGGTGCGTCGCCGCTGCGTCAGCCAGCGATCGAGACTGCTGCCGACCACGAGCTCCATCGCGAAGAACAGCTGCGTGCCCGCGTGCCCAACGTCGTAGACGTCGACGACATTGGGATGGCTGATGCGTGCCATCGCTTGGGCCTCGCGCACGAGCCGAGCGATCATCGCTTCGCTGCTGCGGCCCTGCGCGTGGTACTGCACGACCTTCACCGCGACCTCGCGACCGAGTCGCGGATCCCATGCGGCGTGCACGGTGCCCATGCCGCCTTGACCGATGTGACGGCGGAACTCGTAGCGTCCGAGCCGCGTGGGCTCGCCGGGATCACCGAAGAGCCGCTGCAGCACGCCCTGTCGAACGCGCTGGATGTCGTCCGAAGGCAACGTCGGCGCCGAGGCCAGGTCTCCCTCCGTGTCGGGCGACGGGCTCGACATCCTCGATCGTCAGGCTATCACGCGTGCGCCCGTGTTATGACGAGGACGGCGTGATGGGCTTCTTCTTCCTGTTCGTGGCCGCAGTCACCGGCTACGGAATCTTCCGCGTGGTGCGCTCCTCCGAGCGCGACAAGAAATACCTCACCGAAGCGAAGGACGAAGTGCCGCTGCAGCTCGATCACTTGCCGATCCAGCTGCAGCACGTGCTACGCGACACGAGGACGCTGCGCATCAGCCTCGAGTCGCCGATCCGCGACGTCGCGGAGATGCGCAAAGGTCAGCTCAACTCCACCGCCGAAGATCTGGAGAGCTTCGACACGATGCTGATGAACGTCAGCCGTGCGATCGCGGACTGGCTGGTCGCGATCGATCGATTGCCCGAGCAGCATCGTGCGGCGATGAAGGATCTCGGCGCCGACGCGGGGCCGATCCGCTCCGCACTGGAGCACGAGGGCTTCGCGTTCGAGCGCAAGCACCTCACGCGGCCCGGCGCAGCGCCCCTCGACGAGCGCCTGAAGGCCGTGATGACCGCACTGTCACGGGTCGAGCTGGCGCTGCAGAGCTCGCAGCGTGTGTATCGTTGAGCACCAGTCGTTCCGATTGGGATCGCCGGCGATGCAAGCTGCTGCTCGCGAAGAGCAGAACCTGGGCAGATCGTTGCAGCTCGCGACACTGAACTGCGTAGGGACGCGCGGCGCGGGCGACGAAAAGGTGCGTGCCCGTGAACTTCTGCGCTAGCGTGGCCACTTCAAGTTCAACTGGCACGTCGCTCGCTTGTATCCGCTAGTCTAAGTCCGGGTCCGGCAGCGCGAGTTCTCGCTGGGTCACTCAGACCGTGGGGTAGCCAGCGCGCCGGACCAACTCTGAAGCCCTGAGGAGCCCGAACGGTAGCCAGAGCGAAAAGCT
>DASZPU010000516.1:0-5942 GCA_035550195.1 Nannocystaceae bacterium
CGGCCTCACCGAAGCCGGCGGCGTGGTGAGCTGGAATCGGCCCGAGCGCTATCGCTTCGGCACCGTCGGTCAGGCGCTGCCCGGCTGCGAGATCACGCTCGCCGACGACGGCGAGCTGCTGGTGCGCTGTCCTTCGCTCGCGACGCCGCTGCAAGCCGGCGAGGGCTACGTCGACGCGCAAGGCTTCCTGCACACCGGCGACGTCGCCGAGCTGCAGCAGGGCTTCGTGCGGCTCTTCGATCGCAAGCGCGACGTGATCAAGACGAGCGGCGGCAAGTCGGTCGCGCCCGCGAAGATCGAGACGCGTCTGCGCGGCAAGCCCGGCATCGCGCACGCGGTCGTGCTCGGCACCGAGAGCGGCCGCGAGCTGGTCGCGCTCGTCGATCTCGACCAGCGCTGGATGATGGAGATCTCCGAGCGCGAAGGCCTCGGCTGTCGCAGCCGCGCGGATCTCATCGAGCATCCCCGCATCCGCCAGCTCGTGCTCACCGCGATCGCCGAGGTGAACGACACGCTCGCGCGTCACGAGCACGTCGCGGACTTCGCGTTCCTGCCCGAGCCGTTGCGCGCGTCGGCCGGCGAGCTGACGGCGGCGGGCACCGTACGCCGCGCGACGATCGCCCGACGTCACGCCGGCCTGCTCGCCGCCCTGCGCGGGCGCGGATGAGCGATCGCGCCATCGACCACCCGCGCGCGCCGGAGCGGGTTTTCGGGGGATCCGCTTGACGTTGCGCGGCCTCTCGCGCTAAACGCCCTGGCCGGTCGTGCAGTGAGCAATCACTTCGCGACCATGTTCCGCAGGGCCGTAGCTCAGGGGTAGAGCGCTACCTTGACACGGTAGAGGTCGACGGTTCGAGACCGTCCGGCCCTACGGAGGAAGTTCCGAACCGGAGACACGACCATCTCTCGCCCGAAGTCCAGACCCGCTCCTCGCCCGTCCGAACAGCACCGCGTCGGTCGACGCATCCGCGCCCGCGAGGTGCGAGTCATCGACGATCAAGGTGAGCAGCGCGGGATCATGTCGACCACCGATGCGATGGACCTCGCGGCCACCGTCGGTCTGCAGCTCGTGGAGGTCAACCCCAAGGCCAATCCTCCGGTCTGCAAGATCATGGATTACGGGAAGTTCAAGTACGAGACTTCCAAGCGCGAGCGCGAGGCGAAGAAGAACCAGAAGACCTCCGAGGTGAAGGAGGTCAAGTTCCGCCCGAAGACGCACGGGCACGATTTCGATTTCAAGCTGCGCCACATCCGACGCTTCTTGTCCGAGGGCGACAAGGTGCGGTTGGTGGTGCAGTTCCGCGGTCGCGAGATCACCCACCCGGAAACCGGGCGAGCGATCCTCGATCGCGTGTGCAAGGGCGTCGCCGATCTCGCGACGGTGATGCAGATGGCGCAGCTCGAGGGCAACCGCCTCAACATGGTGCTCGCGCCCAAGCCCGCGCGACCCGGTGCGCCCGCACCCGCGCCGCGTCCCCAGCTCCCGCGTCCCGAGACCGCTCCGCCGCCGCGCGTGCAGGCCGAGCGCCCGCCCGCGTCGACCGAGCCGGAGGACGACGACGAGGACGACGAGGACGACGACGACGACGAGATGGACGACGCCGACCGCGCCGAGGCCGCGGAGCGTGCGGCCGAGGCAGAGGCCGCCAAGAAGGCCGCCGAGCGCAAGGCCGACGCCTGATCCTCGGGCTCTTGCGACGCCCGCAGAACTCGGTTACTCAACGCCCCCGTTCCTGAGCCCAAGGTCCGCCATGACCAAGATGAAGTCACACAGTGGCGCCAAGAAGCGCTTCCGCTTCTCCGCAACCGGCAAAGCCAAGCGGAAGCACAGCCACAAGAACCATATCTTGACCAAGAAGAACGCCGATCGCGTTCGTCGTCTGCGCGGCACGACCGTCGTCAGCAAGCCCGATCAGATCCACATCGAGCTGATGCTGCCCCACGGTGGAAGGTAGTTCGTCATGCCCCGCGCACGTAGAGGATTCAAGGCCCGTCGCCGTCGCAATCGCGTACTGAAGTTCGCCAAGGGCTTCGTCGCCGGTCGCCGTCGCATGTGGCGACGCGCAGTCGAAGCGGTGCACCGCGCGTGGATGCACGCGTACCGCGGGCGCAAGAACAAGAAGCGCGACATGAGGCGCCTGTGGATCGTCCGCATCAACGCGGGCGCGCGTGCCAACGGCACCACCTACAGCCGACTCATCGGTGCGATGGCCCGCGCGGGCATCGCGATCGATCGCAAGGTGCTCGCCGAGCTCGCAGTGTTCGATCCCGGTGCATTCCGTGCGGTCGTGCAAGCTGCGGGTGTCGCCGGCGCCGTTGCTGCGTAGCTCGCTGCGCTGCGCTATCGTGCGCGCGTGAGCGAGGACATCGAGCGGTATCGCGAGGCGCTCGCGCAGGAGCTACCTGCTGCGCAGCGCCTCGACGACGTCTATGCGCTCGAGGTGAAGTACCTCGGCAAAAAGGGCGCGCTCACGCTGCTCTCGCAGTCGCTCGGGCAGCTCGCGCCCGAGCAGCGCAAGGACGCGGGCAAGGCCATCAACCTCGCGAAGGCGTTCTTCGCCGAGCAGATCGCCGCGCGACGCTCCGCGATCGAGGCCGAGCTGCGCAATGCAGCGCTGTCGGAGATCGAGGATCTCACCTGGCTGCCGAAGATCGCCGCCGGCACGCTGCATCCGGTGACGCGGACGCGTCGCGCGCTCGAGCGCGTGTTCGGCATGCTCGGCTTCGACGTCGTCGACGGTCCGCACGTCGAGCTCTCGCGCTTCAACTTCGACGATCTCAACATCGGCCCCGATCACCCCGCGCGCGACATGGCCGACACGTTCTTCGTGCAGCCACCGCAGGGCTCGCCGCATCGCCCCGGTGAGCTCGTGCTGCGCACGCATACGTCACCGGTGCAGGTCCGCACGATGCTCGAGCGCAAGCCGCCCATTCGCATCGTCGCGCTCGGCACCGTGTTCCGCCGCGACGACGACGCGACGCACAGCCCGATGTTCCACCAGATCGAAGGGCTCTGCGTCGACGAAAAGGTCAGCATGGCCGACCTGCGTGCGACGCTCTATCGCTTCGTCAGCGCGTTCTTCGAGCGCGAGCTGCAGGTGCGCTTCCGGCCGTCGTTCTTCCCGTTCGTCGAGCCCGGTGCGGAGTTCGACATGCAGTGCCCGTTCTGCGGCGGCAGCGGGTGCAGCGTGTGCAAGAAGAGCGGCTGGATCGAGCTCGGCGGCAGCGGCATGGTGCACCCCGCGGTGTTCGAGGCCTGCGGCATCGATCCCGAGCGCTACACCGGCTGGGCGTTCGGCTTCGGCATCGATCGCATGGCGATGTTGATGCATCAGATCCACGATCTGCGGCTGCTCTTCGACGGCGACGTGCGCTTCTTGGAGCAGTTCCCGTGTTGATCTCGCGCGCATGGCTGACCGAGTTGCTCGCGGGCACCGTCGAGCTCTCGTCGCGCTCCGACGACGAGCTCGCGGCTGCGCTCACCGGGCTCGGGCTCGAGGTCGAGGGCGTGCACCGCCACGGCGAGGGCCTGCGCAGCGTGGTCGTCGGCGAGGTGCGAGCGATCGCGCCGCATCCCGGTGCCGACAAGCTGCGCGTCGTCGAGCTGTTCGACGGTGAGGCCGTGCGCACCGTGGTGTGCGGTGCGTCGAACGTGCCGGCGCCCGGCGGCAAGGTCTGCTTCGCGACGCCCGGTGCGAAGCTGCCGGGCGGCATGGAGATCGCCGCGCGGGCGGTGCGGGGCGTCGAGAGCTACGGGATGATCTGCTCGGAGACCGAGCTCGACATCGGGCCCGACGGCAGCGGCATCATCGTGCTGGACGACGGGCTCGTGCCGGGCACGCCGCTGCCCGCTGCGATCCCGGGGGTCGTCGACACGGTGATCGAGCTCGGCGTCACGCCGAATCGACCCGATGCGCTCGGCCATGTCGGCGTGGCGCGTGATCTCGCGGTGAAGCTCGGCGCGCGTTGGCGACCGCTCGTCGGCACGCTGCCGGACGTCGAAGACGACGCGAAGCTCGTCACGATCACTGCGCCGGAGCGCTGCGGTCGCTATCTCGGCGTCGCGTTCGAGGACGCGAAGATCGGGCCGTCGCCGCTCGCGCTGCGCGTGCGACTGCATCGCCTCGGGCTGCGCCCGATCTCCAACGTCGTCGACATCACGAACCTCGTGATGATGAAGTGGGGCCAGCCGCTGCACGCCTTCGATCGCGCACGGCTGCACGAGGGCAGGGTGGTGGTGCGCACCGCGACCGCGAACGAGCCGCTGCGCACGCTCGACGATCGCGAGCTCGAGCTCACCGAGCACGATCTCGTCATCGCGGACGCGCACCGACCGATGGCGCTCGCAGGTGTGATGGGCGGGGCCGAGTCCGGCGTCGAGCCCGGCACCACGACGCTGTTGCTCGAGGCCGCGTGGTTCCAGCCCAGCGGGGTGCGTCGCACGTCGCGGAGCCATGGTGTGCTCACCGACAGCAGCCATCGCTTCGAGCGCGGTGTCGATCACGGCGACGGGCTCACCGCGGCGTGTGCCGATGCGTGTGCGCTGCTCGGCAAGCTCGCCGGAGCACGCCCGGTCGCGCGCGCGCTCGTCGACGGCAAACGGCCCAAGTCGATCGCGATCACGTTTCGGCCGGCGCGCGCGGAGCTCTTGCTCGGCATCGCGATCCCCGACGACGAAGCGCGACGGATCCTCGACGGCGTCGGCGTCGACGTCGAGAGCGCGGGCGAGAGCTGGCGTTGTCTCGCGCCGACGCATCGCCCGGATCTCGAGCGCGAGGTCGATCTCGTCGACGAGCTCGTGCGCCACTACGGGCTCGATCGATTGCCGATGCGCGCAACTCCGCCGTCGCAGGTGCGCGCCGAGGTCGACGCGGGGCTGCGGCGCCGCCAACACGTGCATGCGACGGTGACCGATGCGCTGCGCGAGCTCGGGCTGCACGAGGTCGTCGCGTACACGTTCACGCGGCCCGATGCGCTCGCGATCACGCCCGAGGAGCTCGCGGGGGCGGAGCCGGTGCGGGTCGCGAATCCGATGCGCGTCGAGGCCGGCGTGCTGCGGGTGCATCTGTTGCCCGGGCTGCTCGATGCGCTCGCGGTCAACGTCGCTCGCCATGCGCGTGCCGTCGCGCTGTTCGAGCAGGGCCGGGTGTATCGCTATGCCGAGCATGCGGTCGCGCCCGGCCCCACGGAGGCGATCGATCGCACGCTCGCCGACGAGCGCACGCGTGCGGCGGTGCTGCTCGGCGGTGATGCCGATCCCCGACGCGTCGGTGCTGCGCTCGTGCACGCGCTGCGTCGGCTCGGGCACGAGGCGCGCGTGCGCATGGCTCCGGGTGCGGTGACCTGGCTGCATCCCGGAGCACAGGCGGAGATCGTGATCGCGAACGATGTCGTCGTCGGACGCTTCGGTCGCGTGCACCCGGATGTCGTCGCGCGCTGGGATCTACCGCGCGCGATCGAAGTCGCGTACGGCGAGCTCTGGCTCGAGCGCGTGCCGGATGCCACCGTGCCGCGCATGCGTGCGCTGCCGCGTTTTCCGGCGAGCAGTCGCGACTTGTCGCTCGATGTCGGCGTCGCGGTGCCCGCGGCCGCGATCGTCTCGGCGATCGAAGCGATCGCCGAGGGGATTCCCGGGCAGGGTGACGATCCGCCGCGGCTCGGTGTCGGTGATCGTGGTGATGCTGCGGTCGAGCTCGTCGAAGACTATCGCGGCGAAGGCATCGCGAAGGGGCGGCGCGCGCTGCTCGTGCGCATGCATTATCGGTGCGGCTCGCGGTCGGTGACGGATCTCGAGGTGCAGCAGTTGCACGAGATCATCGTCGCTCGGTTGATCGAGCGGCTTCGGGGCGATGATGCCTCCGTTGCGCGGCGCTGAAGCGGGCACGGGAACGGGCGCGGGCACGGCACGGCGGAATCGTTGCGCACCGGAACACGAGGGCTTG
>DASZPU010000517.1:0-3632 GCA_035550195.1 Nannocystaceae bacterium
CATCGTGGGGTACGGACCGCGGCGATAGGGCGCGAAGCCGGGCATGCCGAGCGCGTGCACGCGGGCGGGTGGATGCGCGGGCACGTCGATCCCTTCCGGCGTCGACCAGCGCGCATCCGTGCCGACGCTGCCCCGATCGAGGCCGGCGATCAGCGCATCGTAGTCGAGCTCGAGTGGTTTCGTACGCACGCACTGCCACGCCGCGCGCGCGAGCTCGTCGCCGAGCGACTCGATCGCGTAGGCGCCCGCGGCTGCGTCGTCGATGCGATCGAGACCACTCTCGGACTTCAGCAGGTGCGAGATGTTGCGCGCCCATCGACGCGCACCGACGTTTGCCGCACCGCGGAGATCGTGGCGCTCGATCGTCAGCGTGTCGGCGCCGCCCACCGCGGCCGCGAAGCCGTCGAGCGTCGCGTGGACGAGGTGGCTGTCGACGTCGTCGTGCGTGCCGAGGTGACGACGGGTGCGCGCATGGATCGGCACGCTCGCCGCGATGCCGAGCCGGTGCGCACACGCGTGCCACAGCGATCGGGCGGCGCGTAGCTTCGCGATGTCGACCAGCGTGTCGCCGTGCAGCGCGATCCGCAGCGCGAGTGCATCGGCGGGGAGGCCCGCGTGCACGGCCGCGAGCGCGCCCGCGATCACGGCGGCGAGCTGTTCGACGGGATCACCGTCGCCCGCATCGCAGCACCACGTGCGCACGTGCGGCGCGCGGCGGTGCAACGCGATCGCGCCATCGACCGTCGCGAGCGAGAGCTGGCGAACGCGCGCGAGGTCGGTCGGGATCTCGGTCGCACCATCGACGATCGCGTACGCGCCCGGGGGCAGCGCTGCGATCACCGCGGCCACCAGCGCCGGCCGATCACCGTGCTCGAGCCACAGCGCATCCACGTCACCGGGCTGCAGCTCGGCCGTCTGCACCGCGATGTCCACGTCGGGCTCGATGCGTTGCACGCACGCCCAGCCCGGCACGCGCGCCGGCACCGACAGCGCGGGGCCACCGTCGTAGAGCGCGGCCAACACGACGCCATCGGCGATGGTCGCGGCCGTCGGCAACGTCGATGCCACCTTCGCGCGCCAGCGCTCGACGTCGATCGCGGTGAACGGCTGCGTCACGAGCTCGACTCACGAAGTAGCAACGGCGACGCGCGCCGGCAATCGTGTCCGTTGGATCAGCACTGCGAGGCGCTGCGGACATGCCCCGGGGACGTCCCCGGGGACGAACGTGCGCACCGAGCTGCGTGCGCACGTGCATGCACGCGCGAATGCGTGGCGCCGCGCTTGCACAGGGGGCGGCCCGGAGTCTTTCTCGAATGCACCGAACACGAATCGCAATCCTCTCTACTGTGCTCGCCTTCGCCTGCGGCGACGACAACGACGACAACGAAGAGGGCTACACGCCGCCCGACCAGGCCGAGCTCGACGAAGACCACGACGTCGACGACTTCGCCGCGCCCGACGACGAGCTCGACGACGACGACATCGTCGAAGCCGACGACCCGCGACTGCAGGGCACCGTCGATCCGCAAGCGCTCGCCAGTACCGATCCGTTGCTGGGCTTCGTGCTCTACGCGACGCCGGGGACGGCGAAGCTGGTGCGCGTCGATCCGGTGACGGGCGTCACGAGCGTCGCCGTGACGCACGCGTTCGCGTCGCACTGGCTACCGATCGGAGTGGCCGGCAACAAGCTGCTGTGGCAGCGCAGCGACACCGGCGAGACGTCGCTCTGGACGATCGACGGCAACGGCAACTACGTCAGCCACGTCGTCTTCTATCCCGCGGCGGGATGGTATGCGCGCGGCATCGCGTTCGATCAGGACGGCGTGTGCCCGACGCCACCCGCCGCGCAGACGAGCTACACGATCCTCTGGGAGGGTCCACCGCCCGGCAACCTCTTGGCGCAGTGGCCGTACCCGCAGCTGTGGCACGTCGCGGACAACGGCACGGTCACGTCGACGGAGAATTTTCCGCAGCGCTACTCGTGGACCGAGCTGCGCGACTTCCGTGCGAACGTCGGCGGATACGGTGCGTTGATCCACCGCCCGCAGATCCAGATGTTCGGCGCCGACAACACGTACATCACGTGGTACGGCCGCAATGCCGGCGGCACGCTCGAACGATTGCGCACG
This sequence comes from Nannocystaceae bacterium, assembly GCA_035550195.1. Taxonomy (GTDB): domain Bacteria; phylum Myxococcota_A; class Polyangia; order Nannocystales; family Nannocystaceae; genus Xiheibacterium. Next base: position 2,130 of record DASZPU010000517.1, read on the forward strand.
GACACGTACACCGCCGCCGCGGGCTACACGGCCTGCACTTCGCACGCGGCCGGTGTGCCCTGCGACATCGACTTCGTCGACGAAGCACCGCTCGCTGGGCACTCGCTCACCTCGCTCGTGACCACGGCGACACGTGGCGGGCTGCAACTACCCGCGACCTACGTGCTGTGGACCAAGACCGACGGCACCGCGAAGACCTATCGGCTGCAGTTCGGCGCGGGCAAACAACTCGGACCCGCGGGTGCGGTCACGACGGCGCTGGCGGGCACGAGTGCCGTGTCGCTGTCGAGCAAGCCGCCGACCGTGTGCCCGATCATGAGCGACGATCCGCCGCCGCCGGCGTTCGACTTCGATCCCGTGATCGACCCGCCGCCGTGCCCGGCCTGCGGTTGATCAGCGCTCGCGCGCATCGTAGCGGCGCATGATCGCCGCGAAGATCAGCTCGCCGAGCCGATCGCGACCACGCATCGAGAGATGCTGCAGGTCGGGCTCGGCGAGCTCCTGCGCACGCCAGTCGCGGATCGATCCGTAGCCACCCATCGCGGCCACCGCATCGAAGAAGGCACAGCCTTCGGCGAACGCGGCCTCGCGCTGCGCGGCCACGGCTTCGCGCATGTGCTTGCGGGCGATCTCGAACTTCCCCGCACGCGCGTGATCGTTGAGGCCGATCACCAGGCACGCGAGCTTCGGCTTGCCGGCGCGCAGGCGCTGCAACACGGTGCGGAGCTCCTCCACGAAGGTCGCGCGATCGAGTTCGTCGAGCGCGAAGCGACGCAGGTCGTTGCCGCCGAAGCCGAACACCAGCAGGTCGGGATCGCGATGCGCAACCTGCTCGGCGAGATGCTTCGCGTCCCACCACGCGAGCCGCCGCGCGAACGCACCGATCATGCTGATGGTGTCCCAGACGACGCCGGGGCCGTCGGTCTCGAGCACGACACCGTACGCGCGCGGGCGTCCGTCGCCCCGCGCCGCGAGCTCGAAGCGATGCGCGCCCGGGGTCACGCGGAGCTCGTGCCAGCGATCCATCGCCGCATCGCTCTGCGTGTCGATGGTGAGCGGTTCGTCGCCGTCGATCCGCACGACGAGGCTGCCGCCCTGCGGATCGGCGCGGTACCACAGCTCGTAGCGCGACACGCTGCGTCCGCTGCTGCCGCGCGTGCGCGTGTCGATGCGCGTGCGTGCGCCCGCAGCTCCGCGCACGACGTGGCCCGCGTAGCCGTAGCGTCCGCCGGGATCGCACTTGTACGCGAGGTAGCAGATCGACCAACCGGTCGCGGTCATCGTCGCGGCTTGGTTGAGATAGTTCTCCGACTCGCGATCGAGCAGCACGAAGCCCGCACCACCATCGCCGAAGCGCGCTTGCATGCGCCGACGCAGCGCGTGCGGCAGACCGTCGCGACCGATCGAAGAGTCGCCCACGTGCATCACCCGCACGAGCGTCCCGGGCTCACCCGATTCCGCGCGCGCGAGCTCGGCGAAGAACGGATCGAGCGCGACACCCGA
>DASZPU010000518.1:0-9698 GCA_035550195.1 Nannocystaceae bacterium
GGCACGCCACGCGGCTGGCGACGACTCCGTGACGGGAACGCTTCGGGCGGTCGCGTCCACTGCCCGCCCGTGACGCTCGCCCGACGCATCTCCGGTCTCGTGCTCCTCGCCTGCGCGTGCGTGCAGGAAGACGAGGGTCTCGTCGAGCTCGTCGACGGCGATCTCATCGCCGACGACGACGAGCTCGAGCTGCGCAGCGTCGCGGCTGTCGGTTGGACCGCGGGCCAGGAACGATCGCTGCGCTACTGCGTCAGCGACGAGCTCGGCACTGCGAAGCCGAAGGCGGTGTCGACGATGATCGCCGCCGCGCGCCAGTGGGAATCGCTCGCGCACGTCGACTTCGTGTACGTGTCGTCACAGGACGCGACCTGCGTCGGCGGCAATGCGGAGGTCGTGTTCGCGGTGCGTCCGTGGACCGAGCCCGGCGGCGCCGCGTCGCTGCCGTCTGCACCGCCCGCGAGTCGCATGGTGCTGTGGAATCCCAGCTCCTTCACCGTCGGCGGTCGCACGATCTGGAGCGAGTCGATCCTCGCGCACGAGCTCGGCCACATCCTCGGCTTGCGTCACGAGAACCTGCGCCCGGAATCGGGCGTCGTGGGAACACCCGGATGCGAGAGCACGGGCACGTGGCAAGCACTCGGCACCTACGATCGCTACTCGCTGATGCAGGATCCGTGGTGTCCCACGTGGGGCGTCGGCACGGTCTCGCAGACCGTGCTCGACGGCATGGGCGCGCGCAAGCTCTACGGTCCGCCGAAGCTCGTCGTGCACGCGCCCGTCGATCGTGACTTCGACGGTGTGCTCGAGATCGGTCAGCTCGCCGACTGCGATGGCGATCGCTTCTCCGATCTGATGGTCACCACGCCCAACCAGCTCGTGTGCGCGCGCTCGCTCGCAGACGGCACCTTCGCGAGCAGCACGACCGAGGCCACGTCGTACTGGTCCGATCCCGGATTCTGGGGCGACCTCGACGGCAACGGCACGCTCGATCACGGCAGCGCACGATCCGACGCGTGGGAACAGTTCTACTTCCGCAACCTCACCGGCACCGGCGGCGGGCGCTTCAGCACGACGGCGTGGGCGTTCCCGGCGTGGGCGACGACCGAGAACGCGACGCGCGTCGTCGGTCGCTTCGACACCGGTGCCGCGCACGACGTCGCGCTCGTCGGCGTACCGACGTGGGGCACGATGCCAGTCGCGTTCGGAGGCCCGGGCAACGTCGTGCCGACCGTCACGAACGAATACGCGGGCGCGTTCCAAGCCTGGGCCGCACAGCCCGGTGCACGCATCGCACCCGGTGACTACGATGCCGACGGGCTCACCGACATCGCGCTGGTCGGCGGCGTGACGTGGGGCTCGGTGCCGATCGCATTCTCGCGCGGGCTCGGCACGTGGGACGTTCGCAACCTCGCGATCGCCGACTTCGCGACGTGGGCCGCGTTGCCCGAAGCGGTCGTGCACGCGGGCGACTTCGACGGCGACGGCGATTCCGATCTCGCGCTCACCGGGCCCGCGGGTTGGACCACGATCCCGATCGCGCGCTCGAATCGCGACGGCAGCTTCACGGTGACGAACGCGAGCGTCAGCGCGTTCCCGACCTGGGCGGCGACGTTCGGCGCGACGACGGTGGCCGCGGACTTCGACGGCAACGGTTGCACCGATCTCGCGACGATGGGCGTGAGCGGTTGGGGCTCGATCCCACTCGCGCTCTCGCAGTGCAACGGCGGCTTCACCGTCTACAACCCCACCGTCGCCGAGCTCCCCGCGTTCGCAGCGATGGGTGCGCGCCCGGTGATCGGCTACTTCGATCGCGATCGCCGCGCCGACATCGCGCTCGTCGGCCTGCCCGATCGCACCGACGTACCGATCGCGTTGTCGCGCGGCACGTGGTTCGAGCCGGTGCGGCCGACCGTGACCGCGTTCGCCGATGCAGCCTCGCGTCCGCTCACCGCGACGCCGCCGTGATCAGCAGCCGGGCGGCGACCACGTGGGGCACGGACCGATCGCCATGACCACGATCACCGTGTCGTCGGGGTCGGTGATCACCGTGTCGAGCTCGCCGGCGCCGAAACAACACTGCGGATCGTTGTTCGCGCGCAGCATGTAGCGACCGTCGCCGGGATAGCGGAACGTCGCGATGCCGTCGCCATCGGTCGGACGCACGTCGATCACGCGCGTCGTATCGCGCAGCTCGACCTCCGCACTCGTGATCGGGTTGTCCGCAGCATCGACGACCGCGACGTGGAGCAGCAGGGGATCGATCGTCGGCGTGCGACCGCACGCCGAGACCAGGACTGCAGTCACGAGAACGCGTCGCACCGCCGCATGCTCGACCGCGAGCGATCGCGCGTCAATCCGTTTCGCCACGTGATCACGCGAACGGAAGCGACAATACGAAGTCGGCACCGCGATCGCTCGGACGCAGCTCGAGCTTGCCGCGCATCTGCTCCGCGAGGCGCCGCGACAATGCGAGCCCGAGTCCGACGCCGGGCTTCGTGCCGGCCGTGTGCGCGGAGCCCTTCGAGAACGGCGCGAACACCTGCGCGCGTTCCTCGGCCGGCACGCCGGGGCCGAAGTCGCGGACGTGCACGGCGAGCGTTCGACCTTCCGCGACCGCTTCGACCACGATGCGCGGATCATCCGCGCTCGCGCCGTACTTCGCCGCGTTGTCGACGAGGTTGAAGAGGATCTGCTCGACCGCCGGTGCATCGCACAGCACCCGGCGCGTGCGCAGCTCGTCGGCGAGCTCGAGCTCGAGCTGCACACCGGCCGCTTCGCAGCGCGACGCGAGCCGCTCGACCGTGCTGTCGAACAGCTCGGCCACGCCGTGCGGCTCCAGTTGTCGCGCGTGGCGATCGGCCTCGATGCGCGCGTAGCTCAGCACGTTCTCGACGAGGTGACCGAGCCGCTCGGCCTCGCGCCGCAGCGTAGTGACGTAGCGCTGGCGCTTGCTCTCGACCATGCCGGCCTCGAGCATCTCGGTGTACATGCGAAACGTGGTCAACGGCGTGCGCAGCTCGTGCGTCACCGCCGACACGAACGCGGCACGGCGCTCGGAGAGCTGCATCGATGCGCGCAGCAGCACCGCGAACGCGGAGGTCGCGAGCACGACGAACACCCAGCCGACGACGATCGCGATCCGCAGGGGGCGCGCGCGCCCGGGCATCGGCAGATCGAGCGCACCCGGCTCGAGCCGCAGCGGCAGGGTCGCGAGCAATCGGTCCGCGCCGTCACGCGACGCGACCGCGACCGGCAACAGCTCGGCGTTGGGCAACAGATCCTCGACTTCGCCGCGCAGCGACTCGCGCAGCGTCGGCCAGTCGAGCCAGCTGCCTTCGACGCGCGCGCCGTTGTCGGCCTGCACCTTGCGCACGAGCACGAGCTCGTCGCCCCACCACAGCGGACGCATCACCTCGACGATCGCCGGCGGCAGAGCGTCGCGACGGCCTTCGCCGCCGACGGTGCTGCGGTAGTAGCTGCCGCGCTGCTGCACGATCTCTTCGTCGGCGTTGGCCGGATTCGCGAGCGACGAGCTCATCAAGTTGTCCTGCACCGTCGCGACGCGCTTGCCGTACTCGTACTCGTTGCGCGCCTGTTGCGACCACGCGATGCTCGACTTGCTGTTGCCCTTGTTCTGGTAGTTGGCGTCGTAGGTGGCCTGCATCTGCTCGGTTACGTCGTCCACCGCGACGATCGTCTCGCTGGTCGACTGCGTCTCGAGCAGCGCGAGCAAGCGCGTGCGCAACGGATCGGGCACATCGCCGAGCGCATCGCCGTGGCCGTAGCCGTCGATGACGAAGCGCGCGTGCACACCGGTCGGCAACGGTTGGCTGCCGGGTGCGAGGCCGGCTTCCGCGGTCTCGCGCGAGAGCAACGGCGTGGTCGCGCTGTCGAGCCGCCACAACGCGAGCCGCACCAGCTCTTCTTCGACGTTCTCGCGCTCGGTCGCGACGCGTTCTTCGTCGAGCTGCACGAGCGCGAGGCTGACCGCGCCCATCACCGCGAACACCACCGCGAGCGCGAGCCCGAAGAGGATCCAAGTGGTGCGCGCCCGCATGGCTAGTCTTTGGCAGCCCGCTGCAGCGGGCTGAACATGTAGCCCTTGCCGCGCACGGTGACGATCACGGTCGGTTCCTCTTCGGCGTCGCGCAGCTTCTCGCGCAGCCGCGCGACGTGCATGTCGATCGTGCGGGTCTGGAAGCGCGCGGGATTGAGGCGCCACACCTGCTGCAGGATCTCGTCGCGACCCACCGCGCGATCCATGTGCCGCACGAGATAGCCCAGCAACGCGGCCTCGCGCTCCGACAGCTCGACGCGCGTGCCGTCGGCGAAGCGAGCCTCGCGTCGCGCGAGATCGATGATGCCCGCGGGGATCTCCAGCTCGCTGGGCCCCTCGGGCACCGGCGGACCCGCACGCATGCGTCGCAGCACCGCCTCGACGCGCGCGAGCAGCTCCTTGACGCTGAACGGCTTCACCACGTAGTCGTCGGCACCGAGTCGCAGCCCTTGCACGCGATCGGCTTCGCGACCGCGCGCGGTGAGGATGATGACCGGCAGCTCGGGCCGCGTGCGTCGCAGCTCCTTGAGCACCTCGAAGCCGTCACCACCGGGCAGCATGAGATCGAGCAGCACCAGCGCGCAGCTGCTCGACAGCGCGGCTTGCAGGCCGCGCGGTGCGGTCGCGGCCTGCATCACCTGGTAGCCCTCGAACTCGAGCGCGTCGACGAGGCCTTGGCGGATCGCCTCGTCGTCCTCGACCACCAACACGAGAGGGCTCGCTTGCACGCGATCGCTCATGACTTGCCCAGGGTAAACCCGCTCGCCTGCGCTTGCTCGACGATCGCATCGACCATCGCGCGATCGAGACCCGCGGGCCCGTCTTCGGCACCGGGCTGCTTCGCGAGCCACGCTTCGCGCTCGGTCTTCAGCTCCGCGAGCTTCGTCGCGATCGCACCGCGCTCGGCCTTGCGCGACGCGACGAACGCCGACAGCTCGGCCTCGTCGAGCGAGCGCAGCTCCTCGGGCAGCTCTTCCTTCGCGACCTTGTCGAGCTCGACCACGCCTTCGTCGACCGCGTCGACCAGATCCCAGCTCGGGTTGCGATACCAGCTCGACGACTTCGACATCGAGCGCTGCACCTCCGCACCGCGACCCGAGGCTTCGTTGTTGTCGTCCTGCTCCATCTGGTTCGCGACGCCCCACGTGCCCTTGCTGCCGTAGCCGACGTAGGTGTGGTTCATCGCGCCGCCGAGCCGCGTGATGTCGTCGTCGTACGGGCTGGGCACGAAGGCCTGCACCGCGTTCTGATCGATGGTGAAGAAGCGACCGCCCGCGCGCGTCGCTGCGTCGCGCCAGATCGCCGCGTCGCCTTCCTCGGTGCCGCCGCAGTAGACGGTGTTGACGACGACGCCGCGATCCTTCGCGCGATCGATCGCCGCGTTCCACTCGACCGGGCCCTGCTGGAACGACTCGTTGCCTGCAACGTAGACGATGCGCATCACCGCGTCGCCGTCCTTCCACGCGAGCTCGTCGAGCGTGCGCGACACTGCGAGGGGTGCGAACTCGGAGCCGCCGTTGGTCGACAACGAGAACAGCGCTTGCGACACGGTGTCGAGCTCGGGCGTGAACCCGACCACCTTGCGCAGGAAGCCTTCACCGGCGTTCAGGCGATCGTTGCCGTACTCGTAGAGCGCGACCTCGAAGCGCGGCTTGGCGCCGTGGTACGTCGCGCTGTCGAGCGAGTTCACCACCGTCCACAAGCGCGTGCGCGCCTGATCGATGAGGCCGTCCATGCTCGACGAGGTGTCGAGCAAGAGCGCGATCTGGATCACCGGTGCTTCCGCGGGCACCGTCTTCGTGACGACGTGCTCCGTGACGACGACGGCGGGCTGCGTCTCCTCGGCGACGAGGCCGCGCGTCGCGATGGGCCACGCGACCGCCGCGAGTAGACACGCGGTCGACGCGAGCAGCACGGTTTCGATCGCATGCATGCTGCGCGGGCGCCGGCCGCCGGAGCGAAGCCCCGGCAAAACTGGTCGAGTGGGATCTTCGGGGTTCTCGGGCTCTCGTCGCATGCCCGTACCGTACGCACCGCGCACCGCCGCTGCGGTAACGCGACCGTAACGGGCAGAGATTCACCAAGCACGGCGCGCCTTCACACTTCTTCATCCAGGTGCCCGATGACGCTTCACAGTCGCTGACCAAGCTGCTGCTCGGAGGTTCGAGAAGATGTTCGGATTCATCGTCGGCGCGGCCTGCTTGGCCGGCCTGATTCACATGATGCGACGCCGGCGCTGCTACGGGCGCGGTGGTTGGGGCCACCATCACAGTGGTGGTTGGGGTCGCGGTTGGGACGACGGCTACGATCGCGGCGGTCGCTCGCCGTTCTGGCTGCGTGGTCTGTTCTCGCGGCTCGACACGACGCCGGGTCAAGAGAAAGTGATCCGCGAAGTCGTCGACGAGCTGCGCACCGAAGCCTCGGGCTTCCGCGGCGAAGTCGGGCGTGCGCGTAGCGATCTCGCCGATGCACTGCGCAGCGACACCGTCGACGAGACCGCACTCGGTGAAGCGTTCGCGCGCCACGACGACGCGCTCACGAAGGTGCGCAAGGGCGTCGTCGGTGGGCTCGCGAAGCTGCACGACGCGCTCGACGAGCGCCAGCGTCGCATGCTCGCCGACTTCCTCGAGTCGCGCGGCGGCGGCTGGGGCCCGTATCGTCACCACGGGGGAGGCATGTGATGCGACAACGCATGATCATGATCCTGCTCGCGGCCGGCACCGTGCTCGGCTTCGGCTCCGGCATCCGCAGCATGATGTGGCACCACGATCACGGGTGGCACCACGGCGGCCACGGTTGCCACCGCGGCGACGGGGATCGCGACCACGATCGCGGTCGCGACCGGGATCGCGATCGCGACCGGAGCGACGACTGATCGCGTAGACTAGGACGCCGTGGGTCTACGGGTCCTGCTCATCGACGACGACGTGCGGCTGTTCGAGCTGCTCGATCGGTACATGCGCGACAACGACGTCGTGCTGACCCACGCCCCCGACGGACATCGCGGTCTCACCGCTCTGGCCGCCGGGGGCTTCGACGTCGTCCTGCTCGACGTGATGATGCCGGGCCAAGACGGCATCAGCGTGCTCAAGAAGATCCGCGAGCGCGATGCGATCCCGGTCGTGATGCTCACCGCGAAGGGTGACGAGGCCGATCGCGTCGTCGGGCTCGAGCTCGGCGCGGACGACTACGTGCCCAAGCCGTTCAGCCCGCGCGAGCTGCTCGCACGGTTGCGCGCGGTGACGCGACGCGGACAACCGGGCCTGTTGAGCGAGCGTTTGTCCGCGGGCGGCATCGTGATCGACATCGGCACGCGGCAGGTGACGCGCGACGGACGAACGATCGAGCTCACCGCGGTCGAGTTCGACATCCTGGTCGCGCTGATGCGTCGCATCGGGCGCGTGGTGCCACGCGGTGCGTTGCTCGAGGAAGCCGGGCGCGGCGACGTCACGGTCGGCGAGCGCACGATCGACGTGCACATCTCGCGGCTGCGCAAGCAGCTCGGCGACGATCCCAAGGCCGCGACGCGCATCCAGACGATCCGCGGCGTGGGCTACATGCTGACACGGGAGGGCGAGTGAGGCACCGTCATCATCGGCGGCCGTTGCGATTGCGCAAGGTGCTGGTCGCGTGGTTCGGCGCGACGATCATCGCGGGTGGCATCGCGGTCGCGTTGGTGAGCTGGGCGCTCGCGCCCGAGCCCAACGCGTGGCGGCACACCTATCACAGCCTCGAGCGCTTCGTGGGCCACGAGTTCGAGCGCGTGTGGGACGATCCCGCGGAACGTGCTGCGCTCGCGCGACGTGCCGCGGTGGATCTCGAGCTGGACTTCGAGCTGCGCGACGCCGACGGCGTGGTGATCGAGCGCTTCGGCGAGCAGTGCGACGGCCACTCGATGATCGCGGCGAAGGTGTTGCGCGGCGGTCACGAGCTGGGCTCGGTGCACGCGTGTTGGCATCGCGGCGCGCACCCGCGTTGGCCGTTTCTGGTCGCGCTCTTGGTCGCGGGCACGGTGCTGTGGACCGCGGCGGGGCTGCTCGCGCGCAGGCTGACGCGCCCGTTCGATCGACTCACGGTGTTCGCGAAGCGGCTCGCCGACGGCGACCTCGATGCGCGCGTGGATCTCGGCCGACATCGTCGCGCGGAAGCGACGATCGTCGCGGACGCGCTGAACGAGATGGCCGCGCGCGTGTCCAAGCAGATCGCCGACGGGCGCGCGCTGTTGGCCGCGGTGTCGCACGAGCTGCGCACGCCGCTCGGTCACCTGCGCGTGCTGGTGGAGCTGCTGCGCGATCGCGGCGGCGACCCCGAGACCATCGCGGATCTCGAGCGCGAGATCGTCGACCTCGACGCGCTCGTCGGCAAGCTGCTGGTCGACGCACGGCTGCAGTTCTCCGCGCTGTCGCTCGCACCGTTGTCGGCGCGCTCGCTCGGTGAGCGCGCGCTCAACCACGCCGGGCTGCCCATCGATCGCCTGGTGATCGAAGGCGAAGGCGCCGACGCATTCGACGGCGATCCCACCGTGCTCGCGCGCGCGCTCGGCAATCTGCTGGAGAACGCGGCCGCGCACGGCGACGGTGCGGTCGCGCTGCGCATCCGCGGCGAGCGCGAGCGCATCGTGTTCGCGGTGGACGACGAAGGCCCCGGCTTCAGCGACGACGAGCAGAGCCGCGCGTTCGAGCCCTTCGTGCGCGGCAAAGGTGGCGATCGCCCCGGCCAAGCCGCGCTCGGCCTCGGCCTCGCATTGGTGCACCGCATCGCGGTCGCGCACGGCGGCGACGCATGGGTCGAGCCGCGCAAGCCGAGCGGCGCGCGCGTGTGCTTCTCGGTGGCGCGCAACCTGTCGACGCGCGTGCGCAGCTGAATGGCTGGCACGCGGGCGAGCGCGCACGGGCGCATCCTCTTCTGGGAAGGCGCGAGCCTGTGGATCCTGCAGGCGCCGCCGGGCCAGCAGTATCCGCGCACCGACTTCCACTCGCATCATGCCGTGCAGATCACGATCGCGCTGACGGGGCGCGTCGACTTCGACGGCGATGGTGGTCCGATCGCCGGCGATGCGATCGCGATCGCGCCCGACTCGCGCCACTCGTTCGCCGGCACCGGGCTGGTCGCGATGCTGTTCGTCGCGCCCGACGGTGTCGCGGGTCGCCGACTCGCGCAGCGGTTCTTCGCGTCCGGGCCGTTCGCGACGATCGCCGCGGCGAACCTCGGTGACGTACCCGCACGCTTGCGCGCCGCGTTCGATGCGAAGCGCCGAACCGACGAGCAGCTGCGCGTCCTCGGCAAGGAGTTGCTCGCACGACTCGTCGGCGACGGTGGTGGGTCGCCGACCGCCGACGCACGCATCGCGAAGGTGATCCGATTCTCCGAGGCGCGCCTCGCCGAGCCGCTCAGCCTGCGCGACGTCGCGCCGGTCGTCGGTTTGTCGCCGGGGCGGACGCGTCACCTCTTCGTCGAGCAGACCGGGCTGCCCTTTCGCACCTACCTCTTGTGGCTGCGACTGTGGCGCGCAGTGGAGCTGTTCGCCGACGGTGCATCGCTCACGGAAGCGGCGCACGGAGCCGGCTTCGCGGACTCGGCCCACCTGAGCCGTACGTTCCGGCGGATGTTCGGAGTCGTGGCCGCGTCGCTGCGGGTCTCG
>DASZPU010000519.1:0-6241 GCA_035550195.1 Nannocystaceae bacterium
AGCTGCCACCGACGCAACCCTCGATGGCGCCGATCGAGCCAGCGCCGCCGGTTCCGTTGCAACGCCCGCGCGACGCGACGCGGCCCCGCGCGCACGCGACGGAAACGGTCGACGCACCCGTCGATCCCGAGCGCGCGTTGCTCGATGCCGCGCGCGCGGCGATCGATCGCCAAGCGTGGCGCGAGGCGATCGCCACACTGCGTCGCCACGCGAAGGAGTTCCCGGGCAGCGCGCTCGCCGACGAGCGCGAAGCGCTGCACATCGTCGTCGACTGCCAGCTCGATCCCGCCGAGGTGAAGCGCGCACGACAACGCGGCACCACCTTCGTGGTGCAGCACCCCGGCTCCGCGCTGAGCCGCATGGTGATCGACGCCTGCCGCAAACCCGAAGGCGCCCCGAGCGTCGTCGACCCCTTCGACGCCGAACCGTGAAGCGTCAGCTGATCTCGGGCACGCTCGCTTCCACGAACGGCGCATACGCGGAGCGCCACTTGATGGTCAGGTAGCCTGCGAGCTCGCCGTGCACCTCGGCGACGAGCACGTCGCGATCGCCACGATCCTGCTCGGCGAGATACGCGGAGTAGCGGGCCGGGCTCGCTTCCCAGCCCGCGGCGACGAAGGCCGCGGCGAGCGGTTCGGCATCACCGACCGCGAGCATGCGGATCACGAGGCCCGCGATCATCCCCGCACCACGATCGACATCGCGCGCGCGCGGAGGATCTGCTCGCGCGTGCCGGTGAGCGCGATCATGTCGCCTTCGCGCAGCGGCGCCCGCGGATCGATCGGCATCGTCACCTCGCCGCGCACCCACTCGATGACGGTGACGCCGGTGCGCTGGCGCAGCTCGAGCTCCGCGAGGCTGCGCCCCGCCCACGAGCGCCCGATCACGATGCGCTCGAGCACCAGCCCTTTGCCGAGCCCGACCTCTTGGTCGGCTTGGTTGCCGCCACCGGTGCGCACCTGCACGACCTCTTCGCGCTCGCCGAGCACCTTGTCGCTGTAGTGCCCGATGAGATCGCCGCGGCGCAGCACGCCGATCAAGCGGCGATGCTGATCGACCACGGGCAACAGCTCCATGCCCGAGCGCGCCGACGCCAGCATCGCACCCGCGAGCGTGTCGGTGTCGTGCAAGAGCGGCATCATGCGCGAGGTCATGAGATCGCCGGCGGTCGACTCCGGTTTCACGTCGCCTTCGAGGATGTGCTTGGCCAGGAGCGCGCCGTTGAGATAGCCGATCACACCGCCCTCGGCGTCGACCACGAATACCGCGCGCAGCTCGGCCCCGAGCGCGAACGCGCGGATCTCGTCGAGGCCCGCACCTTCGGTGAGCACCGGCGTCGGCGGCAGCATCAGCTCCTTCACGAGCCCGCGCTTCATCACCTCCTGTTCGGCTTCCGCACCGATCGTCACGTTCTTGCGACGCAGCTCGGCCTTGAAGAGGCTGTCGGGCGAGAAGCGTCGCGCCACCACCGTCGACAAGATGCACGACAGCATCAGCGGCAGGATCACCGCGTAGTCGTGGGTGAGCTCGAACATCATCACGATCGGCGTGAGCGGTGCGTGCATCGTCGCGGCGAAGATCGCCCCCATGCCGCACAGCGTGTACGCGCCCACGTCCTGCGCGCCGTCGGTGAGCGCACCTGCGAGCGTACCGACCAGCGTGCCGAGACACGCACCGATGTAGAGCGACGGCAGGAACGCACCGCCGAATCCACCCGAACCGAGCGTCAACGACGTCGCGACGATCTTCAGCACGAGCAGCGCGGCCGCGAGCTTCCACTCCAGCCCACCTTGCAGCGCGCGCTCGACCGTCGAGTGGCCGGCGCCGAGCAGCTCGTTCGACACGAACGCTGCGAGCACGCCGACGCCGAGCGCACCGATCGCGGGCTTCACCCACGTGGGCGCGCGCAGCAGCTCGAAGCGCTGCGCCGACGCGAGGATGCTGCGCGTGAACACGGTGCCGATGACGCCCGCGAGCGCAGCGAGCAGCAGGTAGAAGCCGAGATCGATGACGCCGACGCTGGTGTGCGTGACCAGATCGAACGCGAGATCGTCACCACGGATCGCGTACGAAGTGAACGTGCCGCACACTGCTGCGACGATGAGCGGGATGAACACGGACATCGTGCCGACGTCGCCACCGATCGCGCCGCCGAACACGATCTCGACGGTGAAGATCACGCCCGCGAGCGGGGTGTTGAACGCGGCCGCGAGCCCGCCCGCACAACCTGCGCCGACCATCGCGATGCGTCGTCGTCGACCGAGCCCGAAGAAGCGCGCGACCACGCTGCCGGCCGCCGCACCGATCGCGACCGACGGACCTTCGTGGCCGACCGAGCCGCCCGATGCGATCGTCACGCCCGTGCCGAGCCCACACACGACGCCGGCGCGCCCGTAGAGCACGCCGCCGCGATTCGCGATCGCTTCGACGATCGCCGGCACGCCCAGCGCGAGCGGCTGCTTCACGAAGCGCGCCGCGAGCATGCGCAACAAACCCGCGAGCAGACCGCCCGCCACCGGCACTGCGATCACCACCACCCAACGCAGCGCGTCGATGCCTTGGGCGGGGCGCGGAAACGAGTCGATCGCGAACCGGATCCACGCGAGCAGCAGACCCGCGGCGGCACCGCTCGTGATGCCGACGAACGCCGCCATCAGGATGATGAAGACGTGATCGTCGCGCACCACCATCGCGAGGCGACGACCGAGCAACAAACCGACGCCCGCCCACAGCCGCGCGAGGCGGCCGCCGGGCGGCAACGCCTTGTAGAAACCAGTGGCAGCGAGATCGACCTCGGTGGAGCGCGGTTCCTCGTCTGCCACCTCGCCCGAACCTACGGCCGCATGCGCGAGGATTCAACCACCGAGCTTGCGCCCGGTCGCATCCCGCGTGTCGAACACGTAGTCGGCCCTCGGCAACACTGCCTTCGGGCGCGACGCGCGGCTCACAGCACGTGGCCAGACGGGCCTTGCGCCCGGACGACCCGTCGGAAAGACTCTCCCGAAGAAGATGTTTGGCTTGTCGACGTCCGGTTGGAGTCTCGGCGCAGCGCTGTTCGCGTTTGCCGACGACAAGGTGCCGAACGAGGCTGCGCGCGAGCTGTCGCCCGATGTCGGGTGGATCATGCTCGTCGGCGCCCTCGCGCTGTGCACGTTGCTCATCATCCACTCCGAACGCTGGCGACGCTGGTGGCTGACGGTCGAGGACCCGCGTGCGCTCGGGCTCTATCGCATCGTCTTCGGCTTCTTCGTCGTCTGCAACGTCAACGACTTCTTCGAGTACTTCACGTTCCTGTTCACCGACGAAGGCATCTTCACCGCCGACGTCGCGCGTCAGGTCCACGCGCCCGCACAGTTCAAAGGCTTCGGTGACGGCTTCAACGAAGAAGAGCCCTGGGGCTTCTTCGATTTCTGGGGCGTCGTCGAGTTCCTGAAGGGCCCGAAGTGGTCGCTGCTCTACTTCTGGGACTCGCCCGCCGCGATGTGGGCGCACATGATCGGGTTCTACGTCATCGGCGCGTGCTTCGTGATCGGGTGGCGTACCCGCCTCATGGGCGTGCTGACGTTCCTGCTCATGAACAGCATCTTCTTCCGGAACCACCTGTTCTGGGAGGGCACCGAGCTCGTCTACCGCGTCTTCCTCGCGTACCTCATCTGCGCGAAGTCGGGTCACGCGTACAGCGTCGACAACTGGTTGCGCTGTCGGAAGCTGCGCAAGCAAGGGCTCTTGTCGGAGCGCGATGGCCCTGGCGGTGGCGCAGGCGTGGCGCCGTCCGACGAGCATCCGAAGGGACTCGCCGCGATCTACCGTCTCATCCCCGCGTGGCCGCGACGGCTCGCGATCATCCAGCTCTGCACCGTCTACGCCTTCACGGGCATCGTGAAGAACGGCAGCGTGTGGGCCAAGGGCGACGCGATCTACTACGCGTGGAACATGGACCACTTCTATCGCTTCTACCCGCAGAAGATCTCCGCGATCTTCGGCACCAACCTGCTGCGTCTGATGACGTGGATGGCGCATTGGGGTGAAGCGTTCTTCTGGATCTCGATCATCGGCATCTTCGTGTTCTGGTCCCGCTCCGAGCGCATCGCACCGTCGACCGGTCTGCGCCGCACGCTGACACGACTCTGCTGGGGCACGATGATCCTCGTCAGCGGCGGGCTCATCCTGCGCACGTGGCCGGTCCACTTCACGCCGGTGCTGAGCTGGGGCGCGCTCGCGATCACCTTCGGCGTCATCGCCGGCGTCGTCGCGCTGTGGAACGGGCTCGCATACGGCATCGCGCGCGGCACGGGTGCGCGCACGCGTTCGCTCGCGAGCGTGGTCGCGCCTGCGATCGTCGCAGGCGCCTGCGGTGGCGTCGCGGCGGTCACCTACAAGCTGCCGGTGTTCGGCACCAACGAGTCGTCGGCGATCTTCGTCGCGGGTTGGGTCGCGTTCCTCTTCGCCATCTGGTGGGCGTGGGAGCGACTCGAGAAGAAGCCGCTCGTCATCGAGCCCGAGCAAGCTGCCGCCACGATCGCGGTCGCGATCGTGATGTTCGGCGTCTTCATCGACGGCCTGCTCTTCGCCGCGAACGCATTCGCGTGGCGCTACTGGACCATCGCCGGCATCGCGTGGCTCGTGCTCGCGCCCACCGCGTTGTGGATGGTGCGCAAGAAGAAGCCGGCGATCTGGGAGATGTTCCGTCGCTTCGGCACCACGCAGATCGACAAGCTCTGGGTGTGCCGTTGGATCGTCGGTCGCCGCATCTGGGTGCCGTGGCACATCGCGGTGATGGGCGGCATCTTCACGCTGATGAACATCGGGCAGTTCCAGACGGGAATGCTCTCGCAGACGTTCATCCTCATCACCGGGCTCGAGACCGCGATCTTCCTGCGCTTCTTGGGCCGTCACGGTCGCGTGTCGCTCGCGATCGCAGCGGGCACCGTGCTCGGGCTCATCGCGTCGGCCGTGCCGACGCAGCCGATGGTCGCGGGCGTCGCACTCTTCGCGGTCGGTGGCATCACCACGATCGTCGCGTGGCTCGCGATGGGTCGCATGGGTGTGCCGTTGCCCGCCGACGTGAAAGCGGGACTGCCACCTCTGCCCGCCGAAGATCCCACGCTGCCGCACCTGCATCGCGACACGGTGCGACTGCCACAGTGGGCGCTGTTCGCCACGATGGCGATCGCGCTCGCGGGCATCCTCGTAGCTGCGGTCGTGCAGCCCGAGTGGAACTGGCTGCGCATCTGGTACGCCGGCATCTTGTTCATCGCGGGCGTCGCGTTCCAACGCTGGCGTTCGCAACGCGGCGACAAGATGCGCGTGCAGCCCGGCCTCGAGGATCCGTATCGCAAGCCCGAGATCCCCGCCGAGCCCGGCATGCTGCGCACGCCGTGGGCCTACGGTCCGTTCGGTCGCTTCGTCGTCGGTGGCCTACTCTTGTGGCACATCGTCGGCGTCGCGGTGTGGTTGTTGCCCGAGAAGGACAGCCTCTTCGCGTTCCGTGGTGACGCGCGCAAGGTGTGGGCGACGTGGCTGACGCGCACGCAGACCGATCAGGGCTGGGGCATGTTCGCGCCCAATCCTCCGCGCAGCAACGTGTTCCTCAAGGTGATGGTCACCGATCAAGACGGTGAAGCCTGGGACATGCGCACGGACACGTATGCGATCGAGCGCAAGCCGATCCCGTGGATCTGGAACGATCGCATGCGCAAGATGAACCGCCGCATCATCGGCGGTGAGTCGGGCGACACGAGCTGGTACCGCAAGTGGCACGCGCGCTACTACTGTCGGCAGTGGGCGCTCGAGCACGATGGCGTGCCGCCGAAGAAGGTCGACCTCATCAAGGTCTGGTACAAGATCCCTTCGCCCGAAGAGGTCGCGAAGAAGGGCTACTACGACCCTGAAGAGCTGCTCGAGCGCACGCGCGAAGAGAAGATCGAGTACACCGAGCACTGCAAGAACGCGGTGATGGGGCAGCTGCCCAACTTCGTGCGCGAGCGTCACGGTCTGGATCCGTTGCCCGACAACGAGAAGTACAAGCCGTGGATCAAGCACAAGAAGAAGGCGTGGGAGAAGGCCCACAAGAAGGAAGAAGAGGAAGAGGGCGAAGAGGACGGCGACAAGGGCGATCCCACGCGCAAGCTCGACGATTGATGCGACGTCTCGCCCTGCCCTGCTTCGTGCTCGCGATCGCGGCCTGTCCGGCCGACGACATCTCGGATCTGTATCCGATGCCGACGTCGAGCAGCAGCGA
>DASZPU010000520.1:0-9130 GCA_035550195.1 Nannocystaceae bacterium
ATGGCGCGTCGGCTCGAACGGCTCGTCGCGGGTCAGCGCACGCTGCTCGCGAACGTCTCGCACGAGCTGCGCACGCCGATCTCGCGCATCAAGGTGCTGCTCGAGATCCTGCAGGAGCGCATCGAGCTGGTCGCACCGCCCACGGATCCGACGCGCGTCGCGGCGCTGCAGCGATTGCGCGGCGGGCTCGGCGAGATGGCCCAGGACGTCGCCGAGGTCGAGACGCTCATCGGCGATCTGCTCACCAGCGGTCGGCTCGAGCTGCGTGCCGGCGAAGGCATGGGGCTCGAGGCGCGCGAGCTCGAGCTGGTCGCGCTCTTGCGCAAGGTCGCGACCCGCTTCCACGCGCAGCTCGACGTCGCCGACGACGTGACGGTGAAGCTGCGCGGCGACGAGCTGTTGCTCGAGCGCTTGTTCAGCAACCTGCTCGCGAATGCCCGACGTGCGTGTCCCGACGGCGCGATCGTGGTGCGCGTGCGCAGTGACGAATCGCGGGTGAAGGTCGCGGTCGAGGACGAAGGCGCCGGCATCCCGCCCGAGCATCGCGAGGCGGTGTTCGAGCCGTTCCGTCGGCTCGACGACGCGCGCAGCCGCGACCAGGGCGGCGTCGGGCTCGGCCTGTATCTGTGCCGGCAGATCTGCCGCGCGCACGACGGCACCATCGTCGCCGCCGCGCGCGAGGACGGGCGCCCGGGCGCGAGCCTGCGCGTGGAGCTGCCCCGGATCGCAGCGGGCTCCGGCGGCTGATCGCGCGCGGGGTTTGCCGGTATCCTGCGCGGCATGTTGCAGCCCCATCAGGCCGCGTTCCTCGAGCTGCTCGTGCGCTCCGAGGTATTGCGCTTCGGCGACTTCACGCTCAAGTCGGGCCGGCGCTCGCCCTACTTCGTCAACGCCGGACAGCTGCGCACGGGCGCCGCGATCGACGGGCTCGGTGCGGCCTATGCCGCGCACCTGCAACACTGTGGATTGCGTTGCGACATGGTGTTCGGTCCCTCGTACAAGGGCGTGCCGCTCGCAGTCGCGACGGCGATCGGGCTCGCGCGTGCGGGTCGCGACGTCGGCTACGGCTTCGATCGCAAGGAAGCCAAGGATCACGGCGAAGGTGGCGTGTTCGTCGGCACTGCACCGGCCGCCGGCATGCAGGTCGTCGTCGTCGACGATGTCATCACCTCGGGGCAATCGATCCGCGAGGCCGTCGCGCTCGTGCGCGGTGCGGCGAGTGACGTGACGATCGCCGGCGTGATCGTGGCGGTCGATCGCCAGGAGCGTGGTCGCGGTGCGCTCACCACGAAGGACGAGCTCGAGCGCGAGCTCGGCGTGCCGGTGCATCCGCTCGTGTCGATCACCGAGGTGGTGTCGCATTTGAAAGGTCGCGAGATCGACGGCAAGCTGCCGATCGACGACGCGCGTGCGGCCGCGATCCTCGCCCACGTCGCCGAGCATGGAGCGCAGCGCTGATGCGTCGTGCGGCCCTCTTCGCGCTGGCGCTCTGCGCCTGCGCCGACGATCCGGGCCGCTACGAAGCCGAGACCGTCATCGCGCTCGCACAGAGCCGCGGCGACGCGCTCGGCAACCGTCACACCGGCGACTGGAACATGATGTTCACGTCGACCGAGTGCACCTGCGATGCGCTCGAGACCACCGACGGCCGCGTGATTCCGCTGTGCCTCGATCCCTCGCTGCTGGGGTACGTCGGGGTCCAGACGACCGAAGCCGATGGACGCCTGCGGCTCTTCGCGAACGTGGACGCGATGCCCGATCCGGATCCGCTGGCGATGCTGGTCCAACCGCTGTTCGGATCGTTCGACCTGCTCGGCAGCATCGACGCCGACGGCACCATCGCGCTCGGCGAGGTGAACAGCAGCACCACCGTGATCGGCGGCGCTCGGCTCATCGTGCGCGCCGACGGCACCATCACGGATTTCGTCACCGGCTTCGGCAGCTCGTCCGCCGAGCTGGAGGCCGACGTGTCCGCGTTCCTGCACGTCGAGGCCGCGGACTTCCGCTATGACTGCCGCGCGGACTACGAGGTCGTCGGCCAGCTGCAGCCGGGCTTCTGATCACTGCAGCGGCACGATGCGCGGCGCGGTGATCGTCCAGTCGGTCTTCGGCATCTCGACGCGGGTCTCGAACACGACGTACTTGCTGTCGCTCGTGACGTAGGGGTCGTCGTCGCCCACGCCGTTGCGCGTGAGCAGGCGATTGCCGCTGCCGTCGACGGCCGCGACCGCGATCTCGTTGTCGCCGTCCGCGTCGGGATCGGTCTCGTCGCCGCGCGTCGTGTACACGACCCACTTCGCGTCGGGCGACACCATCACGTCGTCGACCGAGCCCTTCTGCGTGAGCACGTTCGCGCTGACCACCGCCGGGTCGAGCTCGAACACCGTGGGTCGCCCGGGCAGCTCGAGCGCGGTCTTGCCCTCGGCGAGCTTCGGCGCGGTGAACAGCTCCGCGATCGGCGTGGTGAAGTCGAGGCGATACAGCTTCGCGCCCTCGGCCAACGCCGCGAGCACCACCGCATTCTTGCCCGGCACGCGCGCGAGCTCGCCGAGCCCCATCGCGCCCGCGATCGCGGTCGACGGCAACACCAGCGCCTTCATCGGCTCGTTGGTCGCGAACAGCACCAGCGAGCTGTTGCCGTCGCTCTCGTTGACGCCGAGCGCGGCGAGGTGCGCATCGTCGAGCCACACGAGATCGGACAGCCGCATGCCGTCGAGCATCCCGAGCACCTGCTCGGTGCCGTCGGGCGCGACCACCGACACGACCGCGAGCCCGTCGACGTGCCCGACGCGCGCCGTGTGTCCGGTGCTCCACGGGCGCAGCGTGCCGTCGAGCCCCGCACGATGGCGCGCGAGCACGTGCGAGCGCTTCCACCCGCACGCACCTTGGGTGGGATCGTAGCGCCACACCGTCTCGCCCTCGGCCAACGTCTCGAGCACGACGGTGCTGCCGTCGAGCGACCACAGCGCGTTCGACAGATCGCCGACCTCGAGCTCACCGTTCGCGAGCGCGGTGCAGGCCGTACGTGTGCTCGGATCGGCCATCGGCGCGCCGAAGAGGAAGCGATGCTGCTTCGCGAGATCGAGATCCGCACGCACTGCATCGCGCGTGACCAGCTCGAGCGAGCGGCTCACGGTGAGCAGGTTGCCGTCGGGCAGCGGATGCGTGGACGCGCTCTCGAGCGCCTCGCCGACCAGCGTCGGCTTGGGCTCCGCACGCTCGCCGTCGGTCAGCTGCTCGCGCACCTTCAGCACGATCTTCTCGGCCATCTGCTCGGCCTGCGGGACCTGATCGAGGCGATGCATCGCCTCCTCGAGTCGATCGCGCAGCTGCAGGCGCTCGACCGGCACCTTCTTCGGATCGCGCAGCTCCTCGAGCTGCTCCTGCGCGAACAAGGCCTGCAACAGCGGCACGGTGCTGTCGCGCAGCACCTTCGACGGCGGCGGGTTCACCGTCATCACGTGCGGCGACGCGAAGTCGCCGACCGAGAGCACCGCCCACCTGCTGTTCTCGTCGAACGTCGGCAGCTCGTCGATGTCGAGCCCCGAGAAGTCGACCTCGCCCGGAGCTTCGAACGCGACGTAGCCCCAGCCGAAGCGATCGGCGAGCGCCATCACGGCGGCGACGCCGGTCACGTCGAGCTCGGGCACCTCGTCCTTCGCCTTGTTCTCCCACGCCGGCAGCGTGCCTTCGCCGGCCTCGAAGCCGACGTCCTTCAGCACCACCGAGAAGCCGATCCGCGAGCCCTGGGTGACCACCAGCACCTTGCCGGGATCCTCGGGATTGCCGGTGCCACCCTTCTTGAAGAAGAAGGAGTACGCGGCGGCTCCCAGCGCGCCCGCGAGCAATACACCGAGCACGATGAACTTGCCGCGTCCGCTACGTTGCAGGGTCTCGAGGTCCGATCGCGAGCCGAGCTCCGTCATGGTGGGCAACCTTCGCATGATTTCGGGCGTGCGCCCGTGATGCACCGACACGTCGAGCACGGACCGGGCGCGCGCTTGTTTCGAGGGTGCGTTCGGAAACGTAGTGCGCCGGCCCAACGCGCCCGCGGCGGGCGCGCCTGGGATACGAAGGAGAGCCCACGCACGGATCGGCGAGATCCTTCGGCCCTAGTGGACGCCGAGGATCGATCGCACGCCGCTCGCGAGCACGCCGAGGCCGTCGCCATGCACCGGCGCGACACCTTGCGCGCGCCAGCGCAGGAAGTCGGGATGATTGTGCGGATGCAAGAACGCTTCGGGATGCGGCATCACGCCGAAGATGCGACCGCTCGCGTCGGTGAGCGCCGCGTTGCCACCCGCTGATCCGTTGGGATTGTCGGGCCACCGCTCGGTGGGCATGCCGTTGCCGTCGACGTAACGCAGCGGCACGAGGTGCTGCGACTCGATGCGCGTGCGCGTCGCGTCGTCGAGGAAGACCAGCTTGCCTTCACCGTGACGGCTCGGCACCTCGAGCGTCGCGCCGCTGCTGCCCTTGGTGAACGCGCACGGACTCGCGGGATCGATCGCGAGCTTCACCCACGCATCGCGATAGCCCATGCGATCGTTGTCGACGATCGACGCTTGCTGCGGCGCGAGCTCGCCGGGCTTGCGATCGAGCGCGGGCAGGAGGCCGAGCTTCGCGATGGTCTGGAAGCCGTTGCAGATGCCGATGATGTAGCCGCCGTCGTCGACGAAGCGCGCGAGCGCATCGCCCATGCGGAAGCGCAGACGGTTCGCGAGCACGCGCCCCGACGCGATGTGATCGCCGAACGAGAAGCCGCCGACGAACGCGAGCAGGTGCACGCCCGCGAGCGCAGGCGCACCGGCTTCGATCAACGCGCCGGTGTGCACGATGCTGCTGTTCGCACCGAGCATGCGAAAGCCCGCGTGCGTCTCGGCCTCGCAGTTGAGCCCGTAGCCCGAGAGCACGAGCACGCGCACCTCGCTCGCGCCCGCGACCGGTCCGAGCTCGAACGACCAGGCACTGCGCGGAGGCAGGCGCAGATCCACGGCCGTGACTCTCATCGGGTCAGCCGCCGCTTCCGGACTCGCTGGAGCCACCGGTCATCTCGCCACCGGTCATCTCGCCACCGGTCATGCCGCCGCCGTCGGCCGGGCACGCCACGGTGATCGGATCGCCCGGCAGCATGTCGATGCTGGGCACGCGCACCGCCGCGAAGGTCGAGCCCATGAGATCCAGCATGAGCGGCTGCGTGACCATGCCGGTCACCGTGCCGCAGAAGAGATCTTCGCTCTGGATCACGCCGTCGAGGTTGAGCGTCGCGACGATGTCGCTGCCGGTGATCGGGTTGGCCATGCCGGTCACCATCACGGGCTCGGCGATCATGACCATGAACTTGCCGCTCGCATCGACGGGCACGCCCGTCAGCGGGAGCACGTCGCCGACCGGCTGTCGCGGCGCGACGGTGCCACCTTGGTCGAGGCTGAGCGGCTGCAGCTGCATGTCCGCGGTGCCGCCGTCGGCGGTCGCCGTGAAGGTGACCGTGGCGTAGAACTGCAGCGGGTGGGCGGGATCGATCACCGCCGCGAGGGCGAACAGGAAGTCGCCCGAGATGTCGACCAAGGACCCGCCCTGGTCCATCTTGATGTTGGCCGCGTCCTCGCGCTCGTCCTCGGTCTCGTCGAGGAAGCTGTTGTACTTGCCCTCCGCGTCGGGCTCCGGGCAGCCCGCGACCAACGAGACGAGCGCGACCAACCAGAGTGGGCGAAGTGAGGTCATGACGGCGGCCGGCCGGGATGATGCCTCAACTCCGCTTGCCGGGGAAGGCGCCGATTGAGGTACAGTCCCGGGCCGTGGCCCCGCGAGAGACGAGAATGACTGCAGCACGCATCGCACGGCGCTGGGCCTTGGCCACGGCAGGGATCTCCGCCGCCTGGCTCGCTTCTTCGACAGCGCACGCGTCCGGCATCGCGGCCGCGCGCTTCGGTGGCGAGCACGGTCATCCGACGACCGACAACCCCACGGCGATCTACTACAACCCTGCCGGCATCGCGCTCAGCAAGGGCACGCACATCATGGTCGACACGACGCTGGCGTTGCGCTTCGCCAGCTACGATCGACCTGCGAGCGAGGTCAACGATCCGCAGACGACGATGATCGCGCCCGGTGCCAACGACGGCAAGGCGACGCTCTTCAACGCGATCGCGGCTCCGTTCTTCGGCGTCACCTCCGACTTCGGCACCGACTTCATCTACGCCGGCGTCGCCGCGTACTTCCCGTTCGGTGGCTCCGCGGTCTGGGACAAGAACAAGGCCTACCAGGGCAACTCGCAGTTCCCCGGTGCGGTCGACGGCGTGCAGCGTTGGTACTCGATCGACGGCACGATCCGCTCGATGTACGTGACCGGCGCGCTCGCGTTCAACATCCGCAAGATCGGTCTGTCGCTCGGCGTCACCGGCAGCTTGATCCGCAGCAACGTCGAGACGATCCGCGCGCGCAATGCCGACGGCACCGACGACCTCGTCAACGGCATGCCGCCCGACGCGATGTTGAAGGAAGGCCGCAGCTACATCGACGTGAAGGGTCTGCAGGGCGGCTTCAGCGTCGGTGCGATCTACGACGTGCTGAAGATGAACAAGTACTTCATCGGCCTGTCGTACACGAGCCAGCCCAACGTCACCGGCGGCATGAAGCTCAAGGGCACGCTGGACAACGCGCTCGCGCTCGGCATGCCGTCGCGCAGCCAGGTCGAGCTCACGCAGTCGATGCCCGACATCCTGCGCCTGGGCTTCCGCGCGCGCCCGACGGACAAGTACGAGATCCGCGTGTTCGCCGACTACACGCGCTGGTCGGTCTTCGATCGCCAGTGCGTGATGGACCGCAACGTTCCGGATCGCAACTGCAACTTCGCGAACGAGGGCTCGGCGCTCAGCGATCCCGAGAACTACGGTGGCAACGCCAACCCGGCGGTCGTGCAGCACTTGCCGCGCTTCTGGAAGGACGCGGGCGGCGTGCGCGTGGGCGCGAGCTACTGGTTCATCCCGCAGGTCGAAGGCTACGTCGGGCTCGGCTACGACAGCACCGCAGTGCCGCCGCAGACGCTCGACCCCGCGCTGATGGACGCGCACAAGATGAGCGTGTCGGCCGGCGTGCGCTGGCAGATCATCAGGAACTTCGCGCTCGC
The DNA here is from genome assembly GCA_035550195.1 of Nannocystaceae bacterium. Lineage (GTDB taxonomy): Bacteria > Myxococcota_A > Polyangia > Nannocystales > Nannocystaceae > Xiheibacterium. Next base: position 7,130 of record DASZPU010000520.1, read on the forward strand.
GTTCACGGCCACCGAGCTCGCGTTCTTCAAGACCAGCACGAAGGGCAAGAGCGCGCTCAACCGCTTCCAGCCGCCGACCCGGCAGGCCAGCGGCAACGGCGTCTACCGCCAGTTCTTCCAGCTGTTCAACTTCTACATCGACGTCTCGTTCGGGTACGGCGATCGCAAGAAGAACAAGGACGGCAAGAAGAAGTCGGGCGCCGCGAAGACGAAGGCTTAGGAGCCCTCGCCGCGGCCCGGGTGCATGCGCGCGATGCAGCCCGCATCGGGCGCGAGCACGTCGCCTTCTTCCATCGTGAACTCGCTCGGGCACAGCAGCACGACGGTGTGGTGCGTCGCGCTACGCTTGGGCAGCTGCACCACGGTCGCGTCGTCGACGACGCCGGGCGCCACGTAGACGCGCGTGATCTCGGGCTCGACGTCGCAGCCGGTGTCGCCGATCTCGTCGAGGTCCGCATCGAGATCGCCGGCGACCGCCACCACCGCGAGCCAGCCCTCGGCGTTCGGCGTCGCGGTGAGCAGCTCGCCGCCCGCGTTCTTCGTGCTCGACAGCTCGAGCGCGAGCCCGCTGGGATCGGAGGCATCGCTCGCGACGCTGGTGTACGAGCTCGCGACGTAGGGCTCGGACGCGCCTTGCTTGGCGGTGTGCGGGCTGGGCGAGCCGAGCACGAGGATCATCGCGGCCGCCATCGCGACCGCCGTGCTCGCGACGAGGTACGCGATCGTGGCGCTGCCGGTGCTGCGACCTTCGATCGTGCGCGGCACGATCACGCGCGGCGGATGTGCGATCGCATGCAGCCGCGCGCGGCAGTGCGCGCAGCCTTCGACGTGCAGCTCGAGCCCGTGACGCAACGCGCCCACGAGCTCGCCGGCATCGTAGCGATCGAGCAAGAGCATGCTGGGATGCCCGTCGCGGGCGCTCATCATCTCTTCGTTCATGGCTCCCCCGTGGCCGCCTCGCGGGCGGCGCTACGCAGACGTTCGATGCGATTGCCGATCGTGCGCTCCGAGCAGCCGACGATCTTGGCGATCTCGGCGTGGGTCATCGCGTCGACGAAGTAGTAGATGCCGACCTCGACGAGATCGGCGTCGAGGCTGTGCCAGATCTGGCGCAGCAACAGCGCGGTCTCCTGATCGGCGGCAGGAATCGGACGCTGCCACAGCGCGTCGCCGTGCGTGCGCCACAGCTCGTCGCGCCGACCTTGATCGCGCATCTTGTTGAGACAGAAGTTGGTGGTGAGGCGATAAAGCCAGGTGGTCGGGCTGGCCTCGGCGCGGAAGCTCGCGAGGTTCTCGATCACGCGCACGAAGATCTCGTGCACGGCTTCCTCGGGATCCGCGACGGTGCCGAAGCGCGCGACCCAACGATGCACCCGCGCCGCATGCTGCGCGTACAGGCGCGCCACGTCGGGTTGCGGATGCATCCGAGGGAATTGGACACGCGGGCCGCGGGCCCGCGCAACCGCCCTGCACGATTTTCGCCGTGGGTCGCTCAGCGCGGCGGATCGCGGGCCGGAGGCGTGGGCGCCGTGGGCCGCGCCAGCCAGGCCGCGATGCGTCCGACCAGCTCCGGATCGCGCGATTCCTGCAACGCCCGCGCGGCTTCGCGGCGCGCCACGACCGGCTCGCCCCCGAGCCACGCGGCTTGGGCGTAGGTGAAGCGAGTGCGCCCCGCGAGGTCGGCCGCGAGGTCGCTGCCGTCGAGCGCGGTGATCGCTGCCGCAGCAATCGCCTCTGCGGCCTGCTCGTCGCCGAGCCAGAGCCGGCACTCGCTCTCGATCTGCTGCGCCTCGACGATCGTGTGCGGATCGCCCTGCACGCGTGTGGCGACTTCACTGGTCGCGCGCGCCTGCGCGACGCATGCATGCAGATCGCCGGCGAAGCGATACGCGTGCGCGAGCGCGAGCTCGGCCTGCGCCGCCAACAGCCCGTTGGCGGGATCGGTGCGCGCACGCGCCGAGCGAACGTGCGCGAGGCCCCGCTCGTGCTCGCCGGCTTCGA
>DASZPU010000521.1:0-4770 GCA_035550195.1 Nannocystaceae bacterium
GCGGCGCTGGAGAAGCTCGAAGAGCGGCTGTGGACCGCGCGCGACGAGACCCAGCGCGAGCGGCTCGACACGGTGAAGCTGAGCGGCGAGCTCGAGCGGCTGAAGGAGCAGCTCGAGCGCACGCGCGCGGTCGAGAGCAGCAAGGCCGCCGACATCGAGCGGCTCGGCAGCGAGCTGCGTCGCATCGAGCTCGAGCGCAACGAGGCCACCGGCATGCTGCGCGCGCGCGAGGACGAGCTCGCACGCATGCGTCGCGAGCTCGATGCGCTGGCGTCGTCGTCCGACGATCTGCAGCGACTGCGCACCGAGCTCGACGTGCGCGCGCGCGAGCTGGCCGAGCTCGGCACACAGCTCGAGCATGCGCGCGCGACCCAACGCGAGGCCGAGAACGCGTTGCGTCGACGCGAGCAGCAGCTCGTCGATGCAGGTGCGGAGCTGGAGCGTCTGCATCGCGAGCTCGACGAGCGCACGCTGGTCGCGAGTGGCGTGCAGGGCGAGCTCGACGTGCGGATGGTCGAGCTCGAGCAGCTCGCCGCCAGCATCGGTGACCTGCAACAGCAGGTCGAAGCGCTGCGCGAGGATCGGCGCCAAGGCGAGTCGCGTGCGGTCGAGCTGCAGCGGCAGGTCGAGGAGCTCGCGGCCGAGCGCGAGCTGTTGCGTCGACACCTGCGCGAGCGCGAGCAAGAGCTCGACGACGTCGCGTCGGCGCAGGAGAGCAGCGGCGCAGAGCTCATCTTGTTGCGGCGCGAGCTCGAAGCAGCGTCGGAGGCGAACGAGCGGCTCACCGAGTCGCTCAACGCGGGCGCGGTCGAAGGCGAGGACGAGGAGCGTGCGCGCATGCGCGACTGGCCGGACGCGGCGGTCGCGGAGGTGCTGCGGCTCCGTGCCGAGCTGGGCTCGCGACGCGACAGCTCGGAGCTCACGGCGGCGCGCGAGCGCGTCGAAGACGCCACCGGTGATCGCGGTCGACTGCGTCGCGTACAGCTCGAGCTCGACATCCGCGCGCAGGAGCACGAGCACGTGCTCGCGCTGCTCGACGGCGCCGAGCAACGCATCTGGGAGATGACGGACGCGAGCGATCGCAACGCCGCTCGCCTCGCCGCCGGGCTCGCGCAGCTCGAGAAGCAACGCGAACAGCTCGACGACACGCTCGAAGAGCTCGAGGTCACGCGCAATCTGCTGGCGACGGCGCAGGCGCGGAACATCGAGCAGGAGCGATTGCTCGCGAGCGAGCGGGCCAAGCTCGCGCGCGTCGGCCTCGGCGCCGAGCCGGCGACGAGCAGCGGCAACGAGAGCGACAACGTCGACGAGCTGTTCGCGGATCTCGATGCGGGCTATCGCAGTAGCGTCGACGCGCAGCCGATCCTCTTGCCGACCGCGGCGACGCGCGCTGCGGCAGCCGCCGATCGACGCGCCGATGGAGTGCCACAACCGGTGACGGACACCGGAAGCGCCGGCTCGGGCTCGCGGGCGATCGAGCTACGCAGCTCGCCGCGCGTGGTGGTCGAGCCGCTCGCCGACGACGCGTGGGTGGGGCCCGGCGAAGAGGCCTCGAAAGAGGCCAAGCCGGGCCCCACAAAGTAATTCGCCGAAGGCGAGCAACGACTGCGACCGAAGGGCGCTGTCGCAACTTGCGGGAGGCAACTTGACGCGCGCGCCAACTCCCCTTAGCTTCCCCGGGCCGCGAGGGTGGCGAAATTGGTAGACGCGCACGGTTCAGGTCCGTGTGTCGCAAGACGTGGGGGTTCGAGTCCCTTCCCTCGCACCGAGCCCGAAGAGGGCTCGCGGCGTTTCAGAGCTTCTCGACGCGCTCGACGTTGATCGCCGGGCCGCTCATGTGGATGCCGAAGCCGTCGCCTTCCACCTTGCCGGTGACGCGCACGCGGGTACCGGCCTCCACGTCGACGTTGCCTTGCAGGCGATACACGTCGCCGTCGTCGGTGGCGAGCTCGTAGAAGCCGCCCTCGAGCTCGTTGAAGCGCACGGTGCCGGTGAACTTGGCCATGCCGCAAAGTGTACCGGATCCCCACCGCCGAGCTAATCTCGCGCTGATGATGCGTCGGGCCCCGCACGCATCGCTCGCGGCCTTGCTGCTCGCGTGTGGCACGGCGCCGAGCGCAGCGACGCACGAGGATTCGGCGGTCGAGTCGCGTCCGGCCCCGAGCGCGGGGTTGCCGTCGTGGAGCGCGACGCCGTGGCAGACGAGCGACGAGACGATCGCCCGCGAGCTCGCGCGCGACGCTCGAGGGGCGGCGGAGGATCTCGCGAGCGTGCAGGACGGCGATCGCACGGTCGCGGTGCGAACGCTCGCGCGGATCGGCGGCAGCGATGCGGCGTCGCGTCTGCTCGAGCTGATCGAGCGCGGTGATCGCCAACCGAGCGCAGCCGAGCTCGCCGCGATCGGATTGCTCGAGCCGTTGCCTGGTCTGCCCGGTGAGCCGCGTGAGCCCGACGGCACCTGGCAGACGCTCGAACGCGATCTGTGGACCCGCTTCGCCGTCGACGACGATCCCACACGCATGCGCGCGCTGACGTTCGCGCTCGCGCGCATCGGTGGCAGCTACAGCCAGGCGATGTGGGCGGTCGAGCTCGCCGAGCCCGACCTCGACGAGTCGCGTCGCGTCGCGGTGCTCGAAGCGATGGGCATCGCATGCGTGCGACGACATCGCTTGCACGAGCAGGCGTTGCCGCGGCTGGCCGAGATCGTCGATGGCGATGCGTCGGCAGCACGCGTCGCGGCGATCTGGACGCTCGCGCGCTGTGCTGCGCCGTCGGCCGAGTCGTTCGCGGGGCCGCTGCGCGCCGAGTGGGCGGTGCGGCTCGCGAAGGTGATCGATCGACCCGACGAGGGTGCGCTGGCCTGGAAAGCGCTCGCGGGGCTCGGTGAGGTGCCCGCGGAGATTCCACCGGCGATCCTCTCCGCGTCTGCGCCGTCTGCCGCGATCGAAGTGGAGGCCGTGCGCGCGTTGGCAGGTCACGCGGATGGTCGCACGGCGCTCGTCGAGCGACTCGTGCGGCTCGATCCGTCGACGCTGCACGGCGCCCGCGTCAACGTGATCTGGACCGCTCTGCAGGCGCTGCGCAAGCCCACCGATGCGACGCCCGAGCTGGTGGCGCCGCTGCGCACGTGGCATGCGCGACTCGATGCGATCACGCCCGACGATCCCCGGCACTCGACCGAGCTCGCGATCCTTCGCTGCGAGCTGCTCGCGCTGCAGGCGATCGTCGACGGACGTCGCGATGCGGTCGAGCACTGTGCCGACGGCATCGACGGGTTGCCATCGCACCACGGTGCCGTGCTCGCGATCGAAGTCGCAGCGATCAGTGCGCGCGCGCTGCCGGGCAGTCTGCGTGCGGATGCGCTGATCACCGCGGCCGACGATCCGCGCGTGGCAGTCGCGGAGGCGGCACTGTCGGCGCTCGCGGATCTCGACGATCCCCGCGTATCGCCGCGCTTGCGGGCCGCGCTCGCGCACGAAGACGTCGGTGTGCTCGCTGCGGCCGCGGGCGCGATCGCAGCGCGTGCGGCGGATCGCGACAAGCGAGATGCCGAGGCCGTCGGTGCGCTCGAAGCGATGCTGGCGCGCGTGCATCCCCAGCAGGCGATCGAGGCACGGCTGTCCGCGATCGAAGCGCTGGGTACGTTGGCGCGCAGCGCCGGCGATCGACTCGATGAAGGCAAGGTGTGGTTGCAGCGCACGATCGTGCCGCTCGCGGGCGATCCGAACGACGCGATCCGCCGCGCCGCTTGGACGGCGCTGCATGGCTACGAGGATCTGCGCACGCGCTTCGCCGACGCCGTGCCGCGCAGCTTTCCCGACGCGTTCGCGAGCGAGGTGCACGCGGCGGCGAAGGAACCGCGCGCGAAGGGCCTGCGCATCCGCACTGCGCTCGGCGACATCGTCGTCGCGTTCGACGGTGCGCCCGCACCGATCGCACAGGCGAACCTCGTCGCGCTCGCGCGGGCCGGGCGCTTCGACGGCCTCCGCTTCCATCGCGTCGTGCCCGGCTTCGTCGTGCAAGGCGGTGATCCGCGCGGCGACGGCTACGGCGGACCGGGTTGGGTGCTGCCGTGCGAGTGGTCCGATCTCCGCTACGAGCGCGGCACCGTCGGCATCGCGCTCGCAGGCAAGGACACCGGCGGCTCGCAGCTGTTCATCGCGCAGAGTCGTCAACCGCACCTCGACGGCCGCTTCACCGTGATCGGGCACGTGATCGAGGGCCTCGAGCTCGTCGATCGGATCCTGCCGCACGAACGCATCGACAGCGTGGTGGTCGAGTGAAGCTGTGGGTGATCGGTGGGCTCGATCCCACCGGCGGCGCAGGCGTGCTGCGCGATCGTTGGACGGCGGAGGGGCTCGTGCCCGGCGTCGACGTGACCACGGTGATCACGGCGTACACACAGCAAGGCGACGGGCTGCCGGCGCGCGCACACGCGGTCGCCGAAGGCGAGCTCACGGTGGCGTTGCAGCGCATCGACGAAGCCGATGCGATCAAGATCGGGCTCGTGCCGGCCGCGTGCGTCGATGCGGTGCTCGCTGCGATCGAGCGCGCGCGCGCACCCAGCGTGCTCGATCCGGTGATGCGCGCGAGCGATGGTGGCGATCTCGGAGCCACCGCACAGACGCTGCGGCCGCTCGCGCGCGCGGTCGGCCTGGTCACACCCAACCGCGCCGAAGCGCTCGCGCTCGGCGAACCGCTCGCGCTCGCGCCCACGCTGTACAAGAACGTCGACGCTTCACCGGGCCTCGTGTGCGATCGATTGCTGGT
>DASZPU010000522.1:0-2316 GCA_035550195.1 Nannocystaceae bacterium
GGTCGACGGCTTGCGATCGCGGTGCCATCGCGTCGTGCTCGGCCAAGTCGGCCGCGAGCCCGAGCGCGAGCACCACCGCAGCCGCGACGGCGATCGCGATCGTGATCGCGAGCACGAGCCGGCGCGGGGCTGCGGGTGGGCTCGGCAGCTCGTCTTCGGGCGCCTGCAGCCGCGCCCAGATGCGCGCGCGGTCGGCCGGCACCGGTGCGATCGCACGACGATATCCGCCGACCAGATCGCGCACGCGTTCCGCCTCGCTCATCGCTCACCTCCACGATCGAGCGCCGCGATGAACTCCGCGAGCAGCAGTCGTGCGGCCCGCAGTCGCGTGTGCAGCGTGCGATGGTTGACGCCGACGATCGCTTCGACCTCGCGTGCGGTCATGCGCTCGATCTCCATCAGCACGAACACCTCGCGCTTGTCGGCATCGAGCCCGTCGAGGAAGCGCTCCATCGCGGCCGCGGCATCGGCACGTGCGACGAAATCGTCGGGACGCTGCGGTGGATCGGGCTCGGGCAACGCCGCGAGCTTGCGTGCGTGGCGAGCGTGCGCGCGCCGATGGTGCATCACGAGGTTGCGGGTGATCCCGGCGAGCCATGCCCGCATCGATCGCTCGCGTGCGAAGCCGTCGAGCCGTCGTCGCACCACGAGGAAGACCTCGTGGACCACGTCGTCGATCGCACCGGGCTCGACGCCGAGCGCACGCGTCAGCCGCCACACGAAGTCGAAGTGCAGGCGGTAGACCTCCGCGAACGGGTCGACGCACCCGGGCTCGGGCGCGGGGCTGCGCGGCAACGAGATCACCTCGTGGGATGGTTTCCCGGTTCCGCCCCGAAATCGCGGACCCGCGTCAGCCAAATCGCACCACCAGCCCGGCGAGCACGCGCACACCGATGGGCCCACTCCTGCCGACATCCGCGTCGCCGACCACGAAGCGCTGCTGCAACAGCGGCACGACGCCGTCGACCGCGAGCGACAGCCCGACGCGCTCGATGAAGCTCCACCGCACCAGCGCGCCGAACGACACCGCCGCCCACAGCCCGCGGCTCGAGCTGAGCGCGAGCCCTCGGGTGCCATTCGATCGCAGCTGCCCGAGCTCGACCTTGCCGCAACCGCCGAGATCGATCGGGCCCACCCGACCGAGGCCGCACGTCGCGATGCCGCCCGCGGTGAGTCGGTGCCGCGCCTCCACACCTTCGCTGGTGACGCGACGTTGGATCCCGTGCAGCACGAAGCCCTGCACGACCAACGCACGCCGACGCAGGCCGATCGACGCGAAGAGCGTGCCGCCGATGCCCGGCATCGCACGCGCATCGAGGCCACCGGCGATCGCGAGCTCGCCGTAGACGCGCGGCGGGGGCTCGGCGGGCGCGGGCGGTGGCGCTGCGATCGGTGCGACCGGCTCGAGCGGTGCCGCGCTCGTCGGTGGTGGCTCGACGATCTCGACGGCGGGCGCGACGACCGGTGGCGGTGCTGCGTCCGCTTCTGCTTGCACCGACGACGTCGCCGCGACGACCAACGCGAGCACGCCGGCATCGGTGACGACATCGCACGACGCACCGACGAGCACGCGCTCACCCACCGCTGCACCGCTGGCATCGCTCAGCTGCAGCACGAGTCGCCACTGCTTCTCTTCGGCCACGATGCGTGCACGCGCAGCGATCGGCGGCACCTCGCGATCACCCCACGCCGCACGCACGCGCTCACGCACGACCTCGATCTGCGGGCACTCGGCCGGTGCTTCCCACGCGAGCGCGAGCTCACCGCTCGGTGCCACGAGAGCCCACCACGCGAGCGCGACCCAACCCCACACGACCGTCCGCCGTCCGAAAATCCCCCGCCGTCGCACGCAGGTGCGCGAGGCGTGTTCCCACGGATCCTAGCGCGCCCACGCACGACCACCACAGCGATGGGACGGCTGCGCTGGATCGCCCTCTTGGCGCCGCTGGGCTGCGCTCCCACATATGCGCCGCCGATCCGCAGCCCGATGATGGGCGCGCCGGGTCGCGTGCATCACGGCGACGTCGAGCTCGGAGGCGGAGCCGCGGGTTACTTCGTCGAAGGCGGCGCGAGCCCGCCGGTGTTCGGTGGCCCCGCGCTCTCGGTCGGTGTTTCGCGCCTCGTTGCGATCGAAGCGGGCGGCGAGTTCACGGCCGGAGGTTGGGCGATGGGCTTCGCAGGCGCGCGCGTCACCGGTCGACGCCCCGTGGGGCCGCGGCTGCGGCTCGTGGGCGACACCGAGATCGGCATCGGTGGGGGCGTGGGCGGCACCTACTGCACGAACGGCGACTCCGATCGCTGCGACGACGACGGGCG
>DASZPU010000523.1:0-13106 GCA_035550195.1 Nannocystaceae bacterium
CGATTTGTCGATCGACACCGAGGTGAGCTCGAACGGCTCCGGCACGCACACGAGCGTCGTCGGCAACGCTTGCGGCGTCGCGGTGGACGTGAACGTCGACACCTGAGACGTGGACCCGATCAGTCGGCTGCGTCCGCCGGCGGCTTCGGCGGGCGCAGCAGCGAGACGACGATCGATCCCGCGAGCAGGCCGACGACGACCGCGAGCGACACGAAGATGGGGATCTTGTAGACGTCGACGATCACCATCTTCGTGCCCACGAAGGCGAGCACCAGCCCGAGCCCGACCTTCAAGTAGTGGAAGCGGCCCATCATCGCCGCCAGCGCGAAGTACAGCGCGCGCAGGCCGAGGATCGCGAAGATGTTCGAGGTGTAGACGATGAACGGATCGTCGGTGACCGCGAAGATCGCCGGGATCGAGTCGACCGCGAATACGATGTCGGTGGCCTCGATGACCACGAGCACCATGAAGAGCGGCGTGACCATCCAGCGCCCCGCCTCGCGCACGATGAACTTCGCGCCGCGGTAGTCGTCGACTGCGGGCACGAGGCGCCGGAAGAGGCGGAGCACCGGGTTGCGTTCGGGATGGACCTCGGCGTCCTTCTGCAGCAGCAGCTTGATGCCGGTGAACACGAGGAATGCACCGAACACGTAGATGACCCAGTGGAATCGCTGCAACAGTGCCGCGCCCGCGACGATGAACACGGCGCGCATGACGAGCGCGCCGAGGATCCCCCACAGCAGCACGCGGTGCTGCAGCTTCGCGGGCACCGCGAAGTACGAGAACACCACGAGGAACACGAACAGGTTGTCGACCGACAGCGCCTTCTCGATGAGGTAGCCGGTGAGGAACTCCAGCGCGCGTTCCCAGCCGAACCATATGTAGACGCCGACGTCGAACACGAGCGCGAGCCCGATCCAGACGCCGGTCCAGATCAACGCTTCGCGGGTGCGCACGTCGTGCGCCTTGCGATGGAAGACGCCGAGGTCGAGCGCCAGCATGGCGACGACGAAGAGGTTGAAGCCCAACCACAGAGCAGGTGTGCCGACGGTGTCGATGTTCACGCGGATAGCCCTCCGTCACGGACGGGGTCGAAGGAGACGACTGCAAGACGACGAAACGGGAACGCGACGACCCCGACGCCCGCGGCGATGCGCGGGCACTCGGGTGGGGTCGAGCTCAACCGTGGTCGGCTTCGTCGCCGGGCGGAGCAGTCCTGCGCGGCAAGGTCGTCTGCGTGCGCACGTCGGGCGGCGCTCGGGTCGGAGCGATCGTTCGCGGTGCGCGATGCGTGACGAGCGTACCGATCACGCCGGGGCCGCGTGCAGTGCGAGTGCCGCGTCGGTGCGCGATCGCATGCGTGGCCTCGGCTTCTTCCTCGGCCTCGTTGCGCTCTTCCTGCTTCGCGTCGTTCTCGTTGTTGCGGACGGCGAGGGCCGGCACGAGTGCGCCGACCAGGAACGTCGCCAGCAACGCGAGCTGCGCCGTCCAGCCGAACAACCAGCGGCGCACGCCGTCACGGCCCGAAGGAGAACCAGAGCGCATCGCACTCCAACGATACTGCAGCGGAGGCGCGCCGCGCCAGTGCTCGGCTACACCAGCTCGATCGCATCGACGCGGTCGGGATAGAACGCGACGTGGTCGCGGATCTGCTCGACGGCCGGGTACGGATCCTCGTACGTCCAGATCACGTTCTTCCCCTCGCGACCGTCGACGACGACGTCGTAGTAGGAGGCGTCGCCCTTGTACGGACAGTGCGTACTGTGATCGCTGCGCCGCAAGAGCGCCGTGTCGACGTCCGCGCGCGGGATGTACTGCACGCCGGGATAGCTCGCTTCCTTCAGCGTGAGCGCGTGCGTGCTGTCGGCCACGACGCGGCCCGCGAACGTGACGCGTACCCGCTGCGAGGTGGGCTCGATCGTGATCGGGTGGTCCGGACCGGGGATCTTCATCGGCATCGCCCTCGAACGACTCGATCGTAGCAACGCGGCCCGGAGTTACGACGAGCCTGCTACGCTCGATGCTCGCGTGGACGTGCCGTCCGCCTGGATCGCCGCGATCGTCGCGGCCGCACCGCCGGCGGCCGCGGGCGTGATCGAACGGGACCCGACTCTGCGCGAGGCGCTCGCCCACGCCATCCGGCGCGCACAGTCCGGCTGGCCGGAGCTCGCGCTCGATGCCGCGGTCTTCGCCGCGCACCTCGGCGCACGGTTGCCGGACGAGGAACCGACGCTCGCGACGATCGAGACGCTGTGCGTCGGTGACCTGTTCCTCGCGTGCGCATGCCTGCACGACGTCGCGGGTGCCCATGCTGCGCTCGAGCGTCGCCACGGCGCCGACGTGGAGCGCGGGCTCGCGGGCACCGAGACGAAGGACGGGCTCATGCAGGACGTGCTCATGCACCTGCTCGTGAAGACCGAGCAGCGTGCGCCGCGGATCGCCGAGTACGGCGGGCGCGGCAATCTCGGCCGCTGGATCAGCGTGGTCGCGCGCCGGCTCGCGATCGATCGCCTGCGCGCCGCCGACGATCGCACCGACGAGGTCGACGACGCTGGCATCGCCGCGGCCTACGGCGATCCCGAGCTCGCGATGTTGCGCGGCGGCACGAGCGAGATCTTCCGCGCTGCGCTCGAGCAAGCCGCGGCCGCACTGCAGCCGCGCGAGCGCAACATGCTGCGCTACCACTACGTGCACAAGCTCGCGATCGACGAGATCGCCGGCATCTATCGCGTGAGCCGGTCGACGGCGCGTCGTCGACTCACCGAAGTGCGCGACCGCCTGACCTCGGATGTCCGCGAGCGCATGCGCATGCAGCTCAGGCTGGACGATCGCGCGCTCGACCGCGAGCTCGCCGAGCTGCAGAGCGCGGTCGCGGTGACGCTCAGCCGCATCCTCAAGTCGCCGCGTTGATCACTCTTCGAACGGATCGCGCACGAACGGATCCTTGAGGCCGGCGGCGCCCGGCTTCGTCGGCTTCCGCGGCGCGCTCGCGGGCGCGGGCGTCTCGGGCTCCGGCGTGACGGCGGGCTCCGGTTCGGCGGGCGGTGGCGCGTCGTGCTTGCGCGCGCGCGATGCGAACGGATTCTCGAGATCGGGCGAGTGCGCCTTCGCGGTGGTCGACTCGGGCGGCGCGTCGATCGGCGCCTCCGCGGGTGCAGCAGGCTCGGGCTCGACGGGCTCGACCGCGGGCACGGCGGGCGCTTCGACGGGCGCAGCGGGAGCAGGCTCGGGGATCGCGAGCACCGGCCACGCGTGCATCGAGCCTTCGATGCGCGCGCAGTGACGACGGCCGAACACACCGTACGCGTGCGCCACCCAGGCGGCCGAGCCGATCGTCGACACCACGAGCGCTGCGATCGCGAGCCGCATCGGACCGCGCGAGCGCGGCGCGGGCTCGGGCATCGTCATCATCGGCGTGGGCACGGTGCGCCCGGCGGACGCCGGGGTCGGCACCGTGCGCTCGACCGGCACGTTCGGTGCGCTGTCGGCCGGCGCAGTCGGGCGCTTCGCCACTGGCAGGCTCGCATCGCTGGTGACCGCCGCTCGCTCGCGCACGCTGGTCGCCGCGGCATCGAGATCGTCGGCGCTCTCGCTCGCCGCGATCATGTCGCCGGGCACGATCGTGCCCGTGCGCGGCAGCGGCACCGCGCGCTGGAAGATCAGCGTGGGCGCGCCGCCGTCGTCGCGATCCGACAGCTCGGCGTGCACCGTTTCCATGTCGGGGAAGCGATCGCCGGGCTGCGTCTCGAGGCAGCGCCGCACGATCGCGGTGATGTGCGGCCGCACGCGCGCACGCTCGAGCACCTTCGGCGCCGCATCGCGCAGCGGCGCGCCGGCGAGCTCTTCCTTGCCGAACAGCTCCGCCGGCGGCACACCGCCGAGTAGCTCGAGCGCGAGCACGCCCCAGCCGTACACATCCGTGCGCTGATCGATCGTGATGCCTGCGAACTGCTCCGGTGCCATGTACGGCAGCGTGCCGAGCACCTCGCCCGGTCGAGTGAGCCGCGGCGAGCCCGGTGCGATCGCGATGCCGAAGTCGATGAGCTCGACGTGCCAGCTCTCGCGCCCGATCTCCGCGCACAGCAAGTTCGACGGCTTGAGATCGCGATGCACGACGCCGGCCTTGTGCACGGCCGCGAGCGCCGACGCGACCTGCGTGAGCACGTCGTAGGCCTGCGACCACGGCAAGCTGCCGCGCTCGCGCAACAGCTTCGACAGCGGCGTGCCGCGCACGAGCTCCATCACGTAGTACGCGGTGGGCGAGCCCGGCTCGGACACGTCGAGGATCTGCACGACGTTGGGATGGTGGATGCGCGCGAGCGCAGTCGCCTCGGAGCTGAAGCGCGCGACGAAATCCGGCGTCGCGAGGTCGCTGCGCAGCGACTTGATCGCGACATCGCGACCGAGCCGTTCGTCGATCGCATGGAACACCACGCCCATCCCGCCTTGGCCGAGCACCTCGACCGGGCGGTAGCGATCCGCGAGCAACCCCGACGGCCCTGCGAGACGTCGCAGCAACCCGTCGGCGTGCGATGGGACCTGCACGGCCATCGACACGCCTAGGGTAGGCGATCCGGACGAGCCTGAAAGGCTAATCCGGGATGTTCATCAGATCGCGCTCGGTCTGCCGGCGCGCGACCGGCTCCGCGGCGAGATCCTCCGCGGTCAGGTCGTCGGACTCGAGGGTCAGACGTTCGTAGACCCCGAGACCGGTACCGGCGGGGATGAGCCGGCCCATGATCACGTTCTCCTTCAGCCCGCGCAGGTAGTCGATCTTGCCCTGCAGCGCGGCCTCGGTGAGGACCTTCGTGGTCTCCTGGAACGACGACGCCGAGATGAACGACTCCGTCGACAGCGACGCCTTGGTGATGCCGAGCAAGAGCGCTTGGCCGGTCGCCGGCTGACCACCGAGCGACTGCACGCGAGCGTTCTCGTACTGGAACACCTGACGCTCGACGTGATCCTCGGCGAGGAAGTTGGTGTCGCCCGGATCGGTGACACGCACGCGACGCATCATCTGGCGGATGATCGTCTCGATGTGCTTGTCGTTGATCTTGACGCCCTGCAGACGATAGACCTCTTGGATTTCGTCGAGCAGGTAGCCGGCCAGCGCCTTCTCGCCGAGCACCGCGAGGATGTCGTGCGGGTTGGCGGGACCGTCCATCAACTTCTCGCCGGCACGCACGCGATCGCCTTCGCGGATCTGCACGTGACGGCCCTTGGGCACCAGGTACTCCTTCGGATCGCCCTGCTCCGGCGTGACGATGATGCGGCGCTTGCCGCCCTTGTCCTTGCCGAAGCTGACGACGCCGTCGGTCTCCGCGATGATCGCGTGGTCCTTGGGCGTTCGCGCCTCGAAGAGCTCGACGACGCGCGGAAGACCACCGGTGATGTCCTTGGTCTTCACCGTCTCGCGCGGCAGGCGTGCGATGACGTCGCCGGCTTCGATCTGCTGACCTTCGTGCACGGTGAACGATGCGCCCACCGGCAGGAAGTAGCGCGCCTCGTGCTTGCCTTCGTAGGTCGCGACGTTGCCAGCGGCATCGCGGATGACGATGCGCGGGCGAGCGTCGGGATCGCGGCTCTCCTGCACGACCATGCTCGAGTGACCGGTGAGCTCGTCGACGCGCACCGTCATGGTGACGCCTTCGATGATGTCGCCGTACTCGACGGTACCGCCGACCTCCGAGAGGATCGGAATCGAGAACGGGTCCCACTCGGACAGCAGCTGGCCCGGCTTCACGATGTCGCCGGCCTTCACCGGCAGCTTCGCGCCGTACACCAGGTCGTACTGCTCGCGCGGACGATCCTTCTCGTCGAGCAGGATGATCCGCGAGTAGCGGTTCATGACGATGAGCTGCTCGCCGCGCGGCACGGCCTTGAAGTCCTCGAACTGGACCTTGCCGCCGAAGCGCGCCTCGAGCGTCGTCTGCTCGGTCGCGACGTTGCCGACGCCACCGATGTGGAACGTACGCATGGTGAGCTGCGTACCGGGCTCGCCGATCGACTGCGCCGCGATGATGCCCACCGCTTCGCCGACGTCGACGAGGTTGCCGCGCGCGAGGTCGCGGCCGTAGCACTTCGCGCAGATGCCACGCAGTGCTTCGCAGGTGAGCACCGAGCGGATCTTCACCTTCTGGATGCCAGCCTCTTCGATGAGCTTGACCATGCCCTCGTCGAGCTGGACGCCCTCGGGCGCGAGCAAGTCGTCGGTGCCGGGGCGGTACACGTTCTCGAGCACCGTGCGACCGAGGATGCGATCGCCGAGGCGCTCGATCACTTCGCCCGCCTCGACCAACGCCTCGAGCACGAGGCCTTGGATCGTGCCGCAGTCGACTTCCGTGACCACGGCTTCCTGCGCGACGTCGACGAGTCGACGGGTCAGGTAACCGGAGTTCGCGGTCTTGAGCGCGGTGTCGGCCAGACCCTTGCGCGCGCCGTGCGTCGAGATGAAGTACTGCAGAACCGTCAGACCCTCACGGAAGTTCGTGGTGATCGGCTGGTCGATGATCTCGCCCGACGGCTTGGCCATCAGGCCGCGCATGCCGGAGAGCTGGCGCATCTGCTGACGCGAGCCACGAGCGCCCGAGTCGGCCATGATGAAGATCGAGTTGAACGACGGCGTGCGCTTCTGCTCGCCGGTGCGCTCGTCGGTCATGATCTCGGTCGAGATCTTCTCCATCATGACGTTCGCGATCTGCTCGCTGACGTTCGCCCAGATGTCGATGACCTTGTTGTAGCGCTCGCCCGCGGTGATGAGACCGTCGGCGTACTGCGCCGAGATGCGCTTCACCTCTTCGAACGCCTCACCGAGCATCTTCTCCTTGATCTCGGGGATGATCATGTCGTCCATGCACACCGAGATGCCGGCCTTGGTGGCCTCGGTGTACCCGGTCGAGCGCAGGTAGTCGGCCATCAGCACCGTGGCCTTCTGGCCGCAGAGGCGATAGCAGACGTCGATGAGCTCGTTGAGCTCCTTCTTGCCGAGCGCGCGGTTGACCAAGCTGAACGGGATCTGCTGCGGGATGCCGCCTTCGTACAGCAGCACGCGACCGCAGGTGGTCTCGACCATGTCCTCTTCGCCGGCCTTGATGCGGCACTTGATCTTCGCCTGCAGGTGCAGCGCGCTGTGGTCGTACGCCATGCGCACTTCCTTCGGCGAGCCGTAGTGACCGGCGATGTAGCGATCGGTCTTCGGATCGTTCGCGTGGCCCTTCGCGTACGCGCGCTCGCGCGTCATGTAGTAGAGCCCGAGCACGATGTCCTGCGTGGGCACGATGATCGGCTTGCCGTGCGCCGGCGACAGGATGTTGTTGGTCGACATCATCAGCACGCGCGCTTCCATCTGCGCTTCGATGCACAGCGGAACGTGCACGGCCATCTGGTCGCCGTCGAAGTCGGCGTTGTACGCCGTGCACACCAGCGGATGCAGCTGGATCGCCTTGCCTTCGATGAGCACCGGCTCGAACGCCTGGATGCCGAGGCGGTGGAGCGTGGGCGCACGATTCAAGAGCACCGGGTGCTCCTTGATCACCTCGTCGAGGATGTCCCAGACCTCCTCGGCCTCGCGCTCGACCATGCGCTTCGCACTCTTGATCGTGGTGACCAAGCCGCGCGTCTCGAGCTTGTTGTAGATGAAGGGCTTGAACAGCTCGAGCGCCATCTTCTTGGGCAGGCCGACCTGGTGGAGCTTGAGCTCCGGACCCACGACGATGACCGAGCGACCCGAGTAGTCGACGCGCTTGCCGAGCAGGTTCTGACGGAAGCGACCCGACTTGCCGCGCAGCATGTCGGACAGCGACTTGAGCGGGCGCTTGTTCGGACCGGTGATGGTCTTGCCGCGGCGGCCGTTGTCGAACAGCGCGTCGACGGCCTCCTGCAGCATGCGCTTCTCGTTGCGGATGATGATCTCGGGCGCCGCGAGCTCTTGCAGGCGCTTGAGACGGTTGTTGCGGTTGATGACGCGGCGGTACAGATCGTTGAGATCCGACGACGCGAAGCGACCGCCATCGAGCGGCACGAGCGGACGCAGATCCGGCGGCAGCACCGGGATCACGTCGAGCATCATCCACTCGGGCTTGTTGCCGGAGTTGCGGAACGCCTCGATGACGCGCAAGCGCTTCGCGGCCTTCTTGCGGCGCGCTTCGGAGCCCGCGGTCGCGATCTCGGTGCGCAGGCTACGAGCCTCGACCACCGGATCGATGCGACCGAGCAGCTCCTTGATCGCCTCGGCGCCCATGCCCGCGGTGAACGCGTCGGGACCGAGCTCGTCGACGAGCTGATCGTAGCGCTCTTCGGACAGCAGCTCGCGCTCGTCGAGCCCCGAGTCCTTCGCGTCGATGACGATGTACGCCTCGCAGTAGAGGACCTTCTCGAGCTTCGTCAGCGGGATGTCGAGCACGTTGCCGATACGCGACGGCAAGCTCTTGAGGAACCAGATGTGTGCGACCGGAGTCGCGAGATCGATGTGGCCTGCCCGCTCGCGGCGGACCTTCGAGTGGATGACCTCGACGCCGCACTTCTCGCAGACGACACCGCGGTGCTTCATGCGCTTGTACTTGCCGCAGAGGCACTCGTAGTCCTTGATGGGTCCGAAGATCTTCGCGCAGAACAACCCGTCTCTCTCGGGCTTGAACGTGCGGTAGTTGATCGTCTCGGGGTTCTTGACCTCGCCGTACGACCAATCGCGGATCGTCTTCGGCGACGCGATGCTGATGCGCAGCGCGTTGAACTGGGCGGTCTCTTTGGGCTTCTCGAAGAAACTGAAGATGTCGCGCATGGGGCCTTGGTTTCCTCGTCAGGTCCTCGACACGCTGCCGCCCGATGGGTCCCGCCCGGCACGGGACCCACGACCACCAGGGCTCGAGGGAGGGCAGCGTATAGCAAGAGGGATGCCGGCCTGCAACGTGGCGGGGTGCAAGGCCGGAGCGCCGTTCGCGACGGGCCGCGCAGCCCGGCTGGACCCCGTCGCAACCGCCCCGCTACACTAGGAATACGAGGTATGTATGCCTCTGCACGGCGTTTTCGGCCTCCCCGATCGCGGAGGTCGAGCACGGAAGCCTCCGCGAGCACGGCGAGAGCGGAGATGCCGCCGCCGCGCGCCTCTCACGGTCTCGACCCACCAGGAACTCGACATGAACAAAGCGTCCTCGCTGCTCTCGATCTCCGTCGCGCTCGGTCTCGCTGCGTGCCCCGCGGGCGACGACGGCGACTCCACCTTCACGAACGTCGACACCAGCGCGACGGGCTCGATGAGCGCGAGCGACTCGGGCTCGTCCGGCGCGAGCTCTTCCGAGTCGGGCGCTGCCGACTCGAGCTCCGACTCGAGCGACAGCGGCAGCGACATGACGTGCAACTACGCGTGCGAGATCGACAGCGACTGTTGGGTCGCCGGGATGGACCTCGGCTACATCTGCCAGGACTCGAGCTGCGCGCTCGCGAATCCGTGCACGCAGGACAGCCAGTGCATCGTGGAGCTCTCGGGTTGGTCGCAGACACCGTGCACGATGGGTGGCGGTGAGTGCATGGCGACGATGCAGGTCTGCGTCGATCTCGGGGGTGGCAACGGCGGCTGTGCGACTGCGCCGTCGGAGCTCCTCATGTGCTCGACGTCGATGCTGGAAGAGGTGATGGTGACGAACCTCGACGACGGCATGGCCGTGACCGTCTGCGGGAACACGAGCGGCACGTGCAACACCGACACGGGCGTGTGCTCCGTCCCGTGCGTCGACGATGCGTCGTGCAACGGCCTCGTCTGCGACACCGACAGCGGCGACTGCGTGTGCGAGAGCGACGACGACTGCGGCGACAACCGCACGTGCGACGTGGCCGCGGGCACCTGCTCCGCGCCCGGCTGCACGACCGACAGCGACTGCACGAACCCGTTCGACGGCGGCACGATCAGCTGCGGCTGACCCTGCGAGGCGTCGTCGCGCGCGACTACGGGCACTGGCCGTCGAAGCAGTTCTCGCCGATGCAATCGAACAGCACGCCTTCGGGCGAGCCGGGATCGTCGAAGTCGGCTTCGGGGCACTCGCCGCCGCAGCTGCCCGGGTTGCCGCCGTTCGCGAAGCAATCCTGCACGCAGGTGCATGCATCGTCGGCGAGGCAGGCCTCGAGCTCGGGGCAACAGCTCGTCTTCTGACACGCGAGGCAGTCGCCGTCGGCACCGTCGGGATCGCAGACGCCCGCTTCTCCGCCGCTGCTGCTGCTGCTGCTCGATCCGTCGACGTTGCCGCTGCTGCCCGAGTCGGGATCCGTCGTGCTCGGGTCGGTCGACGACGATGACTCGGTGCCCGCGGTGGTGGTGGTCGTCGTCATGTCCGTCGTCGACATCGTCGTCGCCGACGTCATGTCCGTCGTCGACATCGTCGACGCCGTGTTGCCGGTGGATCCGGAGTCGCTGCCCGTCGTCGTCGCGCCGGTGTCGTCGTCGTCGGCTCCACACGCAGCGGACGCGATCGCGAAGACGAGCAGGTGGGCGAGACGGAGCTTCATCCCGCGAGTTTCGCACGAGCGCGCGAGCCCACCGCAACGAAATCGTCGCACCGCACTCGGCGAGGGTCATCGATCGTGCGCGGCGCCCTCGATCGGACGCCGCGCACAAGCGCGATCAGAGCTCGATCGCGCCGGTTCGCGTCAGATACGCGAACGCTTCGCGTTGCTCGGCGTCGAGCAGCGCGTGGATGTCCCGCAGTGCTTTGTGCACCGCAGTCGCCACACGCTCTGCGCTCTCGGCCCGCCCCTTCGCCGCCGCAGCAGCTGCGGCGTCGTCGAACGTGTCACCCACCAGCGCGTCGGCGAACGCCGCAGACGCGCGCCGCGTGTCGACCTCCGCCTGCGCACGTTCGGTGCGCAGATCGTCGAGGATGCGCGCGAGCTGAGCCGCTTGCTTGTCCTCGAGACCCAGCTTGTGGATGAGGAATCGCAGCGGACGTCGCATCCCCGCACCTCCTCGCTCGTGACCCCACGGGCCTCCGCGCTGACCATGGCCGTGATCGCTCGGACCACAACCTCTCCAACCATGACTACCAGGGTGGTCGAACCACCCGAACATCGCACGATGCATGTCTCGTTTGCCTGACTCGCCGGGGCTATCGCACCCGACGGGGTTTTCGAATCGCGGGCACGATGCCTCGCGACGTGCTTCGAACATGGGCCGTCGCGCCGACGCTGTCAACTCGTGCGCGTGCCGGCGATCGCAGAGAATTAATCGGCGGCGCACGCGTAGCCGGCGGCGCCACCCACGGGGACGCGGTACCCTGTTGGCTCGCGATGCGTGTGATCGAGTTCTTCGGGCCCGAGGGCGATCACTACGGGCTCGCGCTCGCCAGCGAGGCCGATCGCGTCGCGCAGCCGGGCTGGGTGGTGATCGATCCCGACCTCGCGACCCATCTGCTCGCGCTCTCGCCGTTGCAGCTGCGCGATCTGTGGCGCGAGGCCGGCTCCACTGCAGCGTGGGGTGACGAGCCACCCGACGCCGACGAGCTCGAGCGCTGGGTGAAGGCGGAGCTCGCGGAGCCCACCGGTCGATTGGTGATGTGGCGGACGCGCGAGCCGCTGCACGGCGCCGCGGTGCCGCTCGCCGATGCCGCGCCGATGTTGTCGGAGCTGCTGTCGTCGGAACCCGAAGAGGTGAAGACGTGGGTCGCGTTCCGCCTGCTCGATCTCGCCGGCGATCCGATCCCCGACGTGCGCTTCGAGATCACGCTGTCCGACGGTTCGATCGAAGACGGCACCACCGACGGCGATGGTGCGGCGCGGCTCGACGACATCGTCGCGGGCCCGTGCTCGATCGAGTTCCCGGATCTGCCCGAGACCTTCTGGGAGCACGAGCACAACAGCGCCTGAGCGTTTCAATCATGGGTGACTTCGACATACGTCGCGGCGAACGCACGCGGATCTTCTCGATCGGCACCGGGATGACGCACACGTTCCGGCTCGCGCCGCAACGCACACAGCTCATCGAGATCGAGGACGCGCACTTCCACTTCGACAGCGCGGTGCTGCTGCCCGACTGGGCCGGTGATCCTGCGGTGATCGGCGACGGCAGTCGCACCACCGGGCTCGCGGTGATCGCTGCGGCGCTCGTGCAAGCGCGCGACAACCCCGAGCAGAAGCTGCTGTCCGCCGGTCACACCGACACGAGCGGCGACGACGGCTACAACATCGAGCTCTCGCAGCTGCGCGCGGACAACGTCGGCGCCGCGGTCGAGGGCGACAAGGATGCCTGGGTCGACATCGCGAAGAAGAAGCACAAGGTCGAGGACTACCAGCGCATCTTGAAGTGGATCGCGTGGTTGTGGGGCTGGCCCTGCGATCCCGGCGACATCGACGGCAAGAAGGGTGACGCGACCACGAAGGCCGTGAAGGCGTTCCAGCACCTCGCGGGCGAGGAGCTGCAGCAGGACATCGCTGTCGACGGCGACGTGGGCAAGCAGACCTGGGGTGCGATCTTCGACATCTACATGCTCGTGCTCGGCGACATGCTCGAGGTCGATCCCGAGGGCTTGAAAGCGTTGCAGGGCGCGGTGAAGTGGACCGACAAGCCCACGGTGGGCTGTGGCGAGAGCTTCCCGATCGAGGGCCGCGGCGTCGACGGCATGAAGAGCGCGACGAATCGGCGCGTGGAGCTGCTGTTCTTCGATCGCAACGAAGAGCCGAAGCTGCTGTGTCACGCGGCGAAGGGCTCGTGCGCGAAGGAGCAGTGCGATCTGTACGCACCGGGCGCGTACCAGACCTCGTACCTGCCCGCGCCGCCCTTGCGCTTGCAGCCGGCGACCATCGCCGTCGCGCTCACCGACATCAAAGGCCTGTACAAACCCGGCCACGTCGATCCGGCCGACACTGCCGCGGGCACCGCGAAGCGCTCGGGCTATCTCGTCGGCTACAAGAGCGACGACGATGCCGGACGCATCTTCGTCAACCACATCCCGCGCGTCGACGCGAGCGTCGCGTGGCAGGACCTGTGGAAGAAGGACAAGCAGTACATCGAGCTCACCGTCACCGTCACCGCGACGGGTGGACGCGCGCGCGTGCCCGCGGGCGCGCGTGTGCAGTGGACGTGGGAGGACCCCGACGATCCGTCCAACGAGGTGATGGAGAAG
>DASZPU010000524.1:0-8445 GCA_035550195.1 Nannocystaceae bacterium
GGCAGCGTCGTGATCATCGGCGGACCCACAAGCACACGACAGAGCGAGGGCGATCGAGAAGGAGCGCTGCATGCCAGCCCGGACGCGGCCCGTCACGATCGTGCGCACGAGCGCGACCCGACGCGATGACGGATTGCGACGCAGCCCGGTCTACGGGCCCGAGCACGGCACATCGGCGAAAGGTGCGGCGATGTCGCACACGCACGAGCACGACGCTACGCAACGCTCGCAACGGTACGCAGAAGCTACATCGCGTGCGCGCGACGGAATCGAGCTGCGCGCAATCGCGATGCGATGATGCGGTCGCGCGGATCGGATTCGGTGCTCGCGTCACGATGCTACCGTGAGGAGCATGGAGTCGCTCGCAGCCTGGGTCTGTCGAGCGGGGCCCGAGCGTGCGATCGAGCTGCTCGGCGCGCCGAGCTGGTTGTGCGCGCGCTGTACCGGCTTCTATCTCGCGATCGCGCTCGGCGTCGCGCTGCAAGCCCGCCTCTGCACGCGCCGCAGCGGACGTCTCCCGCTCCTGCTGCTCGCGCTCGCGATCGCGAGCACGCTCGTGCAGGTCGCGAGCGAGCCGCTGATCGCCAGCACCGCGGTCGTGCGACTCGTGCTCGGCATCGCGGTCGGGCTTCCGCTCGGTTGGATCGCCGGCGCACGTCTGCGCGCGCCGGTGCGTCGCGCCCTCGGCCTCGCCGCGATCTCGAGCCTCGTGCTCGCCACGTTCGCGTTCCTGCTGGTCGAGCCGTTGCTCTTCGAGCTCGCGATCGTCACCGCCATCGGCCACGCGCTCGCCATCGTGACGCTCGCGATCGTCGCGCTCGCGAGCCCGCGCGCATCGAACGAAGGAGAAGCGTCATGAGCCATCGCCTGCGTCGTCTCGTCCGCCGCCGCGCACCCGATCTCGCGGTCGCGGCACTGATCGTCGGCTGGATGATCGCGTGCAAGGGGAAGAAGCCCGCGACGCCGACGACCCAGCCCGCGAGCGCGCTCGCCGAGAGCCCGAAGGCGACGACGCCACCCACGACGACGGCGGCCACGCCGGAGCCCACGTCGGCCACGGTGGCGGGGCTCGAGTGGGTCGCCGCGCGCGGCGAATGCAAGGTCTACCCCGACTTCGGTGACAAGCTCGCGCTCGCGCGCGCGGGGAGCTTCGATCAGCTCGACGCCGCGATCGCCGAAGGTGCGCTCGGTCGTGATCCCACCGCGCAGTGGTTGGTGCTCGCGCACGACTATCTCGGTGCGTGCGTCGGCGAGGCCGCACCCGAGCAGCGCGAGCTGCGGGCGCACCTCGATGGGTTCGCGCCGCTGCCCGAGACGCTCGTCGATCAAGCGCTCGATCAACGCCGCTGCGGCCTGCTGGGCGCCATCGACGAGGTCGAGATGTGGCCGTACGAGCTGCAGTTCGCGCGCGAGCTGCAGGAGCGCGACTTCAGCGGTGCCGAGGTCACACGCGTGTTGTGGCGCGACACGATGTCGAGCTGGCTCGAGGTCTGCGGCGACGGCGTGTCGCGGCGGCAGCGAGTCGGCGCGCAGACCCGCGTCACGAAGCTCGATCGCATCATCGGGCTCGACGATCACGTGCTCATCGAGCTGCGCAGCAAGATGCTCACCGCGCTCGAGGCCGGCGAGTCGGCGCGCATCCTCGACTACTCGCGGGCGATCAGCGAGCGCGAGAAGGCGCTCGACTCGCGCAACGCGGAGGTCTACGAGCAGAAGCTGCGCGACATCGAGGCCGCCGTGGCGATGCAGGAGAAGGAGCTCGCCGCGGTGCGCAGCGCGTCCGCGAGCACGCCGACGACTCCGACGACGCCCGCCAAGCCCGACAACACCGCCGACCTCGCGCGCAAGACCGCCAACGTCGCGCAGAGTGCCAAGAACGTGCACGACACGGTGAAGACCGCGAAGAGCATCGGCAAGATGTTCGGGCTCTGAGCGACGCTACGACTTGAAGCGCACGTGGAAGTGGTGCTGGTGGCTACGCCAGTGCCGGATGATCCCGTGCGAGCGCCCGCGACCGCGCGGATACTGGAACAGCTCGTCGAGCTCTTCTTCGCTGGTGCCGCGCTCCTTCGCGTACTCGTACAGGATCTTCTGCAGCCCGTAGTCGAGGAAGATCACCTCGACGCCGCCGGTGTCGACGAACGCCTTCACCAGCGACCACGTGCGCGCGACGTCGAGGTTCGCATGCGTCACGCCCGAGAAGCGCGTGCGATCGGCATCCTCACCGCGCAGCACGTAGCCGACGTCCACGTCGCGTCCCACGCGATGCGAAAGATGCGGATACAGCGGGCCTCCGCCCTGCTTGCTGATGTCGCCGATGTGCACGAGCGGGCCGACCGAGTGCCTGCGCTTGTACTGATCGACCGCCTGCGTGATGTTGTTGATCGTCGTCGCGGTGCCCCACGCGAGGTGCGGACGCTTGACGAAGTAGTCGTCGTCCGCGAGCGGCAGCTGCTGCCCGACGCGGCGCACGATGGGCTTGCCGCTGCGGCTGCGTCCGCCCGACTTGCGCGCGGGCTTCGGCTCCTCGGCGGGCAGGAAGTCGGGCGCGATGCCGGCGTCGACGACCACGCGCAGCTTCTTGCCGACCGAGAGCCGGTTCGGATCGCTGAGCTCACCGCGCTGCATGGCCACGAGCTCGTTCACGGTGACGCCGTGCTCGAGCGCGAGCGCACCGACGGTGTCGCCGGGCTTCACCACGACCTCGATCTCCTTGCGCAGTCGCGGAGCGATCGTCGGGCACACGCGCAGCTTCTGTCCGGTGCGGATCAGATCGGGGTTCTTCAGCAGATCGGGATTGAGTCGCAGGATGTCGGCTCGGCGCACGCCGTAGCGACCCGCGATGCCGCCGAGATGCTCGCCCTTGTCGACCACGTGCTCCCACAGCGGCACGCGGAGATCGCAATCGGCGTGGGCGGGCGCGCGCGTGCGCTCGGGGATCTGTCGCGCGGGTGCGTCACCGTCGTGCTCGTCGTCACCGGCCTCTTCCGGCGCGCGGGTGCGCGCGGCCGATCGGTCGGACTTGGCCGCGGGCGTCTTCGCGACCGGCTCCTCGGCCACGGGATCGCCCGTCGACCTGGGTGCAGCGGCCGCGCTCGGCGTGGAAACGGCGAGCGCGAACATCACGGACGTCACGCCGAGAAGGCGCGTGGCGAGGTGGGCTGTGCGGGCTGTGGCGTGCAGCACTGGGTGAGGGAACTCCCCACTGCCCGGTTGGCACAACCGGGCCCACGCCCGCAAGAAACCGTCGCAGATGCGATGAACAACCTGCGACACCGTGTCGTCCTGAACCCAGCCGAGCGGGTATCTGCGCCCACGGTTCTTGCGTCGCGACCCCAACTATCGAACGCTCTGCCCACGTGCCTTCGACGGCGCGCCTCGGAGAAGCCCCGCATGTCTTGGATGATTCGCTCCCTGCCCCTCGCCCTCTTCGCCGTTTCGATCGCCGCCGGATGTGGCAACGACCCGCAGAGCGGCAACCTCAACGTCAGCTACAAGCTGGGCTTCGCCAACAACTGCATGGCGTTCGACGTGCCGATCGAAACCGTGCGCGTCACCGTCGGCAACAACATCGCGAGCGCGGAAGCGCCGTGTGATCCCAACGAGCCCATCACGCTGAGCGGCGTGAAGGCGGGCACCCACGATCTGTTGGTCGAGGCGATCGACGCCGAGGACTACGTCGTGATGGACAACGTGGCCGCGCCCGACGAGGACGATCGCGTCGAGGTGCACGGCGGCTCGTCGACCGACGTCGACGCCGATCTCGCCGCGACGCCCGCCACACTGCGGTTCCGCTGGGCGATCCTGGTCGACGACTTCCCGTCGATGTGCTCGCAGGTGCCGCTCGCGTTCTTCCAGATCACCGCGTACGAGAACAACCAGACCGGCCTGCTGTTCGGCCCGCACGAGTTCGAGTGCGAGCTGCCCGACCCCGGCTACAACGCGATTCCCGACCCGGATCGCGAGATCAACGGCTCCGACATCGACGGCATCTCGGTCGAGGTGCAGGACGCACAGAACAACATGCTGTCCACGGTGCCGTTCGAGTTCGATCCGCCCGGCCCCGGTCGCGTGCTCGACTTCACGATCACCTGCAACGGCCCGTCCGCCGACATGCTCGATTGCACGGGCAACATGGACGTGGCGCCGGGCACGGGTGGCTCGAGCGCGACGAGCGGTGCGGACTCGGGCAGCGGCACCGGCTGAGAGACGATCCCTGCGCGCGGGCAAGAATCGTCGTTCGCGTCGCAAGCTGATCGCGGAACGCCGTTGTTTGCAAAACATGCACGGGCGTGCACGTACCTGCGCGCTTGCGTGGTGCCACGCTGGCCCCTACCCTGAAATCGTGGGCCGAGGGTTTCGGCCTGCACCGGATCGGCCCTTCCGATCCGTGGTTGGAAGATGGTCGCGCGGCACTACACCCAGCTCCCCTCGGAGCTCCACACGGCATGCGATCTGCGTGCGCCGGTGGCACACGTGCGCGGCGGCGGCTTCCTCACCCGCGAGATGGTCGATGCGACGCTCGATCAGTGGCGCGGCTCCGACGACATGCCGACGCGCGTGTTGATCGATCTGCGCGACGTCGCGGGCTACGAAGCCGGTTGCGCTGCGCTCGCCCACGAGTTCCTGCGGCAGTCGCAGGGCCAACGCGTGCGACGGATCGCCTTCGTGGCGACGTCGTCGGTGCTGCGCACGGCCGCACAGCTGGTGTCGCCGCAGGCGCACGTGCACGTGCGCGTGTTCTCCGACGCCGCGGCGGCGCAGCACTGGCTCGCGCGCGCCGAGAGCGTGCCCGGGTAGCGCGGCTCAGCGCACCCCGGGGATGTGCAGCACCTGCAGGAGATTCCCCGCAGGGTCGCGCGCGTAGAACGACGTCGCGCCATCGCGGTGCGTGCGAACCTCCTGGGCGATGACGCCGCCGTGGGTCGCCACCTGATCGCGCCACTTCGCGACATCGTCCGCACTCGGCACGCAGAAGCCGAGGTGATCGAGCGGTGAGCGCTCGTGGGCCACGACGCGCGGCGGCTTGGCGCGGTGCAGCGCGAGGTTGTCGCCGCCCGAGCTGAGATAGACGTTGTCGTCGTCGGGCTGCCACTGCACCGCCATGCCGAGCGCGTCGCGATAGAACGCGACCGTCGCCGCGAACGCGGCATCGTCGATCCACAGCGCGAGATGGCGGAGGCCGAGCGTCGGCGGCATCGCTCGCACGATATGCGAAGGGCGAAGCTGCGCGCAAACCGATCAGCGCTGCCGCACGAGCCCCGGCAACGTGCGGCGTTGGGTCGCCCACAGCGCGACGCGATCGCCCTCGCCGCGCACGAGCGCGACGTCGAGCGCACCGCGACCGTCGACGCGCAGCTCGAGCGCGCGCATGCGGCGGCCCTGCCAGTGCAGCGGACCATCGGGCAGCTCGAGCGCGAGCGAACGCTCGTCGCCGGTGTCGTCGTCGACGTGGCGCAGATCCTGGATCGCCACCGGTGCTGCATCGCCGCGCGCAACGAAGCCACCTTCGAGCGTGAACGCGGGAAACTGCGCGCGCTGGATCCACGCGCGCGCACCTTCACCGGTCGCGAAGCACTGCACCGCGCGATGCGGGCCACCCCAGTCGCGCACGCCCCAGGTGTGCTGACGCAGCGCCTGCGCGTTCACGGCGATCGCGGTGTCGCCGAGCGCGAGCGTGCCGGTGATCGTGCCGAGCTGCACGTAGCCGCGCTGGCTCGCGCGTCGCACCGATCGCACGAGCTCGGCGTCCCACGCCGCTTCGCCGAGCCGACGCGCGACCAGCTCGGGATCGTCGTCGACACCGGGTACGAACGGATCGCGATCGGCGTCGAAGACCAGCTCGAGCTCGCACGCGCGCTGCACTGGAATCCGCGCGACGTTCGACGCGGGATCGTCCGCAGCGAGCAACGGACCGCGATAGCCGATCGACCACCGCGCGAGCGGACGCAGGCAATCGAGCTCGAGCCCCGCGACGCGCCAACGATCCGCGGCTGCATCCGCGACCACGGCCTGTGCTTGCGGGTTGCAGTAGGCCTCGTCTTCGCCGAGCGCGATCACCCACAGGCGATGCGCTGCGCGACCCGGCAACCACTCCAGCCGCACGAGCAGCGCGAGCTCGGGTTGCAGCGCGACGAACGTGTAGTCCTCCGCGAAGCGACGACGCCCATCCCAATCGTGCGTGGCTTCGTCGTGCGGAGCCGGTCGCGCCTCGCCTTCGAAGAGCCCGCGGCGCTTGTGCAGCACCCAGCGCGCCAATGCGGACTTGACCTGATGCCGCAGCCCCACCCGTGAAGCCTACGTCGAATCTAGCAGGATGACCGCGCGCTTGCGTCTGGGACGCCGGACATGGGACGCTGCCGACCATGCGCGCCCTCTCGCTCGCGATCCTGCTCACGTCCGCCGCCGTGGCGGGCTGCGACAACAAGCCCGACGTCGACCCCGCCGAGGTCGAAGCGAAGCTCAAGAGCGACCTCGACAACGCGGCCACGCGCGCGCGCAACAACAAGACGAAGGACGCGGAGAAGATCTACACGCGCGTGCTCGAGGAGCACCCCGATCAGCCGGAGGCGCTCGCGGGCATGTCCAAGCTGCGCTTCGGTGAGGGCAAGGTCGACGAAGCCATCGCGCTGGTCGACAAGTCGATCGCGAAGAAGGGCGACGCTCCCGTCCCGCACTCGATGCGCGGCGAATACCTCGCGCGCAAAGAGGACCACGCCGGTTCGGCCGCCGCGTACGGCAAGGCCTTCGAGCTCGCACCCGACAAGAGCGAGTACGGGCTCGCCTACGGTGTCCAGCTCAAGAAGGCCGGCAGCTTCAAGGAAGCCGAGACGGTGCTGCGCAAGGTCGCCGAGATGGATCCCATGGCGCAGTTCGTGTTCACCGAGCTCGGTGACGTGCTGCGGGCGCAGGAGCGCAACGACGAAGCGCTCAAGACGTACATGAAAGCGCTGTCGACCTACGCCTCGGACAAGATGGCGCACGCCGGCGCGGCGCAGATCTACGAAGCGAAGGACGACATCAAGCACGCGCTCGACGAGTGGTCGACGTACGTGCGGATGGATTGCTGCTCGCCGTACTCCGAGTCGGTCGCGAAGAAGAAGATCGAAGAGCTGCAGGCGAAGAGCAACGAGCTCGACAAGAAGGCGCCGACGGAGGCGCCGCCCGCCGACACCGCCGGCGACGCGCCCAAAGAGGGCTAGCGCGCGAGCGCGGACAGGATCCGCACGCGCGCGGCGAGCAGCGCGACCGGGCCGCTGGCGATCGCGCACAGCGTCATCGCGATCGCGACCGGCACCATCGCGTCGGCGAGCTCGAGCTGCGCCGGCAGGTGATCGATGGGGTACACGTCGCCGCCGAGCGGGAAGCGGTACGCACCGATCACCGCGACGTAGAGCGCACCGAGCCCGAGGCCGAGCACCACGCCCACGGTGCCTGCGACGAGCCCGACCGACTCGAACACCCAGAACACCGCGCGGTGATCGCAGCCGAGCGCCAGCATCACGCCGATGTCGTGGTGCTTGCGCCGCACGACCAACAAGAGGCTCGCGACCAGCGACGCCGCACCGACGACGCCCATGAGCCCGAGGATCATCGAGATGACCACGCGGATCTGCTCGAGCGTGGTGAGCATGTCGCCGTTGCTCTCGCGCCACGTGCTCGTGCGATAGAGCGGCGGCAAGCGGCCGGCGAGCTCGTCGGCGAGCGCCTGCGCGTCCTCGGGATCGTGCAGCTCGAACTCGATGCCGGTGACGCGCCCCTCACGGAAGAAGAGCGCCTGCGCGGCGGTGAGGTGCATGAGCACCAGGTTGCGATCGAGCTCCGCGACGCCGGTGTGCAGCTCGTCGGTGACGTCGAAGACCGCGAAGCGCGGGGGTGCGGTCGCACTCTCCTCGCGACCGTCGAGCTCCGCGGGCACGACCACGCGCACGCGCTCGCCCACTTCGACACCGAGCTCGCGTCGCAGCATGCGACCGAGCACGATGCCGGGCGGCTTGCCGGCGTTCGCGGGACGCAGGCCCGAGAGATCACCGCGTCCGAACGCGGGCGCGAGCCCGGAGAAGCCGCCCGCACGCTTGGGATCGATGCCCTTGCCGACCACGATCGCGGGCCGCTCGGGATCGGGCGTGCCTTCGGCCTGCGCACGCGCGGGCGCGCTCGAAGCCTGCAAGCGCGCGTCGGCATCGATCGCGGCACCCCAGGCGGCATCGACGTCGTCGGTCTTCGGCGGTGGCGCGCTCGCAGGCGCCGGCGCTTCGCTGCCGTCGTCGCGCACGACCACCACCATCGAGAACGCGAACGGCGACGCTGCGGACACGCGCGGGTCTTCGCTGATCTCCGCCGCGATCGCTTCGTACTCGGTGAAGTCGAGCCCGTACTTCGTGAGCAACAGGTGCCCGTTGAAGCGGGCGACCGCGCGCGAGATCTCGGTGAGGAAGCCGCTGG
>DASZPU010000525.1:0-11031 GCA_035550195.1 Nannocystaceae bacterium
GAGAGAAGGTCTCGTGACCACCCTGCTCACCGGTTCCACCGGTTACATCGGCTCGTACGTCGCCAACGAGCTGCTCAATCGCTCCAACGAGCGCATCGCGGTGTTGGTGCGCGCGAAGAACGAGGCCGAAGGGCGGCAGCGGCTGTGGAAGTCGATGCAGCTGCACATGGACTTCGACGCGTTCGCGCGCGCGTTGCCTCGCTTCGACATCTATCTCGGCGATCTCACCAGCAGCGAGCTCGGGCTCGAGACCGAGGCGCGGCTGCGACTGCGCAACACGATGACTTCGGTCATCCACTGCGCCGCGTCGCTCAACCGCAAGTCCGACAAGGTCTGCTTCAACGTGAACCTGCGCGGCACGCTCGAGCTGGTGAAGCTCGCGCGCGATGCCCAGGATCACCACGGGCTGCGCCGCTTCAGCGACGTCTCCACGGTCGCGGTCGCCGGTCATCGCAAGAGCGAGGTGGTCGGCGAAGACGAAGCGGTCGAGTGGGATCGCAGCGACTACGACCCGTACGCGCGCACGAAGAAGTTCTGCGAGTACATGGTCCACGAGCTGTTGCCCGACGTGCAGTGCACGATCTTCCGGCCCAGCACCGTGCTCGGTGACTCGCGCTTCCCCGAGACCACGCAGTTCGACATGGTGCGCGCGTTCGCCGGGCTCGCGTACATGCGCGTGCTGCCGCTGCCGAGCTCGGCGAAGATCGACATCGTGCCCGCCAACTACGTGGGCGAGGGCATCGCACGCGTGCACCTCGATCCGAACCCGAAGCACGGCATCTACCATCTGTCGTCGGGCACGGCGTCGCTGAGCTACGGCGAGATCGTGGCGGCGTTGCGCGCCGGTGGGCACAAGCCGCGCACGTTCTTCGCACCGCGGCTCGAGAAGGCGTTCGGCCTCGCGGTCGAGGCGCTCATGAGCACGCCCAAGAAGTACGGCGTCGCGCCGGCGGCGTCGCTGATGAAGGTGTTCCTGCCGTACCTCGCGTACGACACCGTGTTCGACAACCGTCGCATCGTCGCGGCGCTCGGCCACGAGCCCGCCACGTTCGACACCTACGCGTATCCGCTGCTGCGCTTCGCGGTCGACGGCAAGTTCAAGTATCCGTACCTGCCCTGGCCCGACGACGCCGAGGCACGCATCGCGAAGGCAGCGTAGTTTCGATGGGAATCCTCAAGCGCATCAAGAACGCGTTCGATCCCGATCGCGTGCTGCAAGAGGTGATGAACGGCTTCATCGAGGCCGTCGCGGTCGAGCGTGCGCTCGACGTGCGCGGCGAGACCTGGAAGCCGGGCAAGCCGCTCAAGCTCCTCTTCGCGGGCTACGTGGGCACGCGCAACACCGGCGCCGACGTGCGCGTCGAGGAGATGATCCGGCAGATCCGTCACGTGCTCGGCGACGACGAGATCGAGCTGACGATCATGACCGTCGATCCGGCTTTGACGGCGGGCTACTTCCGCACGGTGCGGCAGGTCGAGCTGCCGGTCGTGTTCCCGAAGTTCCTCCACGACGAGTGCCCGAAGCACCACGGCGTCATCGCGTGCGAAGGCTCGATGTTCAAGTCGAAGTTCGCGAGCGCGCTGTCGGTGATGATGGCGGGCGCGCTCGGCATCGCGAACGCCGAAGGCAAGCTGTCGGTCGGCTATGGTGCCGAGGCCGGCAACATGACGCCGGCGTTGCGCGACTTCGTGAAGAAGCACTGCAAGAGCTCGCTGGTGATCTGTCGCAACGAGCCGTCGCGACAGGTGTTGGGGCAGCTCGGCATCCGCACGACCGGTGGCGCGGACACGGCGTGGACGTTCGAGCCCGCGCCGCTGCCCAAGGGCGCGGAGCACCTGAAGAAGGCGGGCTGGGACGGCAAGACGCCGATCCTCGTGGTGTGCCCGATCAATCCGTTCTGGTGGCCGGTGAAGCCCGACTTGGCGAAGGCGGCCGCGATGCGGCTCGTCGGGCAGTACCGCGAAGAGCACTACCAGTCGATCTACTTCCACCACAGCTCGCCGGAGTCGCGTGCGAAGTACGAGACGTACCTCGATGCGATCGCGACCGGCGTGAACGCGTTCGCGGAGAAGCGCGAGTGCTTCCCGATTTTGGTGGCGATGGAGCAGCTCGACAAGCTCGCGTGCGAGGACCTCGCGCCGCGCTTGAAGATGGCTGCGCCGATCATCGCGAGCGACGAGTGGAACATGTTCGACATGGTGTCCATGCTGCGCAACTGCACGTGGATGCTGAGCTCGCGCTTCCACGCGGTGGTGACCTCGATGCCGGGGCAGGTGGCGAGCGCGGGCATCACGATGGACGAGCGCATCCGCAACCTGATGAACGATCGCGGCCACCCGCACCTGTTCCTCGAGGTCGACGAAGACAACCTCGCGGAGAAGGTCGTGAACGTGCTCGAGACGCTCGCGAAGGACCGCGAGCAGATCCGCGAAGACATCGGCCGCGCCGTACCCAAGCAGCTCGCACTGATGGGCGGCATGGGCATCGACTTCATGGACGAGGTCGTGCGCCTGTATCCCGAGTTCCCGCGCCGCGACCTGCCGCGCACCTGGCAAGCGCATCTTCCCGCGATGGAACCCGCGCTGCTGAAGCTGCTCGATCGCTACGGCTGAGCTTCTCCCGATCGCGGGAAAAAGCCGCGTTCGAGCGCTCTGAGTCGACTCAGAGCGACGAAACGCGGGAAAAAGCCGCGTTCATTCGAAGCGCGCGCGCCAGAGCCCGGTGCGATCGCCCGACAGTGCGCGTACTTGGTAGACGACCTCGTCGGTGTGCCACACGCCGCCGGGGCTCGTGTGCGGCTCGAGCATCGGGAAGCCGCCCGAGACTTCGCGATCGAGGCGCGCCTCGTCGCCGGTTGCCCCGTCGACGATCCATAGCGTTCCGCGCGGATCGGGGCGCCACGCGTCGGGTGGCGGTGGCTTCGCGGCGAAGACGAGCCAGCGATCGTCCGGCAGCGCGATGGAGCTCCACGCACGCTGCTCGTAGACCTCCGGCTCCATCGTGTCGAACGGAGTGCGGATCAGATCGCACGGGTGCGCGTGCGCGGACGCGTCGTCCTCCGCGCATTCCTTCGTCCAGAACGCGCCGTCGAAGGGGCGATCGAGCGGACCGCCGACGACACGGATGCCGTCGTCGCTCGACTCGAACAGGAAGTGATCGAGGGAGATCTCGAACGGAGGCGCTGCGGTGAATCGACGACCCTCCGCGCTCGCGCCGATCGACTCCCACTTTCCGTCGACGATGATCGAGCGCAGCTCGGGCAGGAACGTCAGTCGCGTCTGCACGACGTCGGAGTGCCCGGGGAGGTCGGGATTCTCCGCGGTGCGCCAGGTCGCGAGCACCGGGCCGAACATGCGGAACGAGAGCTCGCCGCCGGCTTCGAACGCGAGCGCGATGCTCCGATCGCGCTCGCGATCGAGCAGCCATGCCTCGGTGATCGGGGCCGACAGCGTCGCGTCGAGATCGCCGGGCCACCACACGACGTAGCGCGGATCTCTTTCGGTGGTGAAGCCCGCGACGCCTTTCGCGATCGACTCCATGCGACCGGTGCGAAGGTGCAAGAGCACCAGCTCGCCGTCGTCGCGGAGCGCGTACACGATCGCGGGTGTGTCGACGCTGTCGGTGAACGAGAACGTCTGCGCGTCGACCACCCGATCGAGCACCACATCGAGGATCGGTTGGTCGTCGACCAAGGTGAACCGCGCGATGTCCCCTTCGTCCTCGCGGAACACGTGCACGAGGTTGTCTGCCACCGCGGCGCCGCCATACCACGGCGTCTCGGCGAGCGCGCGCGCGGGCCAGCGCCCCTCCGGGTCGATCCAGAAGAGCATCCCGGTCTCGCTGCGTCGGGCCAACCACGGCTCGAGCTCCGATCGCGGAGCGAGGATCGTGTCGGCACCTTCTGCGATCACGCGGCGGTCGTCACCACAGCGATCGATGGACTCGATGCGCGCTGCGACCTCGGCGTAGCCGCGTTGCTGCGGCGAGTAGCGCGTGGCCTCGACGTTGCTGATCGGGTGGTCGAACGTGCGAATGCCATACAGATAGCGATCGCCGTAGCGCGCGCTCGACCACAGCTCGCCCACGACCTCCTCGCGCTGAAGTGGCAGGATCTGCACCGGTCCTGCGCGTCCGCAGAGGTCGGCGACGTCGGCGTGGGCGATCGGGTCGGCCTCGCCGCAGGCGAGCAGCGCGAACGATCCAACGACGATCCAACGTTGCACCACCATCGAGCCTAGCACGCCGTGCTAGAACTGCCGGCGATGTCGGTTCGTCACACTCCGTTCTTCGTTGCCATCTTGGCGCTCGCTGCTTGCCCCGCGTCCACCACCGGTGACACGAAGACCGCGAAGCAGGATGCGAAGAAGGCCGACGCGAAGACCACCGATGCCAAGAAGTCGGACGCGAAGAAGGCCGATGCGAAGAAGGACGCGAAGCAAGACGCCAAAGCCGACGCGAAGGCCGAGCCGAAGCCCGAGGAGCCCAGCGAGCCCGTGCCGGAGCTCGCGCCCGAGGTCGAGCAGGCGGTCGCGACCAGCATCAATGCGTTCGCGATCGATCTGCACAAGCAGCTCGGCAAGGAGCCGGGCAACGTCTTCGTGTCGCCCGCGAGCATCGCGGTCGCGTTCGCGATGACGCACGCAGGTGCGAAGGGCGACACCGCCGACGAGCTCGCGAAGACCTTCCACTTTCCGCACTCCGCGGATCTGCACACCGGCTTCGGTGGCATGCTCGCGCGCTGGAACGCGGCGAGCGGTGGCCTCGAGCTCGACGTCGCCAACCGTCTCTTCGGCGAGAAGACCGTCACCTTCGAGACGGCCTTCGTCGATCTCACCAAGGACACCTTCCGCGCGCCGCTCGAGCCGGTCGACTTCAAGACCGGCTCCGAGCCCGCGCGTGCGCACATCAACGCGTGGGTCGCCGAGCAGACCCACGACAAGATCAAAGATCTACTCCCGCAAGGCGGCGTGAACGAGGCCACGCGACTCGTGCTCGTCAACGCGATCTACTTCAAAGCGCAGTGGGCCGAGCGCTTCCACGCGTTCGCGACGCACGACGAGCCCTTCCACGGCACCGCCGGCGACGAGAACGTGAAGATGATGAACCGCATCGACGACATCCGCTTCTTCGCCGCCAAGGAGGCAAAGGCGCGGCTCGTCGATGTGCCCTACACCGGCAGCGACTACGCGATGACGGTGATCTTGCCCGACGACGTCAAAGGCTTGCCCGCGCTCGAGAAGGCGATCACGGCGGAGAAGCTGAAGCAGTGGATCGGCGCCGCCAAGCCGGAGCGCGTCGACCTCAAGCTGCCGCGCTTTCGCATCGAGCCCGGCGAAGCGATCGCGCTGAAGAAGACACTCCAGGCGCTCGGAGTCGTCACCGCGTGGGACGCGAGCAAGTCGGACTTCACCGGCATGGCGCCCAAGAGCGAGCAGCTGATGATCTCGGAGGCCTATCACAAGGCCTTCATCGCGGTGGACGAAGCCGGCACGGAAGCGGCCGCCGCCACCGCGGTGTCGATGAAGGCGGGCAGCGCCGCGCCGGCGGAGCCGCCCGAGCAGATCGACTTCTTCGCGGATCATCCGTTCCTCTTCCTCGTCCGCGACACGAAGTCGGGCGCGATCCTCTTCATGGGGCGGCTCGTCGATCCTCCATGAGCCCGGTGTAAGCCGAAGCCGGACCTCGGGCGTTCAGGCCAGTATGCGCAGCACGCTCGCGACGGCGTTGGTTCTCTTCGGATGTGCAGCCGCGGACGCCGGGCCGATCGCGCCGGACCGCGAGCCGCCCGCCGCACCGACCACGCCGGTCGTCGTGCACGAGTCGACCGGCTGGCCCTCCGCATCGAACGCGGAGCGCGAGCAGACGCGCGCGGACTTCGAGCGCGTCGCGGCCGAGCGCGAGCGACTCGAGCGTGGCGGCGCAACCACCTGCGTCACGCCGAACGCGACGCGCACCGGTGACGCGCAGCCCGATCTACGGCTCGAGCTCACGGGGCCGAGCTCGATGGCGAAGAGCGATTTCCCCGAGCTGAAGGGGACGATCCGCAACGTGTCGAAGAAGCGCGCGCACGCGATCGTGATGCCCGGCGACGGCTCGGATGCGGGCTGGCGCGATCCGGTGATCGCGTTCACCGCCTTCATCGACGAAGGCGATGGTTGTTGGAAGCCGCTGCCGCGCGCTGCGGTCGGACGCTGCGGTCTGTTCGATCCCGATTGGAGCGACGAGATCGTCAGC
The DNA here is from genome assembly GCA_035550195.1 of Nannocystaceae bacterium. GTDB lineage: Bacteria > Myxococcota_A > Polyangia > Nannocystales > Nannocystaceae > Xiheibacterium. The sequence continues at coordinate 6,236 of DASZPU010000525.1, forward strand.
GTGAAGGCGGGCACGAGTCGCGCGATCGATCCGCTGTGGGCGTGGCCGCACTTCGAGTGGAAAAAGGGCAAGGTGCGGCTCTTCGTGCACTACACGTGGACCGGCGGCGAGGCGGAGAAGGGCCGTAGCGGTGGCACGCGTTCGGTCGATCTCGGTGCGATGGCGAAGGAGAAGCCGTTCGAGCTGGTTTCGAACGCGCTCGAGCTCGAGATCACCGCGTAGGCCGGTGGCGCGCGCGGGCTCTGCTATTCTCCCGCGCCGATGAGCAGCGAAGCGGACAGCACGAGTTGGCGCGAGGTGAAGACCGACGGTGAGGACGCGCGCTTCGAACGGCACGCGCAGGTGTTGCTCGGCGTGCAGAAAGCCAGCGCGCACGAGGACAAGCTGTCGCGCGCGTTGCATGCGAAGGCGCATGTCGGCGTGTCGGCGACGCTCACGGTGCTCGACGATCTACCCGAGCGCGCGCGTCACGGCCTCTTCGCGAAGCCCGGCACCCATCGCGCATGGGTGCGCTTCTCGAACGGTGCGCCGCGGCGACAGAACGATCGCGCTCCCGATGCGCGCGGCATCGCGATCAAGGTCGGCGACGTCGACGGCACGAAGGTGATTCCCGGGCTCGAGCACGCGCGCACGCAGGACTTCCTCGCGATCCGTACGCCGGCCACACCGTTCCGCGACGCCGACGAGTTCGTCGCGTTCGTCGCGGCTGCGGGCAAGCCGGCGCTCCTGCCCGTGAAGCTCGCGGTGTCGGTGGGGCCGCTGCGCGCGTTCGCGATCCTGCGCGCGTTGATTGCGTCGATGAAGCGCCGCGACACCTCGATGGCGACCGTGCCGTTCTTCAGCGCCGCGGCGATCTCGTGCGGCCCGCATGCGGTGCGTTTCGCGATCGTGCCGGTCGATCGCGCGGCCGAAGCCGCGGCGCCCGACGGCGATAACGACCGCGATCACTATGCGAAGGATCTGATCCGTCGGGTGCAGCAGGGCCCGCTCGACTACGAGCTGCGTCTGCAGTTCTTCCGCGACGAGGCCACCACGCCCATCGAGGACCACTCGGTCGAGTGGGACACCCCGTTCGTCGCGGTCGCGCGCCTGTCGATCCCGCAGCAGGATCCCGAGAGCGATGCGGGGCGACGGCTCGGCGAGCAGATCGAGAGCTTCTCGTTCGATCCGTGGCACGCGCTCGTCGAGCACCGCCCGCTCGGCAACTTCATGCGCGCGCGCAACCTCGCCTATCGTGCGAGCACGCAGGCCCGCGGCGCTGCGGCCGAGCCCGAGTGATCCTCAGTCGGCCGCGCGCATCACCACGTCGTCGATGAACAGATCCGCAGCCGCGCCGCTCGTGCGCGAGCTGTACGAGTCGATCGCGAGCCCGCCACCGACGTTCTGCAGCGTCGGCATCGAGTCGGTGCGCTCGACCTGCCACGTGGTGGGCTCGGCATCGCCGTCGCGCCACATGCGAGCCTGCAACACCGTGGTGCCCGCGCTCATCTGCGTGACGCGCACGCGCGCGCCGTAGAGCACACCCGTCTCGATCGGGAACGACACGACCTGTTGGATCAGCGTCTCGACGCCGTCGACTTCGTACCAGACGCCGATGCCTTGCGGCGCGCGGAAGTTCTCGATGAACACGGCATAGCCCGCGCCGGGCGGCGTGGTGGCCTGCAGTCGCCCACCGTTTTGGCGCACGTAGACACCGATGCCCTGCGACGCGTCGGTGAACTCGAACTTGAACGAGACCTCGGCGTCGGTGCAGTCCATCGGCACGAACATGCGACCGAGCGAGTAGTTGCTGGTCATCGGCACGAGCCGCGCGCGCCCGTCGACGACGTCCGCGCTGGTGGTACCGCCGAGGTTCTCCCACGGCGACGGCCACGAGCCCGCGTTGCCGTCGAAGCTTCCGTCGAAGTCGCAGTCGGTCGCGGGCTCGCCACTCTCGGCGCTCGTGCTCGCGTTTGTGCTGCCGTTGGTGCTGCCGTTCGTGCTACCCGCGGTGCTGCCGTTGGTGTTGCTGCCTTCGCCCTCGCTCTCGTCGGCGACACCGTCATCGTCGTCGTCGCCTCCGCAGGCGAGCGGGAGCAGACACGAAAGGGCGATACAGAAGCGAAGGACCATGCTGCACGGAGGATGGCACGGGCACCTGTGCGTGCAACCATTCCGCGCGTGAACCGGCGTCAACGCGCGCTTTCGGGCTCATCGGCCGCGCGTGCAGCGGATCACTTCCACGCCAGCGGAACGCCGAAGATGCGGTCCTTCTCTTTCGCGTGACAGTCGCGGCAGGTCGCGATCACGCCCGACTCGCCGATCGTTCCGTCGGGCGCGATGGTGGCGTAGATCCAACCATCGTCGGTGTTCGCGGGACGACCGGTGAGCTGCGCCATCACGAACAGTCCCATCGGATCGCCCGCGACGAACGTCTCGTCACCCTTCTTCGCGGGGCGCACGTGGCCGTGCATCGCCGTGCTGCCTTCACCGAGCTTCGCGGGCACGAACGATTCCTTCACGAGCACCTGCGCGACGTCGCCGCGCGAGGTGAGCACGTGCGGCTGTGCGAGCGACTTCGGCAATCGCCCTTTCTCGTCGGTCGACTTCCAGTAGCCCATCGCATCGCTGGCGTAGAGCACGAACACCTTCTGCGCGTGCGCGCCTTCACCTTCCGCCGCGCTCGAGTGCATCACGCCTTCCATCGGCATCGCACACAAGCCCGGTGCCCAGTGGAACTGGTTGTCGACCATGCCCCAGCTGCGATACGCGGTCGCGACCTCGCGCAACAGCGGCGCGAGCTCGTCGTCGTTGCGCGGCGGATCGACGGGTGCGTTCGCGACCGGGTCCTGCGTCGTGCTCGCGGACGGCTCGAGGGCGGGCGCCGAGGGCTCGGGATCCACCGCTCTGCCGGCACACGCGCCGATCGTCCAAGTCGCCACCCACAGCCATGAACGCATGCGTCCAGGCTACCGCAGCCGCGTGCGTCCGGCTGTCACCGGCACGTCACCACGAAAAACCACCACGCCCCACCAAGGATCCACGGAGGTCCGGGCATGAGGCCTTCGTAATGCCCCGGGTCGGGGCCGAAAGGTTGTCCTTATGTGGATGCGAACGATGGTGGTGCTCGGGCTTCCGCTCGCCGTGGCAACGGCGCTGATTCCCCGCGCAGCGGCGGCGGCGTCGGCGAGCTGCGAAACGATGGACGGCAACTGCGACATCTCGAACGACGCGGGTGATTCGATCTCGTGCGAGTGCATGGATGGATCGGGCGGCTTCGCTGGCGGTGGCAACATGTGGGGTGGGCTGGACGAAGCCGAGCTCACCGGCGTGTGCTTCGAGCAGCTCGAGATCTTCTGCGGCGAGCCGCCACCACCCGACGGTGTGCCGTGCGAGACGCGTGCAGGCGCGTGCGTCGTCGACAACGAGCCCGACTCGGTCTCGTGCGAGTGCATGGATGGATCGGGCGGCTTCGGTGGCGGTGGCAACGAGTGGGACGGGCTCGACGACGATGCGCTCGGCGACGTGTGTCTCGAGCAGATCGAGATCTTCTGTGGCGGCGTGGCGACGTCCGAGACCGGTGACCCGACCGACACCGGCGATCCGACCGACACCGATCCGACGATGAGCAGCACGACGGATCCCACCGACACTTCGTCGACGGATCCCACCGGACACGAGAGCGGTACGAGCGACACCGATCCGACGTCGACCACCGGCGACACCGATCCCGGCACCACCGGTGACACCGATCCCGGCACGACGAGTGGTGACGACACCACCACCGGCGCGACGATGACCGGCAATGACAGCGACTCGCTCACCGGTGCGACGATGACCGGCAATCCGACGACCGCGACCGCGGGCGAGGAGAGCAGCGAGAGCGGCAGCGCGGCGGCCGATGGTGGCGGCGGCGGTTCGGGCTGCAGCTGCGACGTCGATGGTGAGAGCGAAGGGGTGCTCGGCCTCGGGTTGCTCGGGCTGCTCGGCCTGCGCTCGCGCCGACGTCGCTAGCACGGGTGCCAGAGGGTATCTGCGCGGGTTCTCGCGCGCGCGGCGATAGGGTTATGCTCCCGCCGCGCGGCGCGAATCCGCGTCCACACCCATGCATTTCCTCGCGCGCATCTTCGATCATCTCGAGAAGCAACCCGAGCGCTGCAGCATCATCGAAGTGCACGGCACCGAGCTGCGCGAGCACGATGGTCGCGCGCTGCTGGGGTTGATCGCGCGCGCGCGTGCATTCGTCGCGGCCGCAGGTGTGCAACCCGGCGATCGCGTCGCCGTGCTCGCGCCCAACTCGGCGAAGTGGGTGTGCGGCGATCTGGCCGCGCTCGCGTGCGGTGCGATCGTCGTGCCGCTCTACGACAAGCAGGAACCGCGCGAGCTCGCGATCATGCTGCGCTCTGCCGAGCCGAAGCTGTTGCTGGCGGGCTCGAAGGCGCTGGCCGACAGCATCGCCGAAGCGTGGCCCGAGCACGGGCGCATCGCGACGTTCGACGAGGTGTTCGAGGCCGAGCCCAGCAAGGCCGGCCTGCACGACATCGGCGAGCACGATCCGGTCGCGATCATCTACACCTCGGGCACGTCGGGCGAGCCGAAGGGCGTCGTGCTCGATCGCGCGAACATCGACTTCATGATCCCGCGCACGATCGAGCGGCTCGAGAAGGTCGCGGGCAAGCGCGAGGGCACCGATCGCGTCTTCCACTTCCTGCCGCTGTGCTTCGCGGCCTCGCGCATGATGCTGTGGACGCAGCTCTCGCGGCCCAATCCGCTGATGCTGTCGACCGACCTCGCGAATCTCGTGCAGGAGATGTCGA
>DASZPU010000526.1:0-17412 GCA_035550195.1 Nannocystaceae bacterium
CGACTCGGCCTTGACGGGGCCGAGCACGCAGCTACCGTGGCCCAGCTCGAAGCCGACCGACTCCCCGTGACGCGCTCGCGCGACCGCTGAGCGCCCGCCCTTCTCGCTGGGCGCTCGCGCGATTCCCTGTCAGCCTCTCAGTCTTCTTCTTCGATGTGCAACGTGTACGTCGCGAGCGTCTCGAAGTCGACCTCGTCGTTCTCGTCGCAGGTGCTGCCGCCGAACTCGAGCGTGTAGTCGCCGGGTGGCAACGGCTCGAGCAGCGCCCAGTGGCCGTCGACCCACGTGGTGCGCTCGCCGGGCAGGCCGCCGAACGGCGTCGAGAAGTTGTCGTCGGTCATGATGATCGCGAACGGATCGAGGATCTCGACGTAGAGCTCCTCGTCCATCGTCTCGAGATCCGGCAGCAGGTCGTGGCCCTCGAGGCGCAACGTGAGCGAGCACGTCGATGCGCGGTTGCCCGCGAAGTACTCGGTCACGAAGGCGACCCACGCCGCCAAGTCGTTCTCCGGATCGCCTTCGATGATCGATGTCGGTCGCGGCGCAACCCAGCGATTGACCAGCGGGAAGAAGATCTTCTTGCCGTGGGGAATCGTGCACTCGCGCTCGACCGGACCGCCGGTCGTGCCCGCGAGAAACCAGGTCCTGCCCTTCTGCCCGAGCGCGCACGCGCTACCGTCGGTGTCGAGGATCGGCCCGGTCGACCAGTCCTGTTGGAGCGCCCACTTCGTCCAGTTCCTCGCGCTCTTCTCGTACTGCTCCTGCGTGTGCACGTTGTCCTGATGGATGAGCGGATCCATGTCACAACCGGCCGCACCCACCGCGACCGCCGCCCACACGATGCAACGCAACCCACGCGAGTTTCCCTTCGCTGCCAACATCCGCATACCTCCGTCGCCCGAATCGGACGAACGGTAGGATTCACGAGGCCGCATTTCGATCACGACACCGCGCGAATTTCTTTCGGCGCGTTGCGCGGCCGTCGAGCTAGCATCCCACCATGCGATCCGTGGTCGCCGCCCTGACGATGGTTGCGCTCGCCGCATGCGCGGACGGTCGCAGCGAAGCAACGCCCGCCGCCTCGCAGCCTGCGAAGCCTCGTCACGACGCATCGCATCCCGCATGTGCGATCACGGATGCCGACCGCGCGTGCACGGCCGACGCGGATTGCGTGTACGTCGGCACCCACGTCGTCGACGGCGAGTGTTGCTACGATCCGTGTGGAGGCGGCGCCGCAGTGAACCGCGGCGCGGCGGATCGCATCGAAGCGGCGCGCGAGCCATTGCTCGTCGGCCCGCGCGACGCCGCGAGCCACTGCGCCGATCGCAGCGACGTGAAGTGCAGCTACGGCGGCGTGGAATGCCACGCCGGCCGCTGCCGCCGACACAGCCGCTGATCAGCCGGCCGGATCGATGTACTCGGTGAGGTCGCCGCCGCCGAGCTCGTAGAACGTGTTCGCGAGCGAGCCCACCCAGAAGTGGCCGAGCGCGCCGTAGCCGAAGCCTTCGAGCGCGCTGCCGGCCGGCTCGACGTACGTGAACAAGTTCTCCTGCACCCAACCGAGCTCGGTGTCGTGGCGGTACTGACCGATGAAGTTGCTGGTCATGTCCGAGACGTAGACGTACGGCGTGCCGGTCGACACGTCGACGACGACCTCCATGCCGTCCATGTGATCGCCTGCGAGCGCGGGGAACTCGAACGCGTAGCCCCACGTCTGCGACTCGGTGTCGAACTGCCACACGCGCCGCGCCGACTCGTTGCCCGAGTACCAGACGCCGTTGAGCTCGTCGTAGCCAATGAAGGCCATCCACTGGTAGAGCGTGGTGTTGAGCCACGTCGGCGTCGGCGCGACCATCGTCCACATGCCGGTCCCGAGATCGAGCTCGCGGAATCCGTTGGGCCCGGCATAGACGACGCTGCCGTCCTTCGCGTAGACCTCCATGTTGTTGGGGAAGCCGCCGGGATTGTCGACCGGCCACGATCCGACGAGCGTGAACTGACGCTGCTCGATCGGACCCTGGTTGTCGGGGAAGTCGGGATGCTGGTTGGGCTCGAGCATGCCGTCGCCGTCGCTGTCGAGCAGCGTCACGTCGTAGGCACCGACGACCAGCGTGCTGAAGCCGTTGTTGTAGCCGACGAAGTAGATGCGATCCTCGTAGGCGTCGACGTCGGAGATCTGCGAGAAGCCGTCGGGCGTGAGATCGAAGACCGCGTACTGGTAGTACTCGCCGGTCGGGTTCACGCCGCCGAGCGGTGCGAGCGGGATGCACGTGCCCATGCCGGAGTCGCAGACGAGCTGCGCCGCCGAGTCGCACACCTCTTCTTCTTGCCACACCGGATCGGGCCCCGCGGTGTTGCACGACATCACGCGCGGACCGTGGCACGCGTACTCACCGGCTTGGCACGCGACGCAACCCTCACCGGGCACGCACACGCCGGGCAGACACTGCTCGACGTCTCCCGCGTTGCCGTTGCCATCGCACTCGACGGCCTTGGTGCCGTCGCAGATCCAACCCGCGGGGTGATCGATGCACAGCCCGCTGTTGGGACCGAGATCGAACTTCACGCCGCCGCCATCGACGGGACCGTCATCGTCCGAGCCCTGCGACGGGTTGCTCCCGGGGCCGCCGTCGGACTCGCTTCCGGCCGAGCCCGTCGGTATGCCGGTCGCGGAGATCGACGTCATCGTCGCGCTCTGCGTCGTGTCGTTTTCGCCGCCGCTGTTCGTGCACGCGGCGAGCCCCACGAAAATGGCCGTGAATCGCTTCATCGTGACCCAACCCTTCGCGCGCAATCCCAGCTCGAAAGTCTACTCCGATCCCAGCGTGCTTGCTCGGTGCGGTCGCGGTGTGCGAGCCTCTCGCGCCGCCGAAGATGTTCCCGCTCGCGTTCGTGATCGTCCTCGCAACCCTGCACGCGCCGGAGCCTGCGTCCGCACCTGCACCGAGTGATCCACCCGTCGACGCACCGCCCGTCGACAGCGAGCCGATCGCCGATCCGGCTGCACCGCCGAGCGAAGATCCGAGCACGCCACCGATCGAGGCCTCGGACCCCCAGCCCGAGCCCGAGCCCACGCCACCACCGCAACCGATCGCGACGTCGGTCCCGACGTTGCCACCGAAGAAGCCCGCACCCGCGGGCGAGAGCGGGCCGCCGCCGCGCCAGAAGCGTTGGCCCGATCCGTTGCGCAAAGGCGGAACGATCCTCGCGTCGGCCGGCGTCGCGGGCTGCAGTCGTGCGAAGGCATGCGAAGGCATCAAGGTCGCGGGGTGGTTCAGCATCTCGGGTGGCTATCGCTTCGGTCGCTTCGCACCGATCGCGATGGTCGCGGGCGGCGGATCGCCGTCGAAGTTCGCACGCACGATCATCGACGAGCGCGGCGAGACGGTCGCCGTCGATGCCGGTCGTGCATCGCTCGGGTTCCTCTACGTCGGCGCGGGCACGTTGCTGCACCTGTTGCAGGAGACCAACTTCGATCCGTGGTTCGGCATGACGCTCGGCTACTTCCAGAATCGCGAGCGCAGCGTGCTGCGCTACGTGCCGAGCAGCGGCGGCGCGGCGATCACCACCGACGACTTGCTGGTCACGCATCGTGGTGCGATCGGTCTGCAGCTCGGCATCGGGTTCCGCATCTTGAAGCGCTTCACGATCGGCCCGCGCTTCGACTTCTTCCTGCCATTCGCGGGCAAGGCCTGCGGTACCTCGAACGACGCGAAGACCGGATGCATCAAGCTCTCCGACGACGAGAAGCTCGGCTTCGACGCATCGGAGTACTTTCCGCGTCCGTGGAGCGTCGGGCTGCAGGTCGGCTTCGTGCTCTGATCTCGAGCCCGACGTGGCTTCGCCACGGCGGACAGCGAGCACGACGGATCGCGCCAGGAAGAGCGCCGGAGGGCGCGACCAAAACTCAGAACCACGTGCAGAGGTCGCCCCAGCGCGGCTGCCACGACGAGCACTCCATCCCGTCCGGACACTCGCCGTCGCCCGAGCACTCGAGCGCGCACCCTTTGTTCTGCCCCTGACCGATGCAGGTCGGTGACGCTTCGCCGCTCGTGGGCGGCGGGCAATCGGTGTCGTCGTTGCAGCTCGGAGCGCAGGTCTGCGGCAATGCACCGAGCGGCATGCACTCGGAGCCGGGGATGCACTCGTCGTCCATGCACGAACCGTAGGGATCGCCGGGGCTCGGGCCGGTGTTCTCCTCTGCGCTGCTCGACGACTCGCTGGCGGTGTCGGTGATCGGCGCCGTCGTGCCGGTCGTGCTCTCGCCGTCGCTCGTGGTGGTGGCGTCGATCGTCGTCTGCGTCGACTCGTCGTTGCCGCCGTCGCTGGTGAGATCGACCGTCGTCGACGTGGTGCTCGCGGTCGTCGACGACGACGTCGTGGCTTCGGTACCCGCGATCGGATCGAGCGGCACGCACTCGCCCGCACGTCCGTCGGCGGCGTGCTCACCGTAGCGATAGCCGCTCGGACACGCGGGATCGGGGAAGCTGCACGCACCATTGGGTTCGCAACGTCCGCTGCGCTCACCGTCCTTGCAGCTCGCGTCGCCGTCGCACGCATAGATCGACTCGCCGCATCCGACGAACATCAGCACGGCGATCGCGATGAAGCGTGCGGCCAACACGAGGATCGTACCGCAACGCGAAGGCGAGCCCGACCGGAGGGTGCGACCCACTCCCATCCCCCCTTGGGAGGATGTTCAGCCAGAAGCAGAGCGAGTAGCTTGACCGGCGCTCGTCCACGCCGAGCGGAGCGACCTCTGGATGACGACTCGCCTCCCCCCCGTCGAGCTGTGGCGCTTCCGGAGCTTTCGCGCCGCGGTCGTCTCGGGCAGTCCCACGGAGATCCGGTGGGATTGGTTGGAGGAGGACGAAGAAGCGCTCGTGATCGACGTCTCCTACTCCACGCCGCCGGGCACGAATCGACACTTCATCCTGGTCGATTGGTTCGATCCGACGGTGACGAGCGGTGCTGCTCGCAAAGTCGTCGCGCAGACTGCCGACAATGCGGTGTTCTGGAACCCCGTGCGTTGGTTCGTACCGCGGATTCCCGACAGCAAGCTGCGCTGGGTGCTGCGCGCGAGCTGTAGTGTCCCGGGCGCGGTCGAGGCGTCGCTCGACGTGTCGATCGCGATCGTGCGGTCGTTCGCGGAGCGAACATGACGTTCGTGACCGGCGGCCTCGTCTATCCGATCCGCCCGACCGACACGGTCGTGCCGAACGCAGCGGTGGGCACCGCGCACACGGTCGATTGGGCGCGCGGCGACGTGCAGCGCCTCGATCTGACGAGTGCGAGCGGCAATGTGACGGTCGCATTCACGAATCCGACCGATGGATCCTCGTACCAGCTCGTCATCGTCCGCGACGGCGCGGGGAACGACGTCGCAGCGTGGCCATCGAACATCCGCTGGCCCGACGGCGCGCCTCCGATCCTGCAGTCGAGCAGCAACGGGCCCGTCTACGATCTCATCCAGTTCGTCTACGACGGCGCGCTCGATCTGTATCACGCGCGGGATCTGAGTGCCGCGGAGGCGTTCGTCGCCGACGGTGCGATTGGACAGAACCAATTGCAGGACGATGCCGTCACGACGACGCAGATCCAGAACGGCGCGGTCACGAGCTCCAAGCTGCAGAGCGGTGCCGTGACGAACACGGTCCTACGCGACTCGAGCGCGCTCAGCGTGATCGGTCGCGCCGCGAACAGCAGCGGAGATCCAGCCGACATCGTCGCGACCGCGAACGGTCGTTACCTCGGGCGATCCGGCAACGCACTCAGCTTCAAGACGCTCGAGCTCGGCGACCTACCGACGAGTACGCTCTCGGGCATAGTCGACTTCGGCACGGGATCCGACTTCGCACAAGTGACGATCGCCGCCCAGTGGATCTCGGCGGACTCCTTCGCGTTCGCAGTCACCGTGCGCGGCGGCACCGCGGATCATCCACTCGCCGATGAAGACGCGGCGATCGAAGGATTGAGCGCCACAGTACTCTCCAACGCCGACGAACAAGTCACCGTCGGTGTGTCGGCTCCCGACGGCACGTGGGGTCAATACATCGTCACCGTGATCGCAATGGGAGGGCTTTGATGAGCGTGCACGTGCGCGGCGACGCCGGCGTTCCGCTGCTCGAAGTCGATGCGGGCACGAGCGCGCTGCGGATCGACACGCATCCGGACGACGACAGCGCGCTGGGATCGTTCGGCGTGTCGCTGGCGTCCGGCAACATGGCCGCTGGCTTGGCCGCGGACGCCGAAGTCTTCTTCTTCCGCTGGACGCATCCCAGCATCGTCGCGTCGATCCAACGCGTACGCATGTGGGCCGGCGGAATCGCGGAGTTCACCGCCGGTCGCTACCGCTTCGAGCTCCTGCTCGCGCGGGGGTGGTCGAGCCATTCGGCGAGCGGCACGACCGCGTCGATGACGGGAGACAGCGGCAAGAAGCGCGTGGGATCTGCGAGCTCGCAGGTCGCAGCGATCGAGATCGCGTCGACTGCAGCGCTCACCGCAGGCACGAAGGCAATCGATGCGCAGGGCGTGGGCTCGGTCGGAGGCTCGACGCGGGGCTTCGGCTCCTTCGCGGAGAAGCTGATCACCCCGAGCGGGGAGCTGTTTCGCTACGGCGGCGAAGCGCATGCGATCGTGCTCCGGCGCAACGAAGGCCTCGTGCTCACTGCCACGGTGCCCGCGTCGGGGACGTGGCGATTCGGCGTCGACGTCGAGTGGTGCGAGCTCGCCGTGTAGGGACCCACGACGGACAGAACGTGATGGAGGAGACATGAGCATCCAACTGCGAGGAAACAGCGGCACGATCGCCGAAGTCGACACCAACACGCGAGCGCTCCGTGTCACGCAGCGCTGCGATGTCCTCGGCGAGTACGGCATCTCGTTGGTCTCGGGCACGGTTGCCGCCGGACTCGCAGCCTCCGCGGAGGTGTTCCACTTCCGGTGGACGCACGCATCGAACCTCGCACGCATCAAGCACGTTCGGCTCTGGGCGGGCGGGATCACGGCGTTCACTGCGGGCTTTTGTCGCTTCGAGCTCGTGATCGCGAGGAGCTGGACAGCCAACGGCAGCGGCGGCAACACGGCGACGATCAGCGGCAACAACGGGAAGAAGCGGACGAGCTTCGGAACGACGCTGCTCGGCCAGGCGCGCATCTCGAGTACGGCGGCGCTCAGTGCCGGCACGAAGACGCTGGACAGCCAAGGCGTCGGCTCGGTGGGGGGATCGGTGAGCGCGACCGCGGGCGACAAGATGATCTCGCCGACCGGCGAGGCGTTCGCGTTCGACGGCAGCGCGTACCCGATCGTGCTCGCGCAAGACGAAGGGCTCGTGCTTCGCGCGACGGTGCCTGCAACGGGCACGTGGACATTCGGTGTCGATGTGGATTGGGCCGAGCTCACCGCGTACTGAGCCACGCTTCGGCTCGCAGAGTGGCCATTGGATCGCAGCGATCGACGCGTTGTGTGAACGCACGTGCGAACGCTGGAATTCTTGCTGATCGATGTTCCCTCGGCGCTCACGATCTTCGACGCCGTGGGGAGGATCCCCCGGTCCAGGAGGAGTTGGGATGACGACGATGGCGATCGAGGGTGAATTGGTGCGGGTGTCGAGCGCGCGCGAAGCAGCGCACGCTCGTTCGGAACGCGTAGGGATGGATCGATTCCTACGCGTCGTGGCGGACAGCGACAAGGCGTCGCTCTTATTGGTCGCGTGCGCCGATGCGATCGCGAGGGAGTACGCGCTCACGTCACGCGAGGGCGAGGTGCTGCTCGAGCTCGTGCGCTGCGAGAGCTACGACGAGATCGCCGACGCGCTGGCGATCGCGCGCAGCACGGCGCGCACGCACGCGAAGCAAGTCTTCCGCAAGACCGCCACGACCTCGCGGCGCGCACTGACGCTGCTGGTCGCGTTCGGCATCCGGCCGAAAGGTGCGACCGCGCGAGCAGACGAAGGGCCTCGTCCCAGAGACGCATGCGTCCGAGGTCGGCCTGCGAGATGATCGCACTCAGCAGCGACGCGCCACGCAACTACGGCGGTCCCGGTCTCAGTACGCCGTCGTCTTCCGCGCAAGCGTCGTGCGCACCTGGGAGCGCCCACAGCGGCTCGTAGTAGTAGATCAGCCCATCGGGGAACGCGCCGATGCACGTACCCAGTAGCGCGGCGTTCACGGGGCAGTGCCCCGGTTCCGTCGGGTAGGTGTCGCCGCACGGCAATCCGAGGTGCGCGGGACGTTCGAAGCACTGGCCGGTATCGACGATTGCATCGCAAAAGATGAGGTCGTCGACGCACTCGTGCGCGACCAGGTCGCACCACGGCACCTCGGTACATTCGGCATCGCTCGTGCACTCCCAACACGACTCGATCTCGGGGTTTGCATCGCGGAGGTTGGACATCTGGGCGTCGCACTCCGTCCAGCAATCCGCCTCGGTCACGCCGGGGAGCATCCAGCACGACCCCTCTGCGCCGTACGTCGCGATGATCGACGCGATGACTTCGGGCATCGTCTCCATCGCGCACGCGATGTAACTCTCGCAGATGCCGAGGTTCGGTGGCGAATCGGTCGTATCGCTGGCCGTATCGTTCCCGGTCTCGGTCGCTGATGTGTCCGCGTCCGCGCTACCGCTGGAAGCACTCTCGCTCGTCGAAGGATTGCCGGTCGCGGACGCTGTCGTGACGCTCGACGACGCGTCGGCGTTGCCGGAGTCATCGTCGCCGCACGCGATGGGAACGAGTACGAGAACCGAGGTCGCGACGCACGCAAGTCGTTGGCGCGGTGGCATCGGGACACCATACTACGCGCCCTGCGACCGCCGCGCGACCGTGTGGGGATCAGAGCGGGCCGCAGCAGCACCGCGCGTATGGGTGGGAATCGAGCAGGCTCTCACCGCATGCGTCGTGTCCGGTGATGGTCACGATCGCGAGCTGCGCTCGGCAGTCCAGCCCGTCGGGATCGGTGACGTGCGCGGTGATCGTGACGACGCCGTTCTCTTGCAAGGCCGGCGGGTCGGCGAAGAGCTCGAAGACCTCCGGACCGTCGGGGTCGCCGCTGCCCTCGCTGCTCTCCGCGTCACTCGGGCGGGTGGATGCGTCGCTCGAGTCGCCGCTGCCGGACGCAGGGCCACTCGATCGAGATGCTCGAGCACGCGCGCAGAAGTTCATCGTGATCGACTAGGTCACGGCCGTCAGCCCTGCGGAATGCGTTAGGATCCGTTCGTGACCAAGACACGGAAACTCGGCAGCCTGATGTTCGCGCTGGCGTTCGGCTGCGCGCATCAGCCGACGCCCACGTCCGACACGTTTACAGGCTCTTTCGCGAGCACGATCCCGGACCTGGAGAAGCGCGCACCACACGACCTGAACTGCGCCGCCGGGCAGCTCACATACAAAGATCTTGGGCCGCTGACGGTCGGCGTAGATGGGTGCGGCAACCGGGCCACGTACAAGTGGGTCCAGACCGTCGGGTGGGTAATGGACTCCGCACGTCAGCCCGCGCTCGGGGCTTCGCCGACAAGCTGAGTCGTCGGACGGATCCATGATGGACGCCGGCGGAGCAACTGCTTTCGCGCGCAGCTCACCACCGCGTGTCGGTCCGGACGTGGGTCCTACTTGCCCCCACCGCCATTCAGTTTTCTGGGACGAGGACCAGGGACGGCGCGTCGACGTCCTGGACGAAGACATGCCAGCGACCACAGACCCTGCACGACCATATCTCATAGGAGAATGGGATGCGCTTGCGCCAATCCGATTCGGCTTCGCGTTGCTCCCAGGCCTCCGCGGTAAATGCCAACAATGTCGTCGTCGTCGTCGCATTGTCGTCGTCCAGGGTAGCTCCACACCTGCATGAGTACTTCGGCATCGTCAGTTATCCGCTATCGTTTGCCACCGAACAAAGACCCTCCACTCGGCAGAATTACCTCAATGGAGGTGATCTTCCCCTTCGTGAACTCGCTCTGGTAGACTCGACGAAGCTGCTGAGCCGCCTCCTTGGTCGAAAGCCCGCTTGAACGAGCGTCGATAACGAGACTCTGTGCTTGACCCTTTCCGCGGAGCACGGCATTCAGAATTTGATTAGGTCCTCCGCCGGCGTCGAGGGTCTTGAGCTCCGTGCGTACGCCGTTGACGATAAAGTCGGGTTCGCGCTTGGTCCCGGTCGGCTTGAGCGCAGTTACGCGTTGCCCACGAGCGGCGAGGAGTTCCGCAAGATCCGTCTCCTTCTTCCCGAGCTTTACGCCTCCGCGATCAAACGAGCCAGGCGCGAGCCCTTTGTCTGAGACCGCCCGCGGAGTCCCACGCCGACCTGTCACCGGAGCCGCGCTCGGTACTAATGCACCTGCAGCCCCCTCGGCGGTTTGAATCATCTCGGCAAACTCGACACTTACACCATCGCCCCCGGCGAACGCGAGCGCGCCAATGGTGGCTCCCTTCGTAACATTATACTCTCGCACAAACCGCATTGCCCGCATTTGGGCATCGGTCATATTTCCGGACGCAGTCGCGTAGACCTGTCGCTCGTCGGCCTCTCGCTGTTGCTGAGCCTCGTACTTTGCCTGGGCCACCGCCAGACGACCGGCTCGAGCACCAATTGAAGTGGCCTCATCACGCGATATTCCGGAAGCCGCGATGCGAGCAGAAGCCGGCCTCCCTTCGATCGCGTACTCAAGCACTGCGCGCTCAACGAAAGCAGTCGCCTGCAAGTCGACGACGAGCGCCCGCTGAAGCTCTAGCTCCGCTTCGGGCACTCCCGATCCCTCCAGTTCGGCGAGTGCACGCGCCTCGTCACGGGCAAACTCCTCAGCGTCGAACACTCGCTCTTGCTGTTGCCCAAATGGGCTTCCGATCCCGACATCGTACGCCCCCCAGCTCATCTTTGAATAGCTGCGCATCCCGCCCGGATCGACGCGCAAGACGGGGCTACACCTGGCGTACGCGTATCGGTTCACGCCATCGGCCAGCCCGATAGGGTCGGCGGCGTTCCAGCGCGCGAGCCAGCTGGCGTAGTAGCGCGCTCCGAGATGATACAGCCCCGTCTCGTCGTCGCGCTCCTTTCCGATGTACCGGTATCGCTTCGCGCTCACCTCGATCGTAGCGTCGTTGGCCGCGTAGCTCGTCGTGCCGTAGGGGTGGTACTCCTCGTAGGAGATGATGTTGGCGGCGTCGTCCGCTTCGACCGATGACGAGCCGAGGTGGTTGCCGTATTGGTAGCGGGAGATGTTTGCCGGCGAGGCGACTGGGTCGCCGTCTTCGATCGTCAGTGTTTCGACCATCACGATGCGGCCGGTGTCGTCGCTGACGTGGAGCGTGTCGCGTTCGAGGTCGACGTCGCCGAGCACGCTCGGGCTGTCGACTGCGCGTTCGCGATAGCGTTCGAATGCGCCGACGTAGATTCTCTCGTTCGCTACGGTGCCGGCTTGGTTCACGCGGACCTTGCGGACGCGGTTGCCCTGGGCGTCGTACTGGAAGTACACGTCGCCGCCGCCGCCGAGATCGGCGTGTTGCATGCGATCCGCGTGGTCCCAGTCGATCGCGGCCAGATGGGGCATCGCGATCATGCTCCCGTGCGCGTCGTACTCGTACTCCGCCGAGTACGTGTCGGGGTCTTCGACGTCGTCGCCGGGGAGGCTCGTCGCAAGCAGGCGGTTGCCGTCCTCCGCGTAGTCGTAGCCGCGCGTCCAGATCTCGGTGAACGATCCGTTGCCCGCCTGATGGCGCATCCGCGTGATGTTGCCGACCTCGTCGTAGACATACGTCTGCTCGTAGTTGCGCAGCGGTGCCGGGTCGTTGGGATGCGGGAGCGGCTCGGGCGTGAAGTCGGAGTGCGTCGGCTGGCTGAGGCTGCTGTGCTCGCGGCCGCGCGCGAGCACGAGGCGGTACAGCGAATCGTACTCGAAGAGCTGGTGCGGCTGCACCTCCGCGTTGTCGAAGTACACCGTCTGCTGCGCGAAGTCCTGCACTTCGACGATGTTGCCGACCGGATCGTAGAAGTAGCGCAGGTCCTGCAGCGGATCCCCGGGGCTGCTCGCGCGTGTCGTGTGTAGCCGACGCAGGCGGAAGCTGCGCTCGTCGTAGTCGTACGTGGTGGTGGTGCCGTTGCCGTGCTCGATCAGCGCGCGTCGGCCCCACACGTCGTAGTCGATGTTCTCGACGAACACGGTCGCCGGCGATGCGCCGCGCACGTCGGCTTCGACCGACTCCAGCAGACCGCCGTCGTTGTAGCCGTAGCGCGTGACCGATGCGTCGGGCGTCGTCTGCATGACCGGTCGACCGAGCGCATCCGCCGTCATCGCCGTGGTGTGGCTCTGCGTCTCGAGCAAGCTCGCGGCCGCGGTGTCGAGGCCGGCGAGCGTCGTCTCCGTCGCGAGATCGATCCAATCCGGCACGCTGTCGAAGGCGACGACGAGCGTGCGCTCCTGCTCCTCGAGGTTCCCATCGAACGAGAACCTACGGTTCACCACCAAGCCGGCACCGTCGTACTGCCGCAGCAGTCGGCCGCGGAGGTTGTCGTCTTCGGGATCCGCAGCGAGCTCGCCGTAGACGTTGCGCAACGCGAGCGTCTCGTCACCCACTGCGGGCTGCACGTAGTGATGCGTGACGCGGCGCAACGTGTCGTACGAGAAGCGATGAATGCGGCTCATGCCGTCGAAGAGGCGCAGCGGCGCGCCCATCACATCGGCCACGCTGCGGCGCTCACCAGCGTCCACCGATGTCGTGTGCAGTACCTGGCCGGCCATGCCGGGCACGTTGGTCTGCGCCGTGTTGTCGCGCGCGTCGACCACCTGAAGCACGTTGCCGACGATGTCGAGCACGGTGCGCGTGGCGAGAAAGATGTCGGCGGCAGGATCCTGCGTCAGGTCGCGCAGATGCTGGACCACCCGCACCGCGCGACCGAGCGCATCGCTGTGCGCGACCGTCGGTGTCCCGGCAGCGGCTGCCTCCGTGAGCACGGCCGCACGCTTCTCGGCATCTTCCTCCGGATTTCCGCCCGCCATCGCATCGCGCTCGGCGAACCATTCGCTCTCGCTCACGGTGTCGTTGGGATCGTGGGTCGTGGTCTGCCACGGCGAGAACGCGACGCGCATCAACGTGCCGTCGGGAAGATCGGTGCGAACGAGCCGGCCCAGCGGGTCGTAGTGGAGGAGCGGCGTAACGCCGCGCTCGCGGACCTCGACCTCGTCCTCGTAGCCGTCGGTGCTCGAGAAGTACGGCTCGTATTGCTTGACGGGGTTGCCCTTGTTGTCGACGAACGTGCGGCCGGTGCCAATCCAGCGCGGATCGGCCTCGCTCCACACGAGCTCGCCGCCGCCGAGCACGAGCTCGCCGTTCTCGTCGCGCTCGGGCGCCAACCCCGGCTCGGCGGTGACCTTCTCGAGGAGCGTGCTACCCGAGCCGTCGAAGAACGAGATGCGCTCGAGCCAGCGCGTTCCCGGCTCGCCGTAGGTCTCTCGGCTACGCGTGCGCACGTGCACAGGCTCGCCGTCGTCGCGCCACGCGAACGGATCGTAGCTGAACGTGCTGGTCGGCTCGGCGAGCGTGTCGCCTTCGCTCGCGCCTTCTTTCCCCATCCGTGCCATGGCGACCACCACGCCGCGAGTATCGAATGCGACCGCGATACGGTTGCCGTTGGGGTCGGTGACCATGCGCGGCGCGAGCACGCGATAGTCGTGTGCGGCTGCGACCACATTGCCGATCGCATCCGTGAGCTCGGTGACGAACAGGTCGTGCGCGTCGTACTCGATCGTCGTCTGGTTTCCGAACGGGTCGATGCCGGTCACCGGAAGATAGAAATGCGCGGCGTCGAATACCTGGCGCCCGGAGCGTGACCACCACACATCGATCGCATCGACGTCGTCCGCGACGTAGCCACCGTCGGTCGACAGCAGCGTGCCCGAGACGTCGGTAGCGAAGATCGCTGCGCGCTGTCCCTCGCTGAACGCGGCCGCGTGGGCCGCCTGCGGCAGCGCCCGCGTGCCGCACTGGCCCAGCGCCAACGCACCGCTCAGATCGTCGGCGTAATAGAACGATCGCGCGGCGGAGAGCAACCGCAGGTCGCCTGCGGACGGCGGCGCTTCCGGGGCGATCCGTGCGGCCTCGTCGATTGCGTCGTCGAGATCGGCGAGCAGCACCTGCGTCGCGTCGTCGATCGCAATGTGGAGCTCGTACGCGCGCTGCTCGGCCGGGACGCTCGCGCGGTAGACGTCGGGCAGCGTGTCCACGTCGTCGACCGCACAGAAGCTCGTCTCGCTGACTGCGACCGAGCCCTGCCCTTGCTCCGCGACATCCGGGTGCGGCGTACGAGCCGGATACGCCACCGTCGCGGCGCGCGTCACGTTGCCGTGCGCGTCGACCCGCAGTACGAACGTGTGTGCGACGCGAGGATTGCTCGGGTCGCGCTCGTAGTGCATCGCCAGCGCCTCGCGGTCGTGCACGAAGAACACCGCGGGCTCGACGATCGTCTCACCGCGCGGAGCCAGCCTCGTCTGCGGTTGCAACCGCACGACCGTCGCGTTCTGCTCGACGACGCTGAACGGCGCACCCTCGGCTTCGCTGCCGTCGAGCGCGTAGACTTCCTGCCGCAGCATGCGGCCGCGCAGCGCTCGCGCGGCTTCACGGCTCTCGGCCGCCGTCATCCCCGTCGGCAGCACCGTGTCGGGAAGACTCCAGGCAGCGTCGTCGCCCTGCCAGTACTCGCCGGCGATCCGATCGCGCAACCGTTCACGACCGAAGAATGCACCGGTGTGGAACCACGTTCGGGTGAGCACCGGCGGCTGGTGAAGATTCTCCTCGACGGTATCGAAGAGCTCGAGGCTGAAGAGACCCGCGTGATTGAAGCTCTCGAACGCTTCGGTGTCCCAGCGCTCGACCATCGCGAAGCCCCGTAGCTCGCGCTCGACTCCGTCGTAGAAGCCGTGGTGGTACGCATACTGCTGCACGAAACGTCGCCGCGCGACGGCGTCGTATTGCTCGACGCGCGTCACGACGTGCACCGGAAACGGCAATCGCGAAGCCCACGGTCGCCCCGCTGCACGGTCGCGCAGATACAGCCGGGTGCTCGGCTCCCAACGCAAGCGCGTCTCGAGCCCGAGATTGTTGGTGGTCGACACCAGCAGATGTGGCTTGTCGGGCAAGAGGTCCAACACCCAGACCTTGGTCGGTGCGGCCCAATCGGCTGCAGTGGACCAGACGAGGCACGCCGTGCCCTTGCCGTAGATGTCGATGATCTCGACCGCGGTCGCCGAATCGACACCGGGGAACGCAGTGAGTCGCGATGGCGCGGCGAATCCGTTGCCGGATCGGTTGAGCCAGACGCGCGCGCCGTGGCTGTCCAGATAGATCAGATCGGACGTGCCGCTGCCGTCGAGATCGCCGAGTCGCACGAATGCCGGATGGAATTCCGCACTCGATGCGAGCAGCACCTCGCCGCCCATCGTGACCTTGCGGCCGAAGCGACCGTGCCCGAGGTTGGGCCAGTAGACGACTCCACCGTGGGTCACGCGCACGAGATCCGTGAGACCGTCGCCGGTCATGTCGGCGAGGAAGACGGTGCCGGTGCCGTCCGCGAATAGCAGCGATGGACCTTCGCGATCGCTGCTCGGCCGCGCGATGAAGCGGCGCTCGCCATAGCCGGCCTTGCCGCGCGACGGGTACCAGTGGAAGCCGTCGGCGCGCGTAATCAGTAGATCCGGATGGCCGTCGCCGTTCAGATCGATCCGCTGCAGATTCGGATCGCCATAGTCGATCGTCGGCACGGTTTCGTAGCGCACGAAGCCGACGAGATCGTCGCCGCCAGCCTTGCGCAGGTAATAGCCTTCGTTGGTCGCGAGCTCGAGTCGTCCGTCACCGTCGACGTCGACGAGCTGTGCACCGGAGCCGAGCTTCGCGGTGGTGACCTGCTCGCGCCGAGGGCTCAGCACGCCGAAGCGACCTTCGCCTTCGGGACGCTTGTAGCGAAGGGTGCCGCCGATCTCCGCGGCGATGCCGGGCAGGCCTTCGCCGTCGAGGTCGGCGAAGCGAAAGCCGCGACCGTCCACACCGAGCGGAAGGTCGGTCGCGTCGGGATCGAGCGCGCGGATCTGCGGCTGCAGCTGCGCGCTCGTGTACGCCAGCTCGAGCGCGGGCATCTCCGCCGCCACATAGCCGTTCGTCACCGTGCCCGTCTCGTACGAGCGCGCGACGATCCGCTCCAGCTTCGCGAGATGCTCGGCCTCGTCGTACTCGAAGTCGAGCGACCGCACCAATACGGGCGCGTCCGCGTCCAGCTCGACGAAGCGGTGGAACACGAGCACACGTTCGCAGCGTCGCCGCGTGCGGATGTCGAACCCCGCGCGAAACGAGGAGAAGGGATCGCCGCGCATCGGCCACGCGCGATCCTCCGCTGTCGTGACGACGACCTCGCCGGTGCCACCGTCGATCGAGCCGTGCTCGCCGTAGTCGAAGACGACTTCGAACATCCAGTCGTCGGCGACCGCGGGCTCGCGATTGCCGTAGTGGATGCGCTTCAAATAGTTGCCCGCCGACGGCGCCCGATTGCTCTCGGCGACGACGCCGCTTCCGGTGACCTGCGCGTCCTCGGGCTTGTAGGTGTAGCGCACGAGGTTGCCGCGATCGTCGGATGTCTCTTCGAGCCGCCACTCGAAGACGCGGCGATCGTCTTCGGGATCGACCACGCGCGCCTGCGCAGTGCGGCCGAACCACGAGGTCACATTGCCCTTGTCGAGGATGCGCCACAACGTCTGTGCGTCGGCCTTCGCGACCCAGCGCTCGATGCGGAGAAATGCGCCCTCGTCACGCGGACGATACGGGTAGACGAAATGCTCCGTGCGGTCGATGACGACCCGCTCGCCGTCGTCGCGCACCGGCACGAGATCGGAGCCACCGAAGACGAACGTGTCGCTCTCGATCCCGTCGACGTAGCGCGGCAGCTCGCGATCGGTCTTGCGTGCGATCGACGGCACCGACAAGCCGAAGCCCAGGCCGAACGGGCCATTGCCGGACCCCGAGGCGTAGGTCAGCACCGCTTGGGGCTGCAGCCCGCGCGCAGGCGAGAGCGGTAGCGGCACGCTGAACGCACCAGATCCGGTGAACGCGTTCGCTTCGAAGCTCTCACCGATCCCACGCACCGCACCGCCACCCTCGGGCAGCTCGACCTTCGGCACCCAATCGAGCGCGGGACGATTCTCGGACGGCGGCGCGGCGGCGGGCCGCGATTGCGACGACGGAGCGGCAGCGGGATCGTGCTGTGCAGCCTCGGGTCGTGGCGCACCTTCGCTCGGCGGCGCATCGGATTGCGCTCGAGCTCCGAGATCGTGAGCCGACTGGCCGACGAACCGCGCGAGCGTCGGATGCGTCTGCGGCCGGGCGAACATCCTACGGCTCCGGTAGCGTGTTGAACACGAGACGCACCACGACGAAGAGAT